>JBBWZW010000561.1:0-12547 GCA_039649305.1 Burkholderiales bacterium
CCGCAGTCGCGCTCGACGCCTTTGCAGGTATGGAGCACGCGAGGCTGCTGTCCGCCTGGGAGTCGACATTCGCATCCGCGGCGCACAACAGCGTCGCAAGCCGCCACCGGGACAAACTGAGGAAAGCTGTCATCCATGGCACAGGAAGCAAAGGGAAGCCGGATCCGAATTCGCTGGCCGCGAAAGCGGCACAGTACCAGACGCGACTGGCCAGCGTCGACCAGAGGTACAAATCGGAAGCCGTAGATGAAGTGCGGCATGAATTCCTCGCGCAACTCGACGGGGTAATGGATGAACGGCTGCAGCTGTCATTTGGCTCCGGAAAACCCGCTTTCCTCGTCCTGGGCCCACCGCTCGACGAGCCACCGAACCAGGCGATGGTGTCACACTCCATCGCGAGCGGCGACGAATTCAAGTGGATGATGAAACAGCTGCTGCAACATGCGGCAAACAGGACGAGCGAAATACTGCGTCAGTTCGGCGACATCAATGACCTCAGCCAGCAAGCGCTCAAGCTCTTTAGCGAAAGTCTGACAACCTATATCGACAAGCCGGGTTACAACGATTTCCTGCGCAACGTCGCGGTGCAATTCCTGCCTGAAGGCGCCTCGATCAAACAGGAAGAAATGCGCCAGCTTGCCTGGAAACTGAGTGTGGGCCGACAACTGGTGGAACTCGCTGAGATCTACTTCGGCAAGTCCATCAAAATGACTTCTTCCGAAAAGGGCTATCCGCCGAATCCGGAGCAGCCCCAGGACGCAACCCATGTCCTGACTTTCGTTCTGGACACGATTATGAGCATGCGCGATGACATCCAGGCCGAAGTCGAACGATCGCCATATACCTTTCACGTACCGGTGGCGATTCACGACCAGGTGTTCTCGCTGACGCCAGCGACTTTTATCGATGACTGGAGCGGTCATCAGGCGGCCGCCGAATGGATCGGGAACAAGTTGAAAGCGCCGGCGCACGCACATGTGCTTGCGCCGCGTAGCGAGCCACCGCTCGGCGACCTGCTATCTCACGTTGTGACGCTGGTCGATCGTCATAAAGGTGATTTCGGCGTCCCCCAGATGCGAAAAGAGCAGCTGATGCATACCGTCAAGCGAGTGGATGATGATGGTGCGTATACGCTGCAAGCCGTATATGAAGCCATGAGTGCTCCTGGCGTGTATTTGCCGACCGTCGATACGGGCCGCTTATTCGACTGCCTGGCATCGGCCATTTTGCAGGTGGAACCTCCGCATACCATCCAGATCGCCGACACCCACATGGAAAGTCCGACCAGCTATGGCGGCACCGACCGTCTCGGCGCGCTATACAATCCGTTTCGCCACACAATTAACATTCACATCATGGACGATCTGAATAACGGCCACGCACCGGTCAGGCAGGAATGGCTGGAGAATCCGTGGCATATCATGACCACTCCGTTGCATGATACGGACGAGCGAGCGGCCGCACTGGAATGAGGTCATCTCGAGTCGGTGGCGGTCCCCACGGTTTTCGCTTGGACGAAGGTCTGGATGACTATGATCGTCCGGTCGGTGAGGCCGGCCAGGTATCGGTCCAGCACCTGATCCTGCATATTGAAGCCTGGTTACGCCTGAACCATGGCTCCGGCTATCGATTGATAAAAAATCCCGCGGACTTCAGGAACCGGGCTGTTGCGGCATCACAGCACGGCGGTGTGCGGGGCAGGATCTCGGCTCCCCATGCAGGCCAGTACGACCTGACGGAAATCAACGAACCGCAGTTGTACTCCGATACGCTACGGTGTTATGTCGAAGACCGCGTGAGCGGTGTGCCTTACCGGGTCGAGCTGCCATGGCCAGTCAATTCCCTGGACATGGTCCGGTTCGACTTGCTGCCGCAACTGCATGATGATGACGAGGATTACATTTGACCACCGGTTGAGTAATTCAATGCCGAGGCCTCAACTTTCCCGATTTCATGCCGTATACAAACCAAGGCGGATAACAAATACCCGGAGGAGCACGCAATGCAATCCACACCTGAGGCCAAGAAAAACCATCTCTGGCGCAAGACCATCTGGAACACCGACCCGGAAGAGCATCCGCTGGGCCCCTATCATTCGGCGGAAGTGTACTGCTGCGAAGAATCGAACGGCTATGCGGTGTGGTACGTCCGGCGCCTGTCCAGGGACGACGGCATGGGCATGAAAGGCGCCGAGAACGGCGATTACTTGCTCAACTATTATTCGAAAAATGCGCGCGATGAGGCGATCGAACGTGCGGTGCTGGTTTCCAATGCCGATCCCTCAGCCGACAAAGTGATCCAGGCATTGGATGCGCTGGCGACTTCCGCACAGAAGGTCTAACTCTCACACCGGCCACAGCGGCGGTTCGTCCATCAGTGCTACCTGCTCGCGCAATTCGAGGATGCGGTCCTGCCAGTAACGCTGGGTATTAAACCAGGGGAATGCAGCCGGGAAAGCAGGATCGTCCCAGCGCTGCGCGAGCCACGCGGAATAATGTAACAACCGCAGCGTACGCAGTGCTTCAACCAGATACAGCTCGCGTGAATCGAACTCGAAAAAGTCCTCGTACCCCGCCAGCACATCGCTCAACTGCCTGACCATGTCGGCGCGGTCTCCGGACAACAGCATCCACAAATCCTGGATCGGGGGACCCATGCGGCTGTCGTCGAAGTCCACGAAATGCGGACCATCGTCTGTCCACAGCACATTACCGACGTGGCAGTCCCCGTGCAGGCGTAATGAGCGGACCGGGCCGGCCCGATCATAACAATGGCGTACGCCATCCAGCGCCTGCGCCGTCACACTGCGCCAGGCATCGAGCAGCTCATCCGGGATGAAACCATGCGACAACAGGTAGTCGCGCGGCGCCACGCCGAAACTCTCGATGTCGAGCATTGGTCGCTCCTGGTACGGCTGCTGCGCACCAACCGCATGAATGCGGCCGATAAAGCGCCCCATCCATTCCAGCGTCGCGCTGTCTTCCAGCTCCGGCGCGCGACCGCCATGCCTGGGAAAAACGGCGAAGCGAAATCCCTGAAACTCATGCAGTGTTCCGCGTGAAGCGATCGGCAGCGCCGGCACTACGGGAATTTCGTGCTCTACCAATTCCTGGACGAACTGATGTTCTTCGAGGATCGCCGCATCGCTCCACCGCTGCGGCCGGTAGAACTTCGCGATCACCGGCGGCCCCTGCTCCATGCCAACCTGGTACACCCGGTTCTCATAGCTGTTGAGCGCGAGCAGGCGGCCATCGCCATACAAGCCTATTGTTTCGAGGCCGTCGAGCACGGTGTCGGGCGTGAGATGGGCAAAAGACTGAGCGGCGGTATCATTCATACCTCATTGTACGAGGCCGATGCCGGCGGCGGGGAGTTTGTTAAAGCGCTTCCGAAAATCCGCGAAGGGATATGACCGCCAGGCGTTACACTACACACCTGTCCCATAACTGTTACTGCTATTCCGATGCAACTAGACGAACCCCTATCCGATAAAGAATTTGACGAGCTCGATCGTTTTTTACTGTCCGACCACTGCGCCGACGACGGGATGACGATGGATTCCCTGCATGGCTACCTGACCGCGTTGGTGATCGGTCCCGAAGAAGTGCTGATGGCCGAATGGCTGCCCCGCATATGGGGCTCGTTTGCTGAAGAAGGCCCGAAATTCAAATCGGCAAAGGAAGCCGAGCGCATTACCGGCTTGATCGCGCGCTTCATGAATGAGGTCGCGATTACGTTCGAGGTGGCGCCGAAAGAATTCGAGCCGCTGTTTTGCGAGCATGAACTGGAAGGACGCATGCTGCTCGACGGCGAATCGTGGGCCTGGGGATTCTGGGAGGGAATGAACCTTCGCGCGGACGCATGGGAACCGATCTGGAGTTCCAATCTCGCAGAGATGGCCCGGCCTATATACCTGCTGGGCGCGGAGGAAGTCGAAGAGGAAGAGATGTCCCTGGTCGACGATCCGGTCAAGCGGCATAAGCTGGCGGTGGAGATGGAATCGGCTATTCTGCCGATCTGGAAATTCTGGGCGCCTCATCGCAAATCCGCGGTGGTCCAAGTGCAACGCGATGCGCCGAAAGTCGGACGCAATGATCCGTGCCCTTGCGGCAGCGGAAAGAAATACAAGAAATGTTGTGGGGCGGATCAGGCTGAAGAGTAAGGCTCATTAGCTTACGGCAGTACCCCTCGAGAACGCTGCCCCCGGCAGCCGGCGCCCCGCGGGTAAATGTCACCGCAGGCGGCCGGCAACACGTTTGTTACATGCGCGGTGTAACCGCTACCTTTACTCGCATGCGCTCACCCGGGTCATAGGGCATGACGCTGGTGTAGGTATGGCCGTAGTACTCGTAGGTGACGGCATAGCCGTTAGTGCGAGTTTGCCAATTGTCGACTGTGCGGCAATGGCGTACCGGTTGTTCGGTGACGACTGCGTTGTTTCCGGTGTTTTCCATCCGGTCGCCGACAACGGCACCGACGATCGCACCGGCGGCTGTTGCCACAGTGCGGCCGTTACCGCCGCCGACCTGATTGCCAAGCAGGCCGCCCGCGATGCCACCGATGATCGAACCGCCGACACCGCGTTGCTGTTGCTGCGTGGTCTGCACGTAGTCGGTCCGGCATTCCTGCATCGGCTGGTTGACCTGCTCATACTGCGGGCTTACCCGCACCACGCGTGCATAGTCGTCGAAATCGGCGGCGCCGGCCACGGACAGAGTGCCCAGGCATAAAAAAGCCGCCACAGCTTTGGTCTGTGCTTTCATCGCTTCCTCCCTTTAGTTGTATTAAGGATAGATATTAAACGAAGGAAGCGCGGGGAAGATATACAGCGGAAGTGTAAGAAGTTATTTCCGGACCGCATGTTGCGGCCCTACAAAGGGTCAGGCGCCCGACTTGTCGGTTCTTGCGGAAGATGCGCGCGCCAGTTGCACCAGCAGCGAGCCTTTGACCATGGACAGCGCGACATTACTGCCAAGGCGGAAGCCTTTCATCGCTGCAGCATCCATGAGAGCAAGCACCTCCTCATGGGTCAGGTTATCGTAGTCTTGTCGCGCGTACAACGTGTCTCGGTTTTTCTCATTGAGATCGACAACGATTTCTTCTGGTGTCATTTTTAAATACTCCGGTGGCCGACGTGCGACGGTGCGACTCGCATCCAGTCGGCATCAATGAAAAGGGGCAATGAACAGGATTAATTATGAGACAACTGCGGACGGAATGCGGTGGAACCGGAGACCGATCCATTGTCGATGCTCAAGCTTTATTTATTTTTTATACCGCACTTGAGCCGGTTGCGCGAAGGCCTGCGCGGATTTAGCGGGGGGAGTCCCTGAAAGCTTCTTCTTCAATTCGATAGTCTTCGGCGCAAGTCTTGTTGCAGAAGCGTCGCACGTTGTCGAGCGGCTGATTGCAGTACCAGCATGCGCCCTTCGGTTTCAGGGGCGCCACACCCTTTGACAGTTCACCAACTGGCATCTCGCCAACAAGCTGTCTGGCGGTTTCGACGCGGTTATTGACGTGCTCTGCATCAGTCATGATTTAGCCATCAGGAGGAAAGCCGACGATCCGTCAAAAGTATAGCCTTATCGGCGGCACGCATTAAAAAGTACATACAAAAAATGCGCCCCCGCGTTCGATACTAGGCACCAGCGCAACACTTGCGGTATTGAGCATGATCAGACTTGCTACATGAGTCCCGCCGCGACCTGTGATCCCTCGTGTCAATCTGCAAACTGCGTTGCGAACTTATCATTTCATCGCATATACAATTTTCGCTTCAGCCGTTCACCCCTAGCCTTGCTGTTCCGCAGCGCTCCCGCCTGCACGCATGCAAACAAACATCGCTTTGCGCCTGCTTACGCTGCGCGTCAGAAATCCGTTTTGCTCACGATTGATTGCATGCGGACGCATGCGCGAAAAAAAAGCCCGCGAGCCATGCGGCAGCGGGCAAAGGTACCTTGAAGATGAAAGCAACGAATAACCGTCAACGCGCAGAACGCCAACCATCGCACGCATAGTTGACCATGGTCGGCATTTATCCAAAGGCGCGAACAGCACTGCGTTTCCCACCTTATTCGGTGTTATCGAACCGGCAACCGTCACGGACGGATGCCAAATTCAGATGTTTCCTGAGTGAACTTTTCGCGCCTTATTCACGTCATAACTATCCGATTGAACTGACGGGACCGGCGCTGCGATCAAGCCCCGTTGGAAGTAGGCCCGATATCGCAACACCGGAGGTAGTGTGTCAGCTGTACTCGATTCAGAAGAAAAAATTTCCAGCGCCAATCCCCGATTCGCGCCAATTGAAATCCGCGAAGGCGATTGGAAGGCGTATCAGTATTACATCGCCAAAGCGAGGACCGACCAGGACCTGGTTGAACGGTACGGCGACGTGGCTGCCTACAAGCGCATGCTGGCGCTGGCCTATCTCGGAAAACGCGCGCAACTCCATGGCGGCGTCTGCAGCACCAGGCACCCGCACATCATGACACCGCAATTCATCGCCGATCTGGACGCAAGCAACAAGTCCGTGCGCTACGCACGTTACCCGTGGCTGAAAGCGATGATGAGTCTGCTGGCAGAGATCGAACAGATCCAGGACCAGATTTCCAACACCAATGTCATTTCGCTGATTCCGGCGTCGAAGTAAGCACAACGTGTGTTCGGCCGGTTGCGGGGCCGGACACGCAGAGCTCGATCCTACCGCCGATGCCGTTCGTGCATTTGGTTTACACTCGCTGCTTCCACGGATAGTTCGCTTACCCATCATGAAATCACTCGTTAGTAAACTGCTCACCGCAGCAGCGCCGCTCCTGATCGGCGCTCTCGCCACCTCCCCTGTCTTCGCGGAAAATTACCCGGCCAAGCCGATCCGTTTCATCGTGCCCTATCCTCCCGGCGGACCGCTGGATACCGTCGCGCGTATGCTCGCCGATAAAATGAAGGATGGCCTGGGCCAGGCGGTGGTCGTTGAAAACAAGCCCGGCGCAGGAGGAAACATCGGTGCCGATGCGGTCGCGAAGTCGGCGCCTGACGGCTATACCATCGTGATGGGTGCGGTGGCCACCCATGCCATCAACCCGACGTTGTTTCCAAAAATGCCTTACGACCCGGTCAAGGATTTCGCTCCGGTCTCGCTGGTCGCCAGCGTGCCTAATGTCCTGATATTGAATCCGGATGTCGCGTCGAAATCCGGCATCGCGTCGGTGAAAGACCTGGTCGCCTATGCGAAGGCTCATCCGGGCAAACTCAACTACGCGTCGGGAGGCAATGGCAGCGCGGGCCATCTTGCGGGTGAGCTATTCAAGATGATGACCAGGGTCAGCATCGTGCATATTCCCTACAACGGCGCGGCACCGGCCCAAATGGGTTTGCTGGCTGGACAAACCGACCTGATGTTTGACAACCTCGCATCCGCATCGTCGGGTATCCGCAGCGGAAAGCTGAAGGCGCTTGCGGTCACCACGACCAAACGCGCGGCCACCGTGCCGGACTTGCCGACAATGGCGGAGGCAGGCGGCGACAAAGGCTTGAGCGGCTTCGATATCAACACATGGTTCGGCATCATGGCGCCGGCGAAGACGCCACCAGAGGTGATCGCGCGCCTGAATAGTGAAGTAGACAAGGCCCTGCGCACCCCGGATATGAAGGAACGAATGGCGCGGCTCGGTGCCGAACCATCACCGACCACGCCGGAACAGTTCGCTGCGTTGATCCAGAAAGACCTGAAGAAGTATGCAGCGATCGTCAAGGCGTCGGGCGCAAAGGTCGATTAAACAGGTTCAGTCAGGCCCGGGGCCGGAAAGCCCATCCGATGAATCTCCATGTGGAAAGCAGTATCGATACCCACGGCGATGTGCAACCCCGCGCCTTCCTCCTCGGTAGCCAACACATCGAAGTGCTGCAGATCATAGATCGCTGGCTCGCCTTCGATTACGGTTACTTCAAGGTCGCCGCCGACGACGGCGGCACTTATATCCTGCGTCACGATGACCTGTCGGATCAGTGGGAACTCACGCTGTTCAGCGCTGATTCCCTCTGAGCTCAACGTCCGGAGCGACCCACCCTCCCGCCAATTTGCGTTGCGCCAAACGGCTTCGCGCCCCCCATCCATTTAGTTGATGACTGTCAAAACCGTGTCATATCCGCTCGATACCATCGGAACTGAACTTTCTTCCCTGGCAACGTTGCACACTGATATTGGAGACGACATGTACAAGACCGCATATGAGCCACAGCTCTGCGACGACGGCGTGACTTTTACCGTTGAAGTCGGCTTTACCGATCGCGAATGCCTGGTTTCGAAGAATGCGCTTGCCCACTTGCGCCGCATGAAAGGTGGCCAGCTCGAACCGATGGAAACCTATCGCGCTTTCGAGGACCAGATTCACGGCGTCGCGCGTCGGCTGGTGGTTGCCGGTGTAGGCGGCGCACCGCTGGTGCTTGGCGCTGCTTATTTTGTCTGACTGATCCCTTTAACGCTTGACGTCTTCAACCGGTCGTATCGACCGGTTGAGCGTCCTGGTGTCGGCGCGTAGTCAAAGCAGCGCAAACCCAGAGCTCACCATGCTCCCGCGGACGTCGCAGCAATGAGGACTACTGACAATTATCAAAAATGCATCTAACCGATTGAGCACAATAGAAACGTCTTGTAACAACCATAGGGTAACCAGCAGATGGAAAACACAAAACTTTCAGATCAGTCGGACAAAGCAGCTCAGTTCCAGTATGACCCGAACAACCTGTTAGAGTCTTTGATCGAGAAACTCAATCTCAAAAACGATGCGGCTCTGTCACGTGCGCTCGAGGTGGCCCCGCCGCTGATCAGCAAAATTCGACATCGCCGACTGCCTGTGGGGGCCTCGCTGTTGATCCGCATGCACGAGGTTTCCGACTTGAGCATCAAGGACCTGCGTGCGCTGATGGGTGACCGTCGCAATAAATTCCGCATCAGCGACAAGCAGTTCAAGCCCAAGGCAAGCCCGAACGGTGCCTGAATCATCCTGCACGGCCGCGGAGCTGTTGACCGCCGCCCTGTAGGTACGGTGCTTGCGCGCCCGGAACCAGATAGTGCGGCGTCCGGAGCGAACACATTGTGTTGTCGATGGTCCTACATGCATGATTTGCACTAGCATTGAAAAGGACCCGAGATGGCAAGCAAGGAACAGTGTGACAAGTATGCGGCTGAACTGACCGAGCGGTTTGAAGAACTCACGAAATGGGCCATGCAAAACTGGCCGAAGAAGGAGTCTCCTTTGCTGAGCTCTGATTTCAGCGAGTCTCGCAGAGAAATTGCGCAACTTGTCGGGCCCCAGTTAGGCGACTGCGATACCGACACGCCGCCGTCGGCACAAGGGGACGATGCCGCACCATTTGTCGATATGAACCCCATGCCTTGGCCGTAGCCACCCGGGCCGCGATCAGTAAGAGCGCTCCTGAAGTTTTCCTTTAAGAAGTCGTCAGCTCGATACAGGTTGACGCGTGCTTGTCGCCGCCGCTTCCAGGGGTGGCAAAGACGGCCCTCGCATGCGACGGCCGGTTTCCGTTCTGGAGTGACGCCGCGGCATTCATCGGAGTAAGAGATGCAGACCTTAGTCGACCATAAAGTCCCAGCGGAACCGATTCCCGACAACGACCCGTTGCCGGATCGAAGCCCGACGCCTGACAACGAACCTATACCTGACCCGAACCCAGTGGCTCTACGGCGTTAATTGGACAGAACGTATCTGGCGCCGCAATCCAATAATTGCGGCTGCCGGACTGCGCGTTCAAACTGACCGCCTGGCACTACCGCTGGACAAGTCTTTTCCCCTCGGCTCGTTCCCTTATGACGCATCGCAAACCGCTTCTCCGGACCCTCGGCGTTTTAAGAGCCGCATTGATCGATCTCATAAATTATGCACAGCAATTGTGGCTAAGTCTGTTGATAACTGTGTTAATTACGCTCCATGTCCTTGATTGAATTGAGTTTTACTTACATGGCGCGCAATCCGACAACAGTGAACAAGCTGCATCCGTGTAATGTTGATGCAGTATCGGTAAACCTTGAAGTAAGCGACATACAAGTCGGAGGCCACATGAATCAGCAAGTCCACTCGGACCGTCCCGGGTACGATCCCAACCATATGCTTGAGTCCCTGATCGACCAGCTCAAATTAAAAAATGATGCCGCGCTATCGCGTGCGCTGGAAGTCTCGCCGCCGGTCATCAGCAAAATCCGGCACCGCAGGCTGCCCGTCAGTGCATCCCTGCTCATACGCATGCATGAAGTGTGCGGATTGAGCATTCAGGATTTGCGTCACCTGATGGGAGACCGCCGCGGCAAGTTCCGCATCAGCGACAAGCAGTTCAAGCCGAAACACGACGGCAGCGCTGCGTAGTGTCCGCTGCAAATGCGCTTTGGAAGCATCACACTTTCTTCGGAACATTCAGCGTGCGCATGCTTCCAAGCCATTTGGAGACTGACATGAACGATACTGGAAAGAATAAACTGCAACCAAATACCGGCGTTAAGGAAGGCCATGCCCCGTTGGAAGAGCTCGCAAAAAAAGTTGACCCGCCAGGCCGCGAGGTCAGCGACGATGAGTTGAAGGATCCAGGTCGAATGACAACAGGAGCGCCACCGGTCGACAACAGGTCATAGCGTTGCTGCGCATTTCACCGCGCAAAAAAAAGCCCGCGACCTTGCGGTAGCGGGCTAAATCCAATTCAAGGAGAGTTGGAGGAGACAACTGAACTATAGCGCGCGGCAGCAAAGAAGTCCGCTTTCCATTCGTGATAACTGATATAGAACCGAGTGATATCGTGCGGCGATTGCCTTGCAGCGAGGCGACGGTGATGGCCATAGGCACCACGCCTTAGAAACACTGCACCCAGGTGCCGGTGCGATGACAGGGCCTGCCGCGATTGTCGAGAACGGTGTTGCCGGGCGGGCCGTTATAACGATTTGCGTTATTGTCCCAACAGCCGCCTGAATCGCAGGCGCCAGTCGCCATGGGCGCAGTGGGCCGCACCGGTTCGGGCGCTTGTGGAACGACCTGTTCCCGTCGGATGATCGCGGGGGGCGCCTGTTGCGGACGTTCGATGCCAACCGGCGGCGGCACGCGCCGGTGGCGCATTGGAGGGCGGTTACTCTGCTCGCTCGGACCCTTCAGTGCGCTTGGTTCCTTTTCGGCGTTCGGTTCATTCGCTGCCCTTGGCTCCTCCGTGGCGCTCGGCTCTTCCCCGGCATTCGCTTCCTTTATCACATTCGCGTCACCGGCTGCCTTGACACAGTCGCTTCTGGTCGATGCCGACACACACTCAGCGGCTCGCGTATGGACGCAGCCGCCAAACTGCAAAGAAAAGAACAACGACATCAAGATAGTGGCGACTGGTTTCATTTTGTGTGCTCTTGTGCGAATAGTGCATGCGCAACCACTCTCATTGTAGTGCGAACCGGTGAAGCAGGAAGATACCGCAAGTTTACGCTCGTCTCGTCAAGCACTACAGTGCCTTCCCTCCTGGACAGGTCACGTGTTGTCGCTGCGCGCAATCGTCTTTGGACGTAGTGTTGTGTCGGGCCGGCGGGCTGTCATGCGATCATCGCGCTCCCGCAGCAGCCAGTAGACGATGCCCAGGACCAGGGTGGAAACAGCGAGCGCAGCGATGGTCGCCGCGCTGGTTTTGTTGATGTCGAGAATCACAAATTTCCGGCTCAGAGCGAGCAGTGCGATCAGAATGACGGTCTTGACCTGGATGATGCCCTCTTCCCGCATTGCCACACGTGTGATCGAATGTTTGAATTCCAGAGCGATCAACAACGTCATGATCATGCCAAAGAGGGACTGGAACACCTCGTGGTCGAGCGGGTCAAGTGCGCCGCCTATTATCAAAGGCAAGATGCGCTTGAGCAGTTGAAATAGTGCGATCGCGATCACCACCGCGATAATCATGCTCAGGACGAGGGTGACGATCTGTTCGAAGCGCTCGTATACCGTCATGAGCGGCCAGTTGCGGCGAGTCTCGCTGAAAGCCTGATACGGCGTCGCATCAGGATCCATTTCGCTCTCCTTCGCCTGTCGTCATTCGTGAAAGACGATAATAGCGCAGTCTCTCCGGCAGTTCGCCGGGTTGCGTAAATCAGCCGACGTAATCCTTTTCAGACGCGCAAGGAGGACGCTTCAGTCCGGGACGGATTGCGCTGGCGCCTTAGGCTTGAATTGCGTGCCGCTGATACGGAACTTGGCGCGGCGGTCGCCCATCAGGAAGCGGAGTTCCTTGATACTTAGTTGCGAAACCTCGTGCATGCGGATCAGCAGCGAAGCGCTGACGGCAAACTTGCGGTGGCGGATTTTACTGATCATCGGCGGCGCGACTTCCAGCGCACGCGACAATCCGGCATCGTTCTTCAGATTGAGCCGGTAGATCAATGTGTCCAGCAAGCGGTCCGGATCATAATCGAGCTGATCTATAACGGAATCGGGCTTCATATTCGTCGACGATTTGGTTGCTAAAAATGCAATATTACCGCCACGAACGCCCAATGGTTAACTTTTTTGCAATT
>JBBWZW010000402.1:0-4599 GCA_039649305.1 Burkholderiales bacterium
CGAGCAGGAACGTATCTTTGTCGCCGTACAAGAGCTGATAGTAATACGCCGAGTGCTCATTGAGATGGAGTGCTATTTGCAACCCACGCCAATGTCGGGCCTTGTGAATCAAGAGCTGCCCGGATTCGATGGCAGGACAGGTGCGCGGCTTCAGCTCGCAGGCGTTCCAAATCGGATTCGTTTCCAGGATATCCCCGCAATCGGGCCATAGGACCGCGCCGGTTTGGCGATATTCGTCCCACTCGAAGAGTCCGGCTGGATCGGTCAACGGGACCTGGTCGGCGTCAAGCATCAGAACGTGCTCGAACCGGCACCACATCAAAGCATAAGCCTTCAGCTGCCAGCCGTTCTGGACCCGGGCCGGAAGCGCGGTGAGAACCGCTTCGGCATCGACCGTGTCGGCTCCGAGGTCATGAAGCAAAAGCTTCATGCGCGCAGACATTTCGCCTCGGCCGAAGTGCCAGACTTCGATGGGCAGCTTGCAGCCATGTGTGACCCGAAGCAGGCGCACGAGCACGTAAGCGTTGGTGAAAAAGCTTGGCCCTCCGGCGCATATCAAGATGCCCGTGCCGGAGAAATGGTCGGAGGGATAGGGTTGAAGTTCGCCAAGGCGCTCTTTAAGAAGTCTTTTGTGGTCTTGGCGCGCCGCCGTCATCATCTCAAATGAACCCAAGTATCTGCTGGCGGAGGAATCTTGGTAGCAGAATCGGCCGCCACACCGTCGCCCGGCGCGACGCCGAATGTCCTTATTCTGACCCCTCTCAAGGATGCGCGGCACCACCTCCACCGCTACGTCGAGAATCTAGAGGCGATCGAAGACCCGCGACAATACCTGTCCATAGGGCTGCTGGAAAGCGACAGCCGTGACGATACATGGATAGCGCTGGAAGCTCTGCTTCCAAGGCTGCAAGCAAGGTGTCGCCGCGTCACGGTGATCAAGAGGGACTTCAATTTTCGCCTGCCGCCCGGCGTTCCCCGCTGGACCACGGCCTTTCAGCGTGTCCGTCGTTCCGTGCTCGCGCGATCCCGCAATCAGCTTTTGTTCAGGTCGCTGCAGGACGAGGATTGGGTACTCTGGCTCGATGTCGACGTCGTTTCTTATCCGAGCGGACTGATCCGCCAATTGCTGGCGTTTGACCTCGACATACTTCACCCGCATTGCGTCCAAGCGCCGGGCGGGCCGACTTTCGACCGCAACGGCTGGGCCGATCACGGGCGCAAATTACTTGAAGACTTCCGCGGCGCCAATGAACCGGTTCGCCTGGACGCCGTCGGAGCGACGATCCTGCTGGTGAAGGCCGACTGCCACCGGGACGGTCTTATCTTTCCACCGTTTCCTTACGGCCGGCCGAGCGAGCTCATTCGTCCAGCAAACGGATTCTGTGGCGCGGGAGAAATCGAGAGCGAGGGTCTGGGCGTGCTTGCTCAGGACATGGGGTATCAATGTTGGGGTTTGCCTGATCTTGAAGTCCTGCATGCGTCGGAGTGACGCCTCACTCCCGGTCTTACACAGGCCCGACGTTCACCGGTTGCGCTGATTGTAGTATTTTTATCACGCTACCCAGAATATCCGGAAATCGGTTCAACCGGGCGTTGAAACATGTTGATTGGCCATCGGAAAAATGAGCGTTGTTGCATCCTATGATTGCACCTGCTCACCGCGGGAAAGGTGATTTTTGATAATGCCCTGGGCGCGAATTCTCTCATTATTGTCGTCGAGTTCACTGGCTGCACTCATGATCGGCGGAAGCGGGAACGCGGCCCACGCCAACGTATGCGGTAACGCCGGACCGACCGGTTTTGACAACCCGGCCTCGACGACCATTTTGTGCATCGACGCCATCGGCCTTCATATCGTCGGAGATATCACGAACGAAGGCACAATCAACCGGGGCATTCCCCATGTTCCGATTATTTCCGTGTTTCTTACCCAGATGACGGGGAATATTGTCAATTCCGGCGTCACTGACAATTTCATTAGCCTGACACACGGCACTACCGTTACCGGTAACATCATCAACAGTGGCACGATGGGGGGCATCGTGGTGGACGCCGCGTCCCCGTTTACTGGGACTATCTCGAGCCTGTCGGGCAACATCATCAACACGGGAGTAATGTCCGAGAATGGCCCCCAGGGGACAATTATCCTCGCTGGAAACTTTTCGGGCGTCATCAACAATGCGGGCCTGATTACAAGCACTCTCGGCTCGGCGATTATTAATTTCGGCCATTTCTCAGGCTCGATTATCAACAGCGGCACAATTTCGTCCTCGGACGTGGACCCTACTACTACGACTATCAATCTTTCTGGCTTCGGATCATCCGTCAGCCTGTTCAATTCCGGAACCATCACCAGCGCATCCGGATCTGCAATCGGCGGCGTCAATACTTTGACACTGGCAAGTACATCCTCAATCACAGGCTTTGTGTTCGGAAGCAATTTAGGAAGCACGCTGCAACTCGGTGGCACGGGGAACGGAACATTCGATCTCAGCTCGATCGGTCCGTCGGGCGGCCCCCAGCAGTATCAGGGATTCAGCACCTTCAACGTTGTCGGCGGCACCTGGACCGTGAACAACACGTACACGCTGTCAGATCCGTGGACAGTGCAGGCCGGAACGTTTCTGGTGAACGGCGATCTCTCGTCGGCGTCGAACCTGACAGTAACTAGCGGCCTATTGGGCGGTACCGGTACCGTCGGCAGTACCCAGATCAATTCGGGCGGCGCGTTCGCGCCCGGTACGCCCGGCGTGCCCGGAACGTCGATGACGGTATCGGGCAATCTCGCGTTCCAGTCAGGCGCGATCTATCTGGTGCAAATCAATCCGGCGTCATCCACGATGGCCAACGTCACCCAAACGGCCACGCTCGCGGGGAACGTGCTGGCGGCCTTCGCGCCCGGCAGCTATGTAACCAACCAGTATGACATCCTGCATTCGGCCGGGCTCAACGGCACGACGTTCACAGCCCTCGGCACCATCAACCTGCCGGCGGGCTTTATCACAAACCTGAGCTACACGCCGACCGACGTATTCTTGAACCTGACCGCCGCACTCGGCCAGACCGGCGGGCTAGGCGGCAATCAGCAAAACATCGCCAATGGACTGAACAATTTTTTCAACGGCGGCGGCACGCTGCCACCGAATTTCCTGACCATTTTTGGACTGAGCGGCGGCAATCTGACGGCCGCGCTTTCGCAATTGTCCGGTGAAGCTGCCCCCGACAGCCAGCAGGGTGCGTTCCAGCTCATGAACCAGTTCCTCGGGCTCATGGTCGATCCATTTGCCAATGGTCGCGGTGGCCCCAGCGGCGCAGCCGGCTTTGCGCCGGAGCAGACATCGAGCTTGCCGCCCGACATCGCGCTCGCCTATGCCTCGGTGCTCAAGGCGTCGCCTGCCAATGCGACCACGCCGACCGATCGGCGCTGGAACGTCTGGGGGCAGGCCTATGGCGGCTACAACACCGCCAACGGCAATCCGGCACTTGGCACCAACAACATGACGGCGCACGCCTATGGCCTTGCCAGCGGCGTCGACTACCGCGTCACGCCTGATACGCTCGTCGGTCTCGCGCTTGCCGGTGGCGGTACTAATTGGAGCCTTGCGCAAGCGCTTGGGACGGGCAGAAGCGATGCATTCCAGGCCGGCATCTACGGTAAGACGCAGTCGGGACCAACCTATCTCTCAGCTTCGCTCGCCCTTGCCGGTTATGCGATGACGACCAACCGCATTGCGGTTGGCGACCAGCTTACCGCGAAATTCAGCGCGCAGGGCTATGGCGGGCGGCTCGAAGGCAGCTATCGCTATGGCATGGCTTCGTTCGGCGTCACGCCTTATGCAGCATTGCAGACGCAATGGTTCCACACGCCGGATTACCGCGAGACAGACCTGACTGGCGGCGGCTTTGGCCTCGCTTACAATGCCATGACTGCGAACGATACGAGGAGCGAGCTCGGCGCGCGCTTCGATCATTTGCAACTGGTCAATGGGATGCCCGTTTTGTTGCGCGCGCGTGTCGCCTGGGCGCACGATTGGGTCAGCAATCCCTCGCTCACGGCTACCTTCCAGATACTTCCCGGCACGAGTTTCATCGTCAACGGCGCCGCGGTGCCAAGCGACTCCGCGCTCATCGCCGCCGGCGCGGCACTGCAGTTGAACAAAAACCTGTCATTGGAGGCGAAGTTTGACGGTCAGTTCGCCAACACGTCGCAGATCTACACTGGCACCGGCACCGTCAGATACGCCTGGTGAGGGCGTTTGAGCATGATCCGGAAAAGTGGGAGCCGCCCAGCGTTTGCCCAGGGATCAAGCTCAAAGCAAAGATGATGTGAGATCATGATCCGAGCCGGGGAGAAATTGTGCGCTGCGTCGCGCCCGGGAACCCCGAGGTGGCATCCCACCATATCTTGCATAAATACCAGGCCTGTACCGCAAGTCCTTGGCCATTTCGGGCCGATGTGCTATCCCGCGAGCACATCTTTTCGACCGCCACACAGACCGACCGCACCCGCCTGACAGGCTGCGGCGGTGGAGATTTTTCGCCCATGAGCTCTTCGTCCTCCAGCGCAAAGACCGCCTCCGCGCCTGACTCGTTCTTCAC
>JBBWZW010000565.1:0-4625 GCA_039649305.1 Burkholderiales bacterium
GCAACCTGCTCCTGCGTCCGCAACCGAATCTGCTCCGTCAACATAGCAATAAACGCATTCGTTGCCGAATTCATAGGCCGCCGCGGATGCGAAATCGCAACCACCTGGCGAATAAGCCGCGGCGAGACGATCGCATGCGAGCGCAACCGACCTTCGCTCAAACCACGGTGCACCGCGATACGCGGCAGGATAGTCGCCAGTTGCGTTTGTTCGACCAGCTTCACCGTGGTCACCAGCGAGTCGATCTCAAACTTCGGCATCAGATCAACATCATCCTGCTGCGCGAAGCTGTCGAGAATGCCGCGCAAGCCGTGTTCGCGCGTCGGCAAGACCAGAGCCAGCCCGAGAGAGGAAATCTGGCGCAACGTCAGGTGCGGAGGAAGGACGGCCGAATAGCCGGCGCCAGTAATCAGCACCATCTCTTCGTCGACTATATGTTCGACATTGAGCGCAAGCTGGCGGCGCGGCTTGTTGATGATAGCCGCGTCAATCTGCCCACCCGCGACCCAGTCGGTCAGAGTAGCGCTGTAACCATCCGCCACCCTGACGCCGACATTCGGGTACCTGGAAGAAAACGCGCTCAGGGTTTCGGCCAGCACGCCCTCGGTGATCGATGCGATCAGTCCGATGTTGACGTGCCCGCTAATTTCGCCGTCAGTGCTCATGATCTGCGTGCGCGCATGGGAAAAGTCACGCATGACCGGCAGGAACAGGCGGTACATCTGGTGCGCCGCCGCCGTCGGCACCATGCCTTGTTTAGTCCGATCAAACAGCCGTTGGCCGACATCGTCTTCCAGCTTGGCGATTTGCATGCTCAAGGCCGGCTGCACGATATTCAACCGTCGCGCCGCACGAGTGACCGTCCCCTCTTCGAAGAGACAAATGAAGTACTGAACCTGACGAAACTCCATGGGAGCCTTTCGTGTAGTAAGCGCTAGATAGTATCATCAGAAATGATGATGCTGATGCCCGGTTGTCTGCACTTTCGGTGGAAAGTTACCGATATGGTTACGCTGCGCCGCGTACTCAAGTTACATCATTTTAATTGATGAAATTAATCACAAAATATTATTTGTAATGATGTAGTGTCGTCTCTATACTCGTCTAGCAATAACAATGACTCTGCCAGGTTGATACAGCATGGGAAGAGATAGAGGAAGACAATCTGATGCAGGATTTTGAACAAGCAAGACCCGCAACGCCACCGGCCGCTCCATCCACGACCGGCATTCATATCGCAGCCACGGTACACGTGCTTGCCGCCATCGAGTCGTCCTTCCCGCTTCGCCCCGCAATCGAAGGGCCTGCCACCGTTTAAACAATACCGATACCGCAGGACACCTTCGGCATCGACATAAGGAGACCACATGAAAAAAGCTATTCGTACCATCGCCGCCATTGCACTCGGTGCGATCGTAGTCAGCGGCCACGCCTACGCGCAAGGCCCGAACTATCCGACCAAGCCCATCCGCATCGTCGTGCCTTACACTCCGGGCGGCTTCAACGACACCATGGCCCGTATCGTAGGTAAAAAGCTGCAGGATTCGTGGGGCCAGCCGGTCATCGTGGACAATCGTCCGGGCGGCGGCACCACCATCGGCACCGACCACGTCGCTAAATCGCCGGCGGATGGCTACACGCTATTGGTCGTGGGCTTCCCGTTGCCGGTCAACCAGTATCTGTACAAGAAGCTTCCATACGACACCGCCAAAGACTTCGCCCCGATTATCCTGGGCGGCACATCGCCGGCCGTGATGGTGGTTAAATCGACCTCGCCATACAAATCCGCCAAAGAAGTCGTCGCCGCGGCAAAAGCCAAACCGGGCAACCTGAATTACGGATCGTCGGGCAACGGTACGTCGAACCACCTGATCATGGAGTACTTCATGAGCGTCGCGGGCATCAACATGACGCAGATCCCCTATAAAGGCAGCGCCCCCATGGTGACCGCGCTGCTCGGCGAGGAAGTCGACGTCAACTTCGACAACGTGCCGCACATCATTTCGCACGTCAAAGCAGGCAAGATGCGCGCGCTGGCAATCACCAGCCTGAAACGCTCGCCGTTGGCGCCTGACGTACCGACTGTTCACGAACTGGGCTGGTCGAATTTCGACGTCGTGGCCTGGTATGGCCTTGCCGCACCCGCAAATACGCCGCCCGAGATCGTCGCCAAGCTGAACAAGGAAGTGAACAAGATCCTCGCCATGGACGACGTGAAGAAGCTGTTCCTCGATGCAGGCGTGGAACCGGTGGGCGGAACCACCCAGGAATTCAACACCTTCTTCAAGGCGCAGTCGGCGAAGTGGGAAAAAGTGATCAAGGACGCTAAGGTGACCGCGGACTGAACGCACATTGCAGTCGAGATTACGTAGAGTGCGCCGTGCGCACCGTACCTCCACAATCGAACAAACCCTCCCATGCGGAGGGTTTTTTATTGTCCACCCATAAAAAATGGCTCCCGAAGGAGCCATCGTCGTTGTTCCCTGAAAGACCCGCGCCATCAGCTCTTGCGGCTATCCCGAAGCGACAGCAGCGCATGCAGAATAATCGCGCCAAACGTTGCGGTCCCGATTCCGCCCAGCGCAAATTCACCCAGCTTCAACGTGAAGTCGCCCGCACCAAGGACCAACGTAACAGCAGCTACCACGAGGTTCTTGTTATCCGAGAAATCAACCTTGTTTTCCACCCAGATGCGCGCACCCGCAACCGCGATCAGGCCGAAGACGACTATCGAAACGCCGCCTAGCACCGGACCCGGAATGGTCTGGATGATCGCGCCGAATTTCGGCGAGAAACCCAGCACCAGCGCGATCACAGCCGCTACCACGAAGACCAGTGTCGAATAGATTTTCGTCACGGCCATGACGCCGATATTTTCCGCGTAGGTAGTCACACCTGTACCGCCGACACTGCCGGACAGCATAGTGGCAACACCGTCGCCGACGAAGGCGCGACCCATATAGCGATCAAGATTCTTTCCGGTCATGGCGCTGACCGCTTTGATGTGGCCGAGGTTCTCGGCGACCAGGATGATCGCGACGGGAGCCAGCAATGCCATGGCATCAAACTTGAACACCGGCGCAACGAAGTGCGGTACGCCGAACCAGGCCGCATTGGCAACCGGAGCAAAATCGATCGGTTTGCCCATGCCCATGCCATTCGTCACCACGAAATAAATGAGGTAAGCCAGCAGCAAGCCGAGCAGGATCAGCAGGCGCTGCACCATTCCGCGCGTAAAGACGGCCACTATGCTCACGCAGAAAATGGTGACCAGAGCCATCCACGCATCAAAGCTGGTGGCCGTCGCGCCCTTGACCGCGATCGGCGCCAGGTTCAGGCCGATGACCGCGACCACGGCGCCGGTGACCACCGGTGGCATCAGCTTCTCTATCCAGTTGGTGCCGATCGCCATGACCAGGAATCCGATCAGGGTATAGACAATGCCGGAAGCAATGATGCCGCCGAGCGCGACACCCATATTGGCATTCGGCCCCTGCCCGGCATAGCCTGACACTGCGATGACCAGGCCGATGAAGGCGAAGCTCGATCCCAGATAACTAGGCACGCGGCCGGCGACGAACACGAAAAACAGCAGGGTGCCTATGCCCGACATGAAAATCGCCACATTGGGATCGAAACCCATCAGCAATGGCGCCAACACTGTCGCACCGAACATGGCGACGACGTGCTGCAGCCCCATCGCCATGGTCTGCGGCCACGGCAAACGCTCGTCGGTGCTGATCACCTGCCCGCCACCATCATTCGTGCTTTGCCGGACACGCCATTCAGGAAAATACGCCCCCATCAAGAACCTCCGTATAGTCCGAGAGACTGGCGTGCGGCATAACGCTCGCCCATCCGTCTCTCGATTGATTGATTTAAAGTTTTGCGCGGGCAAGTTTATTCAGAGATGGGGTAAATGACAACCTGAATTGCGGGGCAGCTACCGATACGTACTACGATTCATTCAGCATCTGCGCAATTCCCGGCTCAATCGGCATGCGTTTGAACATGCCGACGTTGGTACCTCCTGTATTGCCATCCGGGACAATCCCGACCGCCGATCCGAGTGCCCCGAGGACAATGCGAACGACCTGCCCTGAGATTTCCGACGCGGAACGACGGCGTAGTCCGATCTTCAGCATCAGCCAATGGGTGCGCACATGTGGCGCGATATAGCGCTGACCGATTACATGGGCGTACTCCGCATGACGGAATGCCTGGTTCAATCGGCCTTTCTGCAAAGCGGCGTGTGCCGCCGCGATTTCACTTTCGAATGCGCGCTTTAATCTGTCTTTCATGATTTTCGATTGGTGACGCCGGGCGGCTTCGACCTGGGATGGTCGTATTGACCGCATCGGGTTCAATTTAGTGTCACGCTTCCCGTGGTGGGAAGGTCAAGGGCTTTGTCGGGATGATATTAAGTACCCGCTCAGAATAAATTGTGAGATGGATGCGGCTTTGGCCGGATGCGATGCAAGGCGCCTGGGCCGCCGCAGTGCGAGAACTGAATGGCACTGGCAACGCCGCAGCGCGCCGGCAAGAGCCGCAGGCGCTCACAATTTATTCTGAGCGGGTACTTAGTACCCTGGGAGCGTTTAGCCCTGCTGGTTGGTGTCCTCACG
>JBBWZW010000089.1:0-6054 GCA_039649305.1 Burkholderiales bacterium
GTCCTCCGAAGTGAAGGCACACGAGTACCGATCATGCGCGTCGAGGGGAATTGGAACGCGGCTGACGCCCTGAACCTCCCGCCCTGCCGCCAACCCGCTCACTCGTTCTCGCTTATACTTGTTTTCAATTTCCTTCTTCCTGATGACACAAGCCATGCGACGAGAGACACGCTTCGAAGGTTCACAAAGTTATGTAGCAACCGATGATCTGAAACTTGCCGTCAATGCAGCGCTGACGCTGCAACGCCCGCTCCTCATCAAAGGCGAGCCGGGAACCGGCAAGACCATGCTCGCCGAAGAAGTGGCCGCGGCGCTCGGCATGCCGCTCCTGCAGTGGCATATCAAATCCACCACCAAGGCGCAGCAGGGCCTGTATGAATATGACGCGGTGTCGCGTCTGCGTGATTCGCAACTGGGTGACGAGCGCGTAAAAGACATTCACAACTACATCGTCAAGGGCGTGTTGTGGCAGGCTTTCAGCGCGGACCAGCAAGTGGTGCTGTTGATCGATGAAATCGACAAGGCGGATATCGAGTTTCCGAACGACTTGCTGCGCGAACTCGACCGCATGGAGTTTTTCGTCTACGAAACCCGCGAAATGGTGAAGGCGAAGAACCGCCCGTTGGTCATCATCACGTCGAACAACGAGAAGGAGCTGCCGGACGCCTTTTTGCGCCGCTGCTTCTTCCATTACATCAAGTTCCCCGACAAAGACACGATGACGCAGATCGTGGACGTGCATTTCCCCAGGCTGAAAAAGGATCTGCTGGCGCAGGCGCTGCAAACCTTTTACGAAGTGCGCGAGGTGGCTGGCCTGAAAAAAAAGCCGTCGACTTCCGAACTGCTGGACTGGCTGAAGCTGCTGCTGGCCGAAGACATCCCGGCCGAAGCGTTGCGCAGCAAGGACACAAAAAATGTGGTGCCGCCGCTGCATGGAGCCCTGTTGAAGAACGAGCAGGATGTGCATTTGTTCGAGCGGCTGGTGTTCATGTCGCGCGCGAACCGGTAAGGATACCGACCATGAGCTTCGCCGATCCGGTCACACTGCATGGTGAGCATGCCACGCTCGAACCGCTTGCTCATGCGCAGCGGGATGAACTCGCCGCGGCGGTGCGCGACGGCGAACTGTGGGACCTGTGGTACACCATGATCCCTCGACCGGAAGACATGTCGAAGGAAATCGAACGCCGCCTGGCGCTGCAGGCAAAAGGCGAGATGCTGCCTTTCGCGGTGCGCCGCAAGGATAACGGCGCCATCTGCGGGATGACGACCTACATGAACATCGACGCCACGCACCGGCGCGTCGAGATCGGGTCGACCTGGTACGCAAAAAGCGCGCAACGCACCTCCATCAATACCGAAGCGAAACTGCTGTTGCTGACCCATGCATTTGGAAAGCTCGAATGCATCGCGGTGGAATTCCGTACCCACTGGATGAACCATCAGTCGCGCAATGCCATCGCCCGGCTGGGCGCGAAGCAGGATGGCGTGCTACGCAATCATCAGCGCATGTCGGACGGCTCCTATCGGGATACGGTGGTGTTCTCCATCATTGAATCGGAATGGCGCACGGTCGAGCGGCATCTGCAATACCAACTCAATCGGGGATGAAATCATGCTGATCGATTTTTTCTTCACGCTCAAGGATGCGAAAGTCCCGGTTTCGATCAAGGAATTCCTGATACTGCTGGAAGCCATGCAGAAGAACGTGATCAATCCTTCGCTGGACGAGTTCTACTATCTGTCGCGCATCACGCTGGTCAAGGACGAAGCGAACTACGACAAGTTCGACAAGGCGTTCGGCCTGTACTTCAAAGGCATCGACGCGGTATTCGAGAAGAACCCGGAAATACCGCTCGAGTGGCTGGTCAAGCGTATGGAACGGGAACTGACGCCGGAGCAGATCGCGCAGATAGAAAAGTTCGGCTACGACAAGCTGATGGACCGGCTGAAGGACTTGCTGAAAGAGCAAAAGGACCGGCACGAAGGCGGCAGCAAATGGATAGGCACCGGAGGCACCTCCCCTTTCGGGCACGGCGGCCAGAATCCGGAAGGCATCCGCATCGGCGGCGAAAGCCGCAATCGCAGCGCGGTCAAGGTGTGGGAAGCGCGTGCGTATCGCGACTACGACAGCGAGCGCGAGCTCGGCACCCGCAATATCAAAGTGGCATTGCGCCGCCTGCGGAAATTTGCCCGTGAAGGCGCCGAGGAAGAACTGGCGCTCGACGACACTATCCGCGCCACCGCCAACAATGCCGGTTATCTCGACATCAGGATGCAGCCGGAGCGCAAGAACAATATCAAGGTGCTGATGCTGCTCGATGTCGGCGGCACCATGGACGATCACATCGCGCGCACCGAGGAACTGTTCTCGGCGTCCAAGACCGAGTTCAAGAACATGGAATTCTTCTACTTCCACAACTGCGTCTACGATTACCTGTGGAAGAACAATCGGCGCCGTCATGCGGAGCGCTTCCCGACTTGGGATATCCTGCGCAAATACACGCCGGACACCAAGTTGATTTTCGTCGGCGACGCCACCATGAGTCCCTACGAGGTATTGCAACCCGGCGGCTCGGTTGAATACAACAATGAAGAAGCGGGCGCAGCCTGGCTGCAGCGTTTCACCAGCACCTTCCCGAAATTCATCTGGCTCAATCCGGAGCCGGAAGGCTTATGGCAATACCGCCAGTCGATATCGGTGATCCGTCAGATCATGAACAACCGGATGTTCCCGGTGACGATCGAGGGTCTTGAGCGCGGCATGCGCCTGTTAAGCAAATAGCGCCGGTGCAGATGCTACGCGGTGCAGGGCGCACCCTACCGCGAAAACTGCAAGAACGTCTTAAGCACGGAAAGCAGATGGTGACTTGACACCGGTTTGCTCAGGAACCCTTCCACGCCCACATTGCGGGCATGCACGCTATCGTAAGCGAACTGTTTCCCCACCAGGAAAATCACCGTCGTTTTGGTCAGGGATTCCCTTTCCTTGACGCCCCAGCACAAACGGTATGGATCGACTTCCGGCGTCGAGGTGTTGATCAAGACGACTGAGACTGGCTGCTGCCTGCATGCTTCGATGGCCGTCGCTTCATCGCCGGCGAACCCGACCGGGATGTTGTGACGCGCCAGCAAGCCAGCCAGGAAATCGCAAAACGCGCGGTTCTTGTCGACCACCAGTATCGCGCCGTTGCCCGCCACCCTCGCCCGCATCCGCTCGTATTCGGCCGGGTCGGTCAGGTCGAGATCGACCCGATCCCGGCGCCGGCGCTCGGGCACCCTCACGACATCGGATGCCTCCAGCCTGGATAATGCATCGGCACGCTTCTCGATTAGCGCACCGAGCGCCTTTAACAAAGTTTCCGGGCGCATGGGCCGTTCCACGCAGGGATAGGGCAACTCGATCTGTGGTTTGCCGACCAACAAGGCCGGACGCACTTCGCTCGGACGTAAATCAGCGAGCCTTACCAAAGCCTTCAACTGGCTGCCGTTGGCGATGTAGAGATCCGGGTCCTGCAGATTGTCGGCGGCGAGAATTACATAGCCGCATCCGTTGCGCTCGCCGGCGACGAAAGCCGCCTCGAAGTTTTCGGTTTCCTCGTCGGAAAAACCGATGAGCCGGACAGCAAAGGGAAATTGGACAGTGGGCATGGTGTCCGATTCTATTAAATTTCGGCAATGCGCATCGCTTTGCGACTGCACTTGAGCTCTCCCTCGTGCCGGTTTGCAACACTCTTATACCAATGACAACGCGCCTGATTATCGTTTCCCGAATTTCACTGGGAAAGTCCGATTCCGCCCTCATTTACGAACTTGTATGGCATTCTCGGTCTGAAGCTTGGGCCACGGCCGCCTCGCTATTTTCAGTATTAATTCTTCAGCAAGTCTTGATGCTGATCGCTCCGCTCTCCCTCAGGGAGAGGGGGTGGGGGTGAGGACTGAGCTTGCATTCTGTCGCTCTCTTACTCAAAGCTCAGTAGAATGCAGAAAAATTTATGTTTAAATGCATTCCTTCAAGCGTAACAATCTCGCAATCTCGTACTCCTACTGAATGGCCACTAAAAAATCCACTGCATCCGACTACAGCGAAGCGTCCATCCGGGTCCTGAAGGGCCTCGAACCGGTCAAGCAGCGGCCGGGGATGTATACCCGTACTGAAAATCCGCTGCATATCATCCAGGAAGTCATCGATAACGCCTCTGATGAGGCGCTGGGCGGACATGGCAAGAGCATCAACGTAACGATCAATACCGACGGCAGCATCAGTGTCGAGGATGACGGCCGCGGTATTCCGGTTGGCATGCATCCGGAAGAAAAGGTGCCGACCGTTGAAATTGTGTTCACTCGCCTGCATTCCGGCGGCAAGTTCGACAAAGGCTCCGGCGGCGCGTATTCGTTCTCCGGCGGTCTGCATGGCGTCGGTGTGTCCGTCACCAATGCCCTCTCCTCGCGTCTCGAAATTACGGTGTGGCGCGAAGGCGGCGTGCACCAGATGGTTTTTGGGGACGGTGACGTCGTTCAGAAGCTGAAGTCACGTACGATTGCGCGCGACGACAAGAAATCCGGCACACGCGTCACTGTATGGCCGAATCCGAAATACTTCGATTCCGCTGTGATTCCGCAAGCCGAATTGCAACGCCTGCTGCGCTCCAAAGCCGTGCTGCTGCCGGGCGTCAAAGTCACGCTGACCAATGCCAAAAACGGCGAGGTCCAGACTTGGCAGTACGACCAGGGTTTGCGCGGCTACCTGATGGAGTCGCTGGCACAAGCCTCCAATGTCGAGCCATTCATTCCGCTGTTCGAAGGCGAGCAATATGCGACCGCCGATACCGAAGGCTTTGCCGAAGGTGAAGGCGCGGCATGGGTGGTAGCGTGGACGGAAGAAGGCAATGTCGTGCGCGAGTCGTACGTCAACCTCATCCCCACTTCCGCCGGCGGCACGCATGAGTCGGGTCTGCGCGAAGGCTTGTTCGGCGCGGTCAAGAGCTTCGTCGAGATGCATTCGATGCTGCCCAAGGGAGTCAAGCTGTTGCCGGAAGACGTGTTCGCGCGGGTTTCCTTCGTGCTTTCCGCAAAAGTGCTCGACCCGCAGTTCCAGGGGCAAATCAAGGAGCGGCTGAATTCCCGTGATGCGGTCCGCCTTGTTTCCACCTACACCAAACCGGCGCTGGAACTCTGGCTGAATCAACACGTCGACTACGGCAAGAAGCTGGCCGACCTGGTGATCAAGCAGGCGCAATCCCGCCTGCGTTCGGCGCAAAAGGTCGAGAAGAGAAAATCTTCCGGCGTTGCGGTACTGCCGGGCAAACTCACCGATTGCGAATCGACCGACATATCGCGCAACGAAATATTCCTGGTCGAGGGCGATTCCGCCGGCGGCTCGGCAAAAATGGGGCGCGACAAGGAATTCCAGGCCATCCTCCCGCTGCGCGGCAAAGTCCTGAATTCCTGGGAAACCGAGCGCGACCGCCTGTTTGCCAATAATGAAATCCATGACATCGCCGTCGCGATCGGTGTCGATCCCCATGGCCGGAACGACAATATCGACCTGAGCGGCCTGCGCTATGGAAAAATCTGCATCCTGTCTGATGCCGATGTCGACGGATCGCACATCCAGGTGCTGTTGCTGACGCTGTTCTTCAAGCATTTCCCGCAATTGATCGACCGCGGCAATATCTGCATCGCCCGCCCCCCGCTGTATCGGGTGGATGCGCCGGCGCGCGGCAAAAAGCATGCGCAAAAGCTGTATGCGCTGGACGACGGCGAGCTGGAAGCGATCGAGGACAAGCTGCGCAAGGATGGATTGAAGGACGGCAGCTGGAGCATTTCCCGCTTCAAGGGACTGGGCGAGATGAATGCGGAACAGTTGTGGGAAACCACGATGAATCCCGACACGCGCCGGCTATCACCGGTCGCCCTCGGCGATTTCGATCTGCTCGCTTCGGAAACACGCTTCAACATGCTGATGGGTAAAGGGGAGGCAGCCGCACGGCGCGCCTGGCTGGAAGAACACGGCAATGAAGCGGAAGCGGATATCTGATCGATGAGGATCAG
>JBBWZW010000142.1:0-3487 GCA_039649305.1 Burkholderiales bacterium
GGTGGCTTATTTGGACGCGCCGGAATTTTCAAAATTCGTCACTGAAGACAGCGCGCGCCTGATCGCCGCGGTGAAGAAAATCGGCAAGGTGGAGTAGGGGCCAATTAGCAACCGTTTGCCTGCCTGCCTGGCGTGTAGGTGCGCGAGAAGATTGGAACCGCACACTTTCACATTTTTTTGTACTGCGAGAACCTTCCCTGGCCTCATTTATCTGGAGACCTAGTGGGGAACACCGCGCCAACTCGAGCCGAAGGAAGGATCGGACATGCGAGTGTACAATGTTGTCCTGAGCCTTGCGATGTCGATCGCCTGCGGCATCGCCATTCAAAATCCTGCTTTCTCCGAGGAGTATCGGGGAACCCTGGAACAACAGCTTGCATGCACCCCTGACGTTTTCCGGCTTTGCGGCGAGCACATACCGGACTCCAACCGGATCGTTGCGTGCTTGCGGCAAAACACCCCGCAACTCTCTGGACCGTGCCGCTCGGTGTTTGAATCAAACGCCACCGCGTCCCAGCAGCCTGAGCCGAGAGGCCGCAATGATCGGCCGAGGTCCTACAGCGGCCAATAGACTAGCCTACCGCTACTGCCATATCCGCAGGACCGCGACGACAGATGCGACAGCGGCGACAAACGCCAGGACCGTGACGCTGGCCAACCACTGGGTCTGCCTGCGACCATCCTGTCGATCATGAAAGCTAAGCCAGTCCCGCACAAACCCGGCCGGAACGTCGAACACAACTGAGTTGTCATCCGCATGATGCATCTCGTGATCGGCGAACATCGCCCGCACGTTAGGCACGCCTATCCGTTCAAGCTCGCAATACCAACGCCATGCGCGCTCGCCGGCCGTCCATCGATTTTCGAAAGGAAGCCGGTGCGATTTCATCTCGGACCTCCGCATATGCGTCGATCCGCGCTCGGCCAACAGCAGTCTCGCACAAGAGCGGACCATCAGCAGGTTAAATAAATACGCCTTCGGGAACGCGCCGTCCAATATTTCATTTTCGCTGGAGACGGAGTTGCCCCGGAAACCGTCGCATCGGTCCGAGGGGAATATCGTTACGCGCGATTTTCGCAGACATCGACCCATTCGGCCGTGACCAGTTCAGCCATCCGCGATGGCGCGATGCGCACCGCGCTGTGGGTCGAGCCTGCCGCCGGCACCACCACGTCGAACGCTTTCAGCGACACGTCACAATAAACCGATAGCGGCGCTTTCAAGCCGAACGGACAGACACCGCCGACTTCATGCCCGGTAATCTCAGTGATCTCGTGGACGCCGAGCATTTTTGGCTTGCCGCCGAACAGCGCCTTGACCTTCTTGTTGTCCATCCGCGACGTACCGCTGGCGACGATTAGCACCACGCGCTCGCCGATCCGCAAGCTCAGCGTTTTGGCGATCCGCGCCGGCTCGACGCCATAGGCTTCGGCCGCCAGTGCCACTGTCGCCGAACTGATCGGCGATTCGATCACCGCGATATCAGGAGCCTTCTCGGCGAAAAACGCGCGGACCGATTCAAGGCTCATGGGAGGCGACCAGGCCGGGTAGTTCTGACAGTGCGTGGATGCGATAGTCCGGCTCGAGCCCGAATTCGTCCATCTGCGTTCTGATCGCCTTGAACATGGTGAGCGGGGCGACAGAATCGCTTTTGACGCAGGCCAGCGCCATCGCTTCCGGCGTCACCCGCTCGATCCAGGCGACGTTCAGCCCGAACGCCTTGGCGCCGCAGGCGTCCCAAGGATTCGACGACACGAACAACACCTGCGCGGGCGGCACGCCGAGCGTCGATTCGATCAGGGTGTAGGCATCTGGACTCGGTTTGAAGATTTTTTGTGAGTCGATACTGATGGTCGCCTCCAGCACGCGGTCGAGACCGCTGTTGCGCACCAGCGCGTTGAGCATGCCGGTGCTGCCGTTGGAAAGGATCGCAAGTTTTCGATCCCGCATCGCCGCCAGCGCCGCCGCGGCATCCGGATAAAGATCGAGATGCAGATACTTGTCGATGATGCGCTCGAACGCTGCCGGATCGTGTTTCAGTCCAAGGCATCGCAGCGTATAAGCGAGCGAATCCCGCGTGATGACAGAGAAATCCTGATAGCGCCGCATCAGCGAACGCAGCCAGGTGTATTCAAGCTGCTTGATGCGCCAGATCTGTGTGACGATCTCGCCATAGCCCGGAAACGCCTCTTCAGTAACGGCAGCCACCGACTGAATGTCGTAGAGCGTCCCATAGGCATCGAACACAACGGCTTTGATGGTCACAGGCAACTCATGGTGGGCATGTCGGAAAGTGGATGCGAGCTTCGGATAGAAGCCCCGCATGGTCTGGAAATCGTCTTAGCCGTCGTCGCCATGCAGGCCGCAGGGTTCTTCCGCATGGGTGTGAATGTCGATCGCAACGACGTCATCGATGTTGGCGATTTTCAGCTTGGACATTCTGGCATCCATCGGTCGTGAGGCGGGCAGCTTCTCAAAATCGATTATATATAACGAATTTGGCAAGCGCGGGTGCAATCCCCCGCCGGTATTGTGCCTTCCAGAGTTTCCGGGCGACGCCGCGGCGTAACCTTTACTCGGCAGGCACGTCCGTCGTTCCGCGTGTCGTCAGCCTGCTTCCCGCGGGCCGTGCTGCGAGATGCGCATTTGGCGGTACCACTTCGGTGGCCAGTCCAATCCAGGCCAGAAAGCGGATGGTGAGATAGGTGTTGTCGATTTCCCACCAGCGATGACCATGGCGCGCCGATCGCGGATCGGCATGATGGTTATTGTGCCAGCCTTCGCCATTGGAGATGAGGCCGACGACGATGTTGTTGCGGCTGTCCTCGTCGGTCTCGTAATTCCGATAACCCCACAGATGCGTCACCGAATTAACTGCCCAGGTAATATGCCATACCAGGACCGTGCGCACTATGACGCCGAACATCATGATGCTCAATCCGGTTTCCGCCGCATCCGCCGGCGCTTCGCCCAATAGCCATGCGACGGCGAATCCGGCGCCGAAGAACAGCGGCATCTGGCCGAGATTGATCCAGACCAGCCAGTTATGGCGCTCGAGCGCGACGTAAAACCGGTCCCGCAGGATGTCCTTGGCGTAGCGCTGGTAGATTCCGAGGCGCGAGAGTTCCGGCTGGTTGACCAGAATCCATCCGATGTGGCTCCAGAAGAAGCTTGCAAGCGGGCTGTGCGGGTCCGGCTGCTCGTCGGCGAATTGATGATGCCGGCGGTGTATGGCGACCCAGCGTGCGGGCGTTTCCTGGAGGCACGACATCGCGATGACCACCATCGCGTGCTCCAGCCATTTCGGACATTTCAGGCCGCGATGGGTCAGAAGCCGGTGGTAGCAAAGGTTGATGCCAAACAGCCCGCACAGATGCGTGCCCAGCATCGCGACGATGAGTCCGCTCCAGCTGAAATAGCCCGGCATAAAGGCCAGCAGGGCTGCGGCATGATAGGCGCCGATCACGATTATATAGGGCCAGTTAA
>JBBWZW010000150.1:0-4037 GCA_039649305.1 Burkholderiales bacterium
CGACTGTATCGACGATTTTCACTATGCCGGCCTGCGTCTCCTCGGCAACCGCCTGATTCTGATCGGAGCGCGTTTCATTGTTGGCGCCAAGATACTGCCCCGTACCGGCGAGCAACCGCTCGTAAACGGCTTTGGAAGCCAGCGCGTTTAACCTGGTCATCTCCCGCATGTTCTCCAACGCATGAAGGGACATGCGAGAGTAGAAAGATATCTGGGCATCCAACTGTGTCTTCAAAGCGTCGGAAAGGCTGGAATCGGGAAGGCCGAACATTTGCTGCTCCTATACATTGTTGTCAAAGGTCTGATTGCTGAGTGGTATTTACTGCCTGTAGGACACGGCAATGCAGAGGATCGTTCGATATATTTTCTTGATGCCGGGCTAAACGAACGTATCGTCGTGGCTATTAGCACATAGCGCTTTCTATGAGTTTCTATATTGTCGGTCGCCAATCGGGCATATACTAAGAGTGCCGCATTCGCCTTCTATTAAAAGTAGTTCGAGCGTTAAGGGGCAGAAAAGGCGTACAAGAACAACGATAGACCAGGGAGTATCATTGCCTTCGGAGTTACCGAAATGGCTCATCGTCCTGTTCTTTCGGTTCTGTTCAGCGCAATTCTTGCCGCTTGTGGCGGTGGGGGCAATTCGGATCCTCAGCCGGTGGTCGGAGGTGCATCGACTAATCAGCCTACGGGCAGCGGTACACCGACCGGTAGCGGCACACCAACCGGCGACGGTACCCCACCCAGCACTGGGACACCAACATCACCACCCTCTCCCGGAATTCCGGCCTCCGCGCCATTTTCAGCAATGGTCACGAAGGCGCCGGCGAACAACGCTATCGTGATCAGCACAGTACGTCTTGAAGTGCGCGGAGTTGGCCTTGAAAATGTCGAACTTCTACCCGGATCCGGTTATGCGCCCGTCTATGCGTCGTTTGTAATTTCGCCAGACAAGACCGTCGCGACGGCGGAGGTCGATATAAGGCTGATCCCGAGTGGGCCGTTAGTTGTTCGCATCAGCGCATTTGATGCGCCGGCAGGGACCAATAGTGCACGCGAAATTGTGGCGATGCCGCCCCGCACTTGGGAAGTGATTGCGCTGCCAGCGCACTCGGTTTTCATTCCAAGCAATACATGCATCGCATTCATTCAGCAGACAAATGCCGGCCTGCCCCAAGCCACGGCAACCCAGACTGAAGAAAACGGAGTGCAAAGGATTACGTATGCCTGGAGTAACGGATTTATGCGGGTATTCGAATGGCAGACAGGACAAAGTGAATGCCGGCTCGTTTCGCAAAGCGGCACGCCGCCCCAATAGCCGGAGAGGCCGTATTGCGCCGGAAGGCACTTACGCGGCGTCAGGCCGCCAAATGGTTCGCAATCCGCGCCAGCATGTCTTCTTCGAGGAAAGGCTTCATGATGTAGTCGACGCCTCCGCTGTGGAAGGCCTTGACCTTGTCTGACGGATCGCTGGAGGCGCTGACAAAAATCACCGGAATGTCCCGGGTCCGGGGATCCGCCTTCAGCCGTTCGCACACCTCGAAGCCGTCCATCTCCGGCATCCGACCGTCCAGCAGGATCAGGTCGGGAATGATCGTCTCAAGAAATCGGATAGCGACCCGCCCACCATTTGCGGTATGCACCGCAAACCCGTGGTCGCCAAGCATGAGTGCCAGCAGGCGAAGATTCGCCGGATTATCGTCAACCACCAGAATCCTGTATTTGCGCGCTGTAACGCTTCGAGTCTCACTCATCGCAGCTCCTTGGACCCCGTGTGATCTCATGGTAATTCCCCCGTTCGATTTGTCTGCTGCACGAGAAAGCCTGGCGCCAGGCAATCAACACGGGCGATCGTTCTGGCCCGTTACTTGACGCCTTGGAAAACGGTTCGTAGCAGCCTATTATCGTATTAGAAATATCCATACGGACACTCTGCGCAAGGTTGTATATGGATAATACACTGCAAACAGGGCTGATGATTTCCGCCTTCATCGCCCTTACCCTGGCCACCGGGGTACTTCTTTATAACCGGCGCAGCCTGCTGAGCCGAGTCCGTGGCTCCGATGCCGAGCGACGATTCTTCGAGCAGATACTCAATTCCATCAGCGATCCCATTTTCGTAAAAGACCGGCATCACCGGCTCGTGTACGTCAACGATGCCGAATGCCGGCTATCGGGACTGACAGCGAAAGAGATGATCGGCAAGATCGATTACGACCTCTTTCCGAAGGAGCAAGCGGATGCTCTCCTGAGAAAGGACGATGCGGTGATCACCACCGGGGAAGAGGATATTAACGAAGGAAGTATCGCGAAAACGGATGGAATGCTTCGCACCATCGTTACCAAAAAGACGCGCTATGTGGATGTGGATGGGCAAGCATATGTCGTGGGCATCATCCGCGATATCACCGAGCACAAGCAAGCGGAGGAAGAAATCCGCAAGCTCAACACGGAATTGGAGCACCGGGTAGCCGATCGTACCGCCGAGTTGATGAAGGCGATAGCCAGGCAGGAAGCCGAGATTGCCGAACGTAGGCGCGCCGAGGAAGCTCTTGGGGAAAGCGAGCAGTTCGTCACCAGCATCGTTGAAAACATACCGGACATGATCTTTGTAAAGGATGCCCGGCAGCTCCGATTCGTCAGGTTCAACAAGGCGGCGGAACAAATGATCGGCTATTCCAGGGACGAAATGCTCGGAAAAACGGACTACGATTTTTTCCCGAAAGAAGAGGCCGACTTTTTTGTCGATAAAGACCGCAAGGTCCTTGAAGAGAAAATTCTTGTCGAGATTCCGGAAGAAGCCATGCATTCGCGCACACTCGGCGAGCGCGTCCTGCATACGAAGAAAATCCCGCTTCTGGACAACAACGGAGATTCCCTTTACCTGCTCGGCATAGCGGAAGACATAACCGAACGAAAACGCGCCGAAGAAGAACTGAAAAAATACCGCGACCATCTTGAGGAGATGATTGAAGAGCGAACCATCGAGCTGGTTGCAGCAAAGGATGCCGCCGATGCCGCAAATCGCGCCAAGAGCGCATTCCTGGCAAGCATGAGCCACGAGTTGCGCACACCGCTTAACGCCATCCTCGGCTACGCAAAGATCCTTTTGCGGGAAAAGAGCCTGAGCGAACGCCAGGCGACCAGTCTGAGTACTATCAACGAGAGCGGCGAACACCTGCTCACCCTCATCAACGATATCCTCGATCTGTCGAAAGTCGAAGCGGGCAAGCTTGAGCTGATTCCAGAAGCGTTCAACTTGCCAGCCTTCCTCGAGAACCTCGCCAGCGTCATCCGCATCAAGGCGGAACAGCACAGCCTGTTATTCACCTACGATGCATCTCCCGATCTGCCAAGAGCCGTGCGTGCCGACGAAAAACGGTTGCGCCAGGTACTGCTCAATCTGCTCGACAATGCGGTCAAGTTCACCGATAGCGGGCAAGTGTGGTTACGTGTGCACGTACTTGACGGCACCAGTGCAAGCAATGCGAGTCGGCATATCCGACTGCGTTTCGAGGTCCGCGATACGGGCATAGGCATGAGTCAGGAACAACTCAATGAGATCTTCCGGCCGTTTGTTCAAGTCGGTGATGTGCAGCGGCGCTTGAGCGGTACGGGCCTGGGACTGGCGATCAGCCGTCAGCTGGTTCGCCTGATGGGCGGTGAAATTCATGTCGACACCAAGCTCGGACAAGGAAGCCTCTTCTACTTCGACTTGTCCCTGCCTGCCGAGAGCAAAATCGCAGCAAGCTCCCCGCAACGAAATGTAAGCAGTTATGCGGGGCTCCGCAAACGCCTGCTGATAGTTGACGATACGCCGGCCAACCGGATGTTGCTGGTGCATCTGATGGGCGCGCTTGGCTTCGATATCGCGGAAGCGACCGATGGCCAGCAGGCGCTTGAGCAGGCGCGTGCAACCCGCCCCGACCTGATTCTGATGGACATGGTCATGCCGGGCATGGGCGGACTGGAAGCGACACGGCGGCTGCGCCAGATGGAAGGACTCCGACAGGTACCGATCATTGCGGTGTCCGCCA
>JBBWZW010000155.1:0-3923 GCA_039649305.1 Burkholderiales bacterium
GCGTTGCAGAGAGCCTGTTCTTCTTTTTTCTTGCGAACGTGTTGCTCGTCGTCGCCATAGCTCGCTATGACTCCTCCTCACGCCTTGCACCGCATCCCGCGACGGCCGCCAAATTGCCCAACTTATCCCTGCGCGGCGCCTTAATCCAGAACAAAGACCGGCAATCACTCCTCACAGGATGCGCGCGATGAGGGAAATCTTTTCATTCACCCAGATGTGTTCCGGCGTGATGAAGCCTTGCACATCGTATTCAAACTCTTTGCCTGCACGCGAGAAGCATTCGTAGACGAGTTCGGAGCTAAGGTATTGCGTATCACGCTCCTTCTTCTCCAGGCCCAGTGCAATGCGCGCGACCAACTCCGCGACTTCATCATTGCGGTACAGGCGACTCACCTCGTCTATGCCGAATCCGGCCAGGCCACTGACGATTTCCGCATCCACCCCCTGGCAGCGCGCCAGAGCCACGCACCCCCGGTACGGTTTTTCGCGCTCGTAATCCGTGAGGTACTTCGACAACGGGATGAAACGGATGCCGATGTCCTCGACGCTTTCCAGAAGCAATAGGCGATCGATGCTGTCGAGACGAAAGATGATGCCGGCATGACTCCATGGCGAGTTGCTGACCTTCTGTATGACTTTCGACAGCAGGTAGCCGCCCGATGCAAAGAGCAGATCGCCACAGGTGAGCGCGTCCCGTATCTCCTCGTAGGGCGTGACGGGTAGTGCTTTGATGTCTTTCAACTCCATATGCGCAGCCATGCATTTCTCCTTGCAGAGACCGCTCCCGACTGAACAAGCAATAGAAGCGCCAGCGTCCTGTTCGCGTCAGTTTGTCGACTCTTCCGCGCCGTCCGTCTGTGCGCTCAGGCTTTGCAGAAAATTCTGCAGCGGCATATTCAGTCTCGAACTCTGCGACTTGATTTCGACGATACGGCGCTCCTGAAGCGCGGGGTCGTAAACGGTGCCGCCGCGATAGAGCGTCTTCAGCAGTTCGATTGCCGCTTTGTCAAACTCTCGCAATGCTGCGGTGTCGAACTGATACCCGGAGAACCTGTTTGCGGCAAGCGCAGTATCGCGCACGATGTTGAGGTGCGCCCTCAAAGTTTTCACGCACGCTTCACGGTACTGATCATGCGAGCGTGGCAACTCGGACAATTCCACCGATTCACGCTGTTGTGCCGCCTCCACTTGTTTCGCGGACTGGTCCGCTTGCAGTAGCGATTGCTGTGCAAGCTCCCTGCGTACGCATTCGGCGCCGGGGATGCCTGTTTTCACGTCGTACAGCCGCGCACTTTTCCTGCTGATCTCAATATAGCCCACTGCCCATCTTTTGCCGTCAGGGCCTTCGATCAACGCGATATTTTTACCGCGGCCCGGCTGCCCCGGAAGCATGTGCTCCTCAATAATCCCGGCGCGTATCAATGCGGTTGCCGTTCCTGCATAACTGTCGCAATTCAACAGCTGCTCATAGGCGATCTCATCGTCGCGTATCGAACCACCCTGCCCGTCCGGCGGCATGGCTATAAAGATAATTCCGTTTACGAATGGTGTTCCACGATTGGCATCAGCCATCGGCGCTACTCCCTGTGTGCTGGTAAGTATAAAAATGGGGGGAATGCTCGTTACATCTGCAATGCATTCACGATATGCATGGAGTCGCTGTTTTCGAATGGTGTGTGCGTCGCTGCGTCTCAGCAAGACGCGTGGGATAGACGCCGAATTGCCCAAGGAGTTCTTGCTACCGGTAACGATTTAATGCGCGGCGCCATGCTATGGCAAAAACAAAAAGCGTCTATGTCAACACACCTGCGTTTCGTCTCGCACATTTCGTGGTGTATCGGGAATTTAAGCATGATCAAGGTGTCATCTGTAAAAAACAGGGACCCGTTTATTGTGGATTTGACGAGGCAATCATGACCGAGCACGAACTCATAGAGCAAACGAGCTATGACCCGAACCATCTTCTCGATACACTGCGCGAGAAGATGCATTTGAAGAACGACGCGGCGCTTTCGCGCATGCTGGAAGTTGCGCCACCTGTCATCAGCAAGGTCCGCCACCGACGCCTGCCGGTCGGTGCATCCCTATTGATACGGATGCATGAAGTGACTGGCATGAGCATCCGGGAGCTGCGTGACCTGATGGGCGACAGGCGAACCAAGTATCGCCTGAGCGATGCCCAGGGAAAACCGCCGTCGGCAGACCAGGGCGCGACGAAATCCGGGTCCGCGATGCACTGAGTTATTCAGGGGCGAGGTGCCGGCTCAACCCGGCGAAAAGGTAATGCGTGTTATGCGCCCTTTCAGGCGCATGCCTCTCCATTTCGTTGATCCCCATCACGACGGCTGGTGTCGGGCGCTGTAATCATCATATCGCTCAGCCGCATGATAGCCGGACGACAATCACGGCAAGCGGAAACACATAACCTGCCTGAATATCCGAGGGGATGGATGATGCGCCATATAATCAGAAAACCGCAGGCCTTCCTGCCTGCGCTGTCGCTCGTGGTTACGCTCGCCGCCGTATCGGCGCCCGCCTCTGCAGGGGTGGCTCTGAAAGACTACTCGGCCGCGAAGAATACGCAGGGGTTCAGCGAGTTTCTGGATGGTGTTACAGCCGGCTTTCGGCAGGCGAACGCGGAACTGCAGCTGCGCCGCATGAAGAAGCTGTATTGCGAACCGCCCAACGCCGGCCTGCGATTCGACACCTATACCACTGTGCTGGAAAAGGAAGTCAAAGAGAACGAGGCGTACTACACGGTCGAGACGCCGGTCGAAACCGCCCTGCTATTCGGCCTGATGAAAACCTATCCTTGCAAATGAAAAGAGCACTGCCGGTGACGGCAGTGTTTTGTCGAAAGAGCAAAATCGGTTATATTTTCGTTTGCGGCTGGCAAACGCAGATCCCGGATATCGCGAGTTGGTTGATGTAGAGCAGTGAAGACTGTCGTCAGCCGTCCTAACATACGTCGGGTAGTATTTGCCCGGACCTGAAAACCGACGAGCTTACCCAAAACGACTAGGTTTTAAGCCGAAGCATTTTAATAATTAATACCATCTTTCGGATTAACACTAATGGCGCGAATCCACACGCATTACGATAACCTGAAGGTAGCACGCAACGCGCCGCCTGAAGTGATTCGCGCAGCTTATAAAACGCTGTCGCAGAAGTACCATCCCGACCGGAATCCCGACAGCCGGGATGCGATACGCATCATCCAGATCATCAACCTGGCCTATGAGGTCCTTTCCGATCCTGCCAAGCGCCAGGAACATGACGAATGGATCGACAGAACGGAATCCGAGGAACACAAGGGGGTGCCCAGGGCTGGTTCGTCCCAGCACGCCGGCCATAGCCATGCACCCGGAGCCGTACGCCGCAAGTCCTCTTCCGGCAGCCGCCGTTCGCGCAGCAGCCCGATGTTCAAGCCGCTGGACAAGCTCCGGTCGATCTGGGATCAGTTTTCCAGAATGATCTTCAAGAAAATCTAAGGCCCCGCCTCTGCAGGCTCACCCAGCCTTCATCGTTTACCTGTTCAGGTTAGTCGAAGCTTGAACTGGATCGCGACCGCACCTTCGACGTGACGCGAAATGGTCGGGATGTAGGTAAGGTTGAAGCCGAAATCGCGATTGAACACCTTGAAGTTCACGGCGCCCACCAAGATCACAACCGATGCGAAACGGCCGTCGCGGAGTTCCCGATAACCATCCAGCAGCCCCACTGCCCCGCCGAGACGTAATGGCCCTAACTCCGACGCACGCCAGCGCCGCCTTGATCAAGACGCGATTCTTAAGCTCCCGTTTCATCCTAAACCCTTGTAGACCTGTGTTTTCGTTTTTAAAGCACCGCGCTGGAATAAGTTGGGCAATTTGGCGGCCGTCGCGGGATGCGGTGCAAGGCGTGAGGAGGAGCCATAGCGAGCT
>JBBWZW010000170.1:0-6990 GCA_039649305.1 Burkholderiales bacterium
ATCGTCGCGAAATCGACTTCGTAATTGCGCAGGTTGAAGTCGCGCGCATTGCCGAGCTTGGCCTGGAGCGCCAGTGCCCGGTCGAGATTTCGCGCCCAGACATAAAAGACGCCGTCGTGATCCGTGACCTGAACGGTGTAATCCGCCACCGATCCGTTGACGATGTCGATACCGATCGACTGCACCGGGATATTGGCGAAATGGTTGTAGTCGAACGCCTCGACACGCCATTCCTGTCCGGTGGCATGCGACATCGCCACGATGTCGTCGCGCGTCGCGTGCGCGACCGGCGCGCCATTGGCGTCGGTGACGGGATTGCCGCTGGCGAGACGCCAGCTGCCATCGGCATTCTGAATACCGTAGTCGAGCACCACCGCCCGGCCATTGATCACTTGCGCCAGATACGGGGCTGCCTGCCTGAACTGGACAGCGGAGCCACGGTCGTCCGGCGACCAGGCCTGTTCCAACCGCCAGCTAGCGCCGTCAGCGGTCGCTTGCGCCAGCACCTGCTCCAGCGTCGGGCGCGCGACGGCGCTGCCATCGGAGTCGTGCACGGCGGCGCCCGATTTCAGCGTCCAATAGCCTCCGGCAGCGTCCTCGACATAGACGGCGCGGTCCAGCAGCGTGGACCCATCGGCCGATACCAGCACCGGCGTCAGCTCGCGCGTCAGGTTGAGCGCCTCGCCCCATTTCCCAAGAACGTCGCCCGCTTGCGCCACAAGCGTCTTGAGATCGGGCGTTGTCATCGCGGCGGCGCGCGCCTTCACCAGATCGGCGAGGTCGAAATCATTCGCTGTCGCCACGCCGAGCGGCGTGACCCGGCCGAAGCCCTTGATGCTGATGACGTTGGCGCCGACCCAGCCCGGCTGGCCACTCTCGCCGCGATAGATCGTATTAGTCTGATCGGTCGGGAAGATCGCCTCATAGATGGCGCCGGTCGAGCCGTCGCTGCGCGTGAAGCTCGAGACCGCGCGCAAGCTCGTGCCCTCGTTGGTCTGCCCGTCGAGGGAAATGCTGTTCAGCGCAATGGAGGCGATGCCGAGATCGCCAAGACCATGCAGCTCATCCGCCTGGCTGATGCCGTCGCCATTCGCATCGAGCCAGACCTGCAGCTGCGCGAAGATCGCATCGTCAGCGTTGATGACGCCGTCGTGGTTGCCGTCGTAGTTCGCCAGATCGTCGAAACCGGAGCCCGTGAATGTGCCGAACATCTCCGAGGCATCATCGACCCTGCCATTGCGGTTCTTGTCGAAGACCAGGAAGCCGGCATCACCCGACAGCCAGCCCGTGCGCTCGGAGAAGAAATCGTTGTTGAGGTCGAAATGCACGCTCGACTGGTCGAGGCTGGTCGTGACGAGCCCATTGCCGGAGAGGTCGAGCACGAGCGGATCGGTACCGGTCGACCACTTCATCGACTTGGCCCAACGCGTTGCTGCTGCTCCCGCCGTCAGGGCTTCGTCTACGAGCGGGCCTCCGCCCGACAAGGCGAAGGTGATCGCCGTCTCAGGAAGCCTGGCCAAGATCGTGGTAATGGGGTTGGCCTTCTTGAACACGAGGCCGAGCTTTCCCAAACCCTGGAGCGGAGCTTGCTGAGCTCCAAGGTAACTATATGCAAACAAACCGTGATCTTTGGCCGGAATAAAGTCTTCAATAGTTTGCACGCCTTCAAATTGCTTGAGTGCCTTGCTCAAGCCCGATTGGCTGCCAAGTAGGGCCTCGGTTGCATCCAGAAACGCGGTTAGGACATTGCCGACTTTCAAATTGTATGAGCCGTCTCCGTTCGAGACGAATTTGTACGTGATGAAGGGCAGGAATTGATCGACATAAATAGTATTGAGAGGACTTACGAAAAGCTGCACCGCCCCAATGGCTGCGCCAACCTGCCCAAGTCCACCGAGCGAAAGCGCAACTCCGCCGTCATCGGTTCCCCCGACGAGTGGAAAACCATAAAACGTCAGAAGGTCATGCTTCTGCGGATCCTTGATGGTCGTATTCGGGGCCCACCAGAACTGGTCGGAATTATCGGCGCTATCAGCGATGAATTTTTGTACTTGCGTGACTTTGCCGTCCGCGTCGGTCTTGGTCTCAATCGTGTAGCGCCGATCGCTACTCTTATCGAGGATGCTGTTGGCAATATCTCCCCAAATTTCACCGCCTTTTGAATAATTGGCGACCACGTCGCGACCGAGGCCGCCCACGGTAAGTGCGCGCTCGCCGCCTGCGACAAAAATGACGTCGTTACCATCCCCCCCATCGAGCACCATACGTAGCTCAATTGGGGTAACCTCGCTTTCTGGGTCGTTTTTGAATACATGACCGCCTGCGGGTACGTAATCAGCATTATATCCAAAAAGAATGTCATTTCCATCAGACCCGATCCTTTGAGCCCACTTTGTCGCGAAAAGCAAATCAGTCTGACCAGAACCAATTTCGGGTGGGACGCCAAGACCGAGAAATTGCGCCAACAGAACGGCGTTCGCATCGAAATCAAAAGAGCTCAAAGTAGAACTCAAGGTATCGACGGTATCATATATCTTATTTATATAAGAATTTAGAATGTCTTTATTGTTGTCATAGATGTATTCTCCAAGCTTAGCTCCTAAAAGCGACCCCAAGATCGCGCCTGCGACGCCTCCGAGGACCGTCCCAAGGACCCCATAGAGGCCACCCTTGCCCTTTAAAAAGAGTGCGACGGCAGCAGCACCGGCTACCGCGCCGCCAACGCCACCTGCCGTTTCGAAAATAAACTTGACCCAGAGTCTATTGGCGTCCTCGACTTTCCCTACATCTCTTAATTCCTCTGCCTGTGCTGCAGTGATAACTGCTCCGATGATATTTCCGATAAGCCCACTCTTGGCGATAATGAATCCGACCCCAGCCTTGGCCGCGAACTTCCACCACGCTGCCGTGCCGGTAATCTTTGAAGCGTCGACTGCAGCGTCAGTCAGCAGGAGCTGAAGTTCTTGTTGGTTTAGGCCAATGCCGATCGAATTTCCGGACTTAAGGATCTTGTTGGCATCCTTGATCAGCGCTTTTGTTGCAGCACTGTCATCTACGCCGAGTAGCGAATAATTGAAAAATCGGCTAGACGACACTGGCGCGTCTACCAAGCCGAATGGAGCGAAGCCTGCTGCCTTTGTTGTTGAATTTTTCAGCCACTGGCTGAAAACGCCATCACTTGTAAGTAGTACATTCGGGCCCGTGATCCCCCTCATCGCCGTCGCGGCGTCCGGCACGGCAGCGCCGAGCAATACTTTTCCGCCGGAAAATGTTACTCTTTTTCCAGTCGCCAGTTCGAGGTAAGCGCGTTCAACAGCATTCTTTTGAGCATTTTGTATGGCTAATTCGTACGACGATAGGTCGTTCACTCCTGCGCGTATTGCAGCGTCCTTCGCAGCCCTTGCAGCCGCCAACTCTACATCAGTATATGTAATCTTGGTGGCGTTGGCCGGGTTCGAAATCCAGTTAATTAACGGCTGAATATCAGATTTAGTAAACCGGCCCAATTCCGTAATCGTCTCGGTTGTAATAATGATTTTACCAGCAAGCTTGTCCCTCAGCGCATCCAGCGCCTTTTGTCCGCCGGCTAAAAATAGGTCAATCAAGAAGCCTGTATCTGCAAACTTATTCGCGCTTGCCATAGCTATCCCCTATCCCTTGCGAGGCAGATCATCGTCGCCGCACAAAATAAGAAATTCACGTGGTGACTGGAGCATACGCTCGACGGTTGCCGACGACAGGTCTGGCACCACATCGAACCAAAGGCGATTCAAGAAGGACGTGACGATGAGTTCGACCCGGTTCCAGCCTCGACCTCCTAAGCCGTAGATCCAAATTTGCTCCCCCACGAACCCAACGACGTGTTCATAGGGATCGATGTCTGTCTTGATTATTTCCGCTTTCTGCCGCCTGTAATCTTCGAACTCTTGGAAAAATGACGAATTCAGCAAATTTCTCATAATGTCCTTGACTTCGGATTCCAGAAGTGCGCTGCGGCCCTTAAACTCGTCTGGATAGTGACGTATGCGATCAGCGAGAAAGGCCAGCGCGTCAGCATCCGACGATATTTTGCCAGCATGGAGACGCCGCGCCAGGGCTTCAGCAACCGGCAGGTTGCTGCTGGAACAAAGCCGGTCTTCAAGATGGGGCGCAAACCCCTTGGAGCTGGCAAGTACCAGGTGGTATTCATCAGGCCGAATGAACGGCTTGTGCAGTCCAACACGCTGGAATATCGCCTCTAGTTTCGGATCGGCGGCAAGGTGCTTCGCCAATGCGAAAAGCTCCTCGGGCGTCGTTGGGTCGTATCGGTCACTATCTGGTTCGTTGGACATAGCGGAAAGCTCCTTGCAACACAGGCAATGGCCTTACCCCTGCCCGTGCGTCTCGGGGAAGGCTGCTGGGGCCGCTGGCGCCTGCTGCTTGCCCTTGTCCGCCTCCGCCCTAATCGGCCGCCCCCGCAGCTTCTCCAGCACCTCCGGATCGATCATCCGCGCCACGAGCGGATGGATCTTCACCGCGCGCTCTCCCGAGAGCTGCCGGAAATTGGCCAGCACCGCGGTCGCCGCCTTGCGATCGCCGGCGATGACGTCGAGCAGCCACACCGTATCGCCGCTCGCCCAATCCTCATTGGCGAGGCGCACGGGAAAGACGCCGGCCTTCACCTGCTCGGTGATTTTCGCGTCCACGGAATCCGATACGCTCGCCCAGATCGCGATGCCGGCGACGTCCTCGTCGCCCTGCGGCTTGCCGTCGACGGTGCGGTGCGCGATCGCGAGCCGGTCGCGCATCATCGGATCCAGCACGAGATGGGTGAGGTCGCCGAGCGTCTGGTTGCGGTAACGCGGCAGGTTCATCATCGCGAGCACGACCTGCCCGGTATTGAGCTGCACCCTGCTGCGCAGCTCGGCGATCCTGGCGCGCATGTCCGGCGAGATAGGCGCCTCCCCGGTTGGCGCTTGCGGTTGAGGCACCGGTGAAGCGTCCGCGCCTGCGGCGCGCTCAACACCCCTCGACGGCTGGACGCTCGGCCGATCTTTCGCCGCCGCTGTTGCCGATGCACCGTTATTTGCCACCAATGCCTCCACTGTTTTCATTACGTAGCGTCATGCCCATGTTGATTCCCGTTACCCGGAACTTGCCGGCGCAGCGAGCAAAGCCCAAGCGCGCGCCTGCACACCGGCTGCGATCCGATTCGTCGTAAGGCGCGGACCCGCGCGATGCGCTGCGCACCCGCGATCGATGGAGTCTTGATGCGGCAGCGCCGGCTGAGGCTCGGCCGTACCGTAGTGCCGACATTGCGCGCGGGAAGAAAACGCCGGGTTTGCCGCGTGCGGCTTCGGCCGCGCAGTCGCACCGACAAAGCGTCGATCAATGCGACGGCACGCGATGCCGACGAGCTTCGCCGCTCGCATGCGCGCAGCCTGCTGCGCATGCGCGCGCAAACCGAAATTGTCCGGAACCTGCCCCCCGGCCACTATCTTCGCCCCCACATAACGACCGCGGGTGCTTCTTTTCTCGTTCCTCTACGGCGCGCCGTTATTGCGCGGCGCGCGTTCAGAGTCTTGAAGCTTGCCGCTCCAAAAGCTTCCCCAGCTGGAAGTATCGTATCGAGCGGCGCGCAATAATCAACGGTGCAAGCGAGAAAAATCTGCAATCAGCAATATTGTGGCAAAGTGTGGTGGTTTGCCGGCGGCGTGCAGTGCGCGGAACTCGCATGTAAGGCATGAATCGAGATACGCGATCTGCAAGGATATGGTGCAAAACGCCCTTGCCGTAGAATGGCTGTCCTGTTTGGTCTCGCGCAGCAACCTCTCGCGTCGTGCCGCTCTTGAACAGAACGCGACGTAACGTCATGCGCGCGACATCAAACCCATCGACACGGATGCCCTCTTCCATGCAGTCACCGAGCTTGTCGGTCAGCTCCTGCGAGCGGAGCAGAGCGTCCATTCCCACGGCAATGACGCGCCATCGATCAGATTGCGGACAGTGCACTCAATTGACGAGTTGTCGTTTTGCGCGCAGAGCCGCCGCGGATACAGAGGCAAAGCCGAGGCGCCGCGGAATTGAATGCAGTGTCACCAAGACCTCGGCCGTCGTGCCGTGCGCGGAAAGGACGTCCTCCCAGGGCCAGCGCGGCGCGGCATCAACTAAATCCACTCTGACCCCACTTCCTGCTATCTAAAACCGGAATACCCTTCGCGTCGAATTGCATACCTAGATTGTTTAGATCTGAGAAGGCTTTCAGAAGAGGATTGGGGTAATCTCGAATATCAGTCATGGCGGCCCCCTTGCCTTGCGTGCAGAGTTACATGGAATTTCCTGTCCAAATCGTACGGTACAAAATTGATTGTGTCGGGATAACGATCCGCGGGGTCGCTCGTCACGTCAGCGTTGTTGTATTTATATGAAGACCAATATTCGAAGAATAGCGCACAGAATGCATCTCTCAGTACGACGATGTCGTTGCCGCTCGTGTTGGCGGGCACCGTGAAGAGGGCAACTTTAAGAGTATTCCCATATTCCTCGGCATACGTCTCGATATATTTTCGTATATCCGTCAGTGTCAAATCCATGAGCTTGTTGCCGGTCTCGGCAAAAAATTTATCACTGGCTGGAAAGCTTGTTACAGTGCCAACAGTCGTGTTTACCTCAATGTCGCCAGACGGCGTCTTGAATTGAAATAAGTAAACACCACCAGTTGTATCACGGTTCGTATCGACTCCGAGGAAAGTGATGGATGCAGTGCCGTCATCGGTCTGAAGGCTTTCGATGCGAGGAATGCCGAGGCGCATTATGCTTCTCCGGAAGATCGGTTCGCCAGTTTCTGAGAATGCCTGCAGAAGAGGATCGGGATAGTTCGAGCGCCGGTCACTCTCGCAGCAAGCGGAGCAACGCTCGCGCCGGTCGACGCTCCGATCCGCGTAGCTGTAGTGTTCATGCGCGGGCGAGCGCAAGAACACGACGGCGATATCCCCAATGCTGGCCGAAACG
>JBBWZW010000419.1:0-18909 GCA_039649305.1 Burkholderiales bacterium
AGGATATGCTCGGCTGGATCGAGAACAACGTGTCGTCCCAAACCATGGCACAGGCCCCGGACAAGCCGCAGGCGCCCTTCGGGCTGATAGAACGTGCTTCCGCAACGCCGGCTGCACCTGCAACGGAAAAAAAGACCGATAAGGCCAAGAAACCGGTGCCGAAGAAACCGGTTGTCGCAAGCAAGCCCGCGCCCAAAAAATCGGATGGCGCAAAGACGCCCACCGCAAAAAAGCCCACCGCAAAGAAGCCGGACACCACGAAGGCGTAAGCCGAGGTTTCGGGGCAAGCGCGAACTACTGTATAATTTCGGCTCCAAGGAGCGTTGCAGCACGAGGTGTTTTTAACAGCGTCGTGTCAGGCTTGGATATCACCCGCAACTGCGCTCACGTTACTTTTTTCTAATTTTCCAGAAAAGGAGGGCGTGATGAGCGCCGCTGTATTGAAATCCCCATCCCAAGACTTTCTCGTCGCCGATCTCGGCCTGGCCGATTGGGGCCGCAAAGAAATCAAGATTGCCGAAACTGAAATGCCGGGCCTGATGGCGATTCGTGAAGAATTTGCCGCCGCGCAGCCACTGAAGGGCGCGCGCATTACCGGCTCGCTGCACATGACGATCCAGACCGCCGTGCTGATCCAGACGCTGGAAGCCCTCGGCGCGAAAGTGCGTTGGGCATCGTGCAACATCTACTCCACGCAAGATCACGCAGCCGCCGCCATTGCCGCCAACGGCACGCCGGTGTTCGCATTCAAAGGCGAGACGCTGGATGAGTACTGGGACTACACGCACCGCATTTTCGAATGGCCCGAAGGTCAGTATTCGAACATGATCCTCGACGACGGCGGCGATGCGACTTTGCTGTTGCATCTCGGCGCGCGTGCCGAGAAGGATGCCAGCCTGCTGAACAACCCGGACTCGGAAGAAGCCGTCTGCCTGTTCAATTCAATCAAGAAAAAACTCGCGACCGACCCGACCTGGTATTCCACACGCCTGAAGGAAATCAAGGGCGTTACAGAAGAAACCACGACCGGCGTGCATCGTTTGTATCAAATGCACAAGGAAGGCAAGCTCGCTTTCCCGGCGATCAACGTCAATGATTCCGTCACCAAGTCCAAGTTCGACAATCTGTATGGCTGCCGCGAATCGCTGGTCGACGGCATCAAGCGTGCAACCGATGTAATGATTGCCGGTAAAGTTGCCGTCATCGCCGGCTATGGCGACGTGGGCAAGGGCTCGGCCCAGGCGATGCGCGCGCTGTCCGCGCAAGTCTGGGTCACTGAAATCGATCCGATTTGCGCACTGCAGGCGGCGATGGAAGGTTATCGCGTCGTCACGATGGATTATGCGGCCGAGCACGGCGACATTTTCGTCACCTGTACCGGTAACTATCATGTGATCACCCATGAACACATGAAGAAGATGAAAGACCAGGCCATCGTGTGCAACATTGGCCACTTCGACAATGAAATCGAAGTCGCCTCACTGAAGCAATACACCTGGGAAAACATCAAGCCGCAAGTCGATCACATCATTTTCCCCGACGGCAAACGCATCATCCTGCTGGCCGAAGGCCGCCTGGTCAACCTCGGTTGCGGCACAGGTCATCCGTCTTACGTGATGAGCTCGTCATTCGCCAACCAGACCATCGCGCAGATTGAACTGTTCACCAATCTCTCTGCCTATCCGGTCGGCGTCTACACGCTGCCGAAGCACCTCGATGAAAAAGTCGCGCGTCTGCAGCTGAGGAAGTTGAATGCGAAGTTGACCGAGCTGACCGAAGAACAGGCAGCCTATATCGGCGTGAGCAAGACCGGCCCGTACAAGGCCGATCACTACCGCTACTAAGAAGCTGGACCAGGTGGGGCGCATCACGAACTGATCCGCCCCGCTTTTTGGCACGTCATACAGGATCAAGGGGAGGGGTATGCGTCTACTGATAGTCTGGCTTATCAATGCGGCGGCACTGTTCGTCCTGCCCTATCTGATGAAATCGATTGCGATCCAGAACTTCACCTCGGCGTTGATCGCCGCGCTGGTGCTCGGGCTGGTGAATACGCTGATACGTCCGATCCTGGTGTTGCTGACGCTGCCTGTGACGGTATTGACGCTCGGGCTGTTCATCATCGTCATCAACGGGGTGCTGTTCTGGGCGGTCGCCAATTTCGTCCCCGGTTTTTACGTGGCCGGCTTCTGGTCCGCCGTTGGCGGCGCGATACTCTACAGCCTCATATCGTGGGCGTTGTCCTCTCTACTGCTTAAAAAATAACATGGCTCTCAATAACTTCAGCATCGAATTTTTTCCGCCCAAAACACCGGAGGGAGTCGAGAAACTGCGCGTGACGCGGGCGAAGCTGGCTGAGCTGCATCCGAAGTATTTTTCCGTCACATTCGGCGCCGGCGGATCCACGCAAAAAGGTACGCTGGAGACCGTGGTCGAAATCCGGCGCGAAGGACACGACGCAGCACCGCACCTCTCATGCATGGGCAGCTCGCGCGAGAGCTTGCGCGCAATCCTCGACGAATATAAATCGCACGGCATCAAGCGCATTGTTGCATTGCGCGGCGATATGCCGAGCGGTTATGGCGGCTCCGGTGAATTCCGCTACGCGAACGAGCTGGTCGAATTCATCCGCGCCGAAACGGGAAACTGGTTCCACATCGAAGTGGCGGCTTATCCCGAAATGCATCCGCAGGCGAAGTCGCCGCAAGACGATATACAGAATTTTGCCCGCAAGGTGAAGGCCGGCGCCAATGCCGCCATCACACAGTACTTCTACAACGCCGATGCTTATTTCCGCTTTATGGAAGAGGCGCGCAAGGCCGGTGTTGACATACCCATCATCGCCGGTGTCATGCCGATTACGAACTACTCGCAGCTGATGCGCTTTTCCGATATGTGCGGCGCCGAGATCCCGCGCTGGATACGCCTGAAGCTGGCCAGCTTCAGCGATGATATTGATTCGATCCGCGCGTTTGGCCTCGACGTGGTGACGCAATTGTGCGAGCGCCTGCTGGACGGTGGGGCGCCGGGCGTGCATTTTTATACACTGAACCAGGCGCCCGCGACTATGGAAATCTGCCGACGGCTCAACGGCTCGGCGTAGGCAGGCCCTGCAACGACGATTGCTCTGTGATGATTCGATCCAGGGCGACGTCGTGCGCAGCGCCGGCGAATTCAACCAGTGCGCATTCATAGGCGATGCCTACAGTGAACGGACGCGGCTCGAGCGCCAGCGTCCGGTCATAAAATCCCCCGCCGTACCCCAGCCGCATCCTCTTCGTATTGAAACCGACGCAGGGCACGAGCAGCGCGCCCGGCTCCACGGGGTTGTGCGCTTGCGCGGGTATGGCCACGCCCAGTGCATCTGTTATCAAAGGATCACCCGGCGCCCATGCGGCGAACCGAAGCGGTTCATTTTTGGCAATCACCACCGGCAATGCCAGCTGCACGCCGCGCGCCGCGAGTTCAACGTAAACATTTCGCAAGTCCGGCTCGCCGCGCACCGGCCAATAAACCCCTAATGTCTGTGCGCCATGCAAGGCCCACCAGTCGATAACGCGCGCGCCGATTGCCGCATCCCACTGATTGCGAACTTCAGGTTCGATGGCTTGTCTGTTTGCGATCAGCGCGCGGCGCAACGAGGTCTTTTCCAGCATGGTTTACCCAATGAATTTGAGACGAAGAGGATAGCAGCACATGCTATTCTAAGCGGCGTAAAAACAATGTTTAATGAAAGCATTCAATTGATGTCCCCGATGAAATGGCTTGCCGGTATCACTTTCGCAACTGCCTCTGCGATCCTGTTCGTGCCTGTTGCTCATGCGCAAAAGCGCGTTGCAATGTTCGCCAACGATGACGATGCCTTTCTCGCACTGCGTGAAGCGGCTCGCAACAACGACATCCAGAAGTCTATCGAACTGGCCTCCCGCCTGCGTAATTATGCCGTCCCGTCATATGTTGATTATTTTCAACTAAAGCCGCGCATCAGTACCGCGACGGAACAGGAGATACGCGACTTCATCAAGCGCAATGAAGGCAGCGCTATCGCCGACCGCTTGCGCAATGACTGGTTGCTCGAACTGGGCAAAGTGCGAAGGTGGGATTTGTTCGATGAACAATATCCGCAATTCGTGCTGAACGACGACACCCAGGTCAAATGCTATGCGCTGATGTCGAAGGCGACCAAAGGGGCCGACGTCGCCGGCGAGGCGCGCAATGTGTTGGTCTCGCCGCAGAACTACGGCGAAGCCTGTCCCGCGCTGATTGCAACATTGGTAGAAAAAAATCAATTCACTGTCGACGATGTCTGGGGACAGGTTCGCCTGATTGCGGAATCAGGGTTCACCAGTTCGATACGCCGCATTGCTTCCGTGACCGAGGCCTCGGAAGCGTCGCTGATGCAGGCGCTCGACAAGCCGGAGTCGGTTATTGCCCGCGGCCCTGGCAATGGGCGCGCGGCGCACCAGGTTTTCATCCTCGCGCTTGGGCGTGCCGCCAAAAACAATCCGACGCGGGCGGTCGAGGCACTCGTCAAATCGGCTGACCGCCTGGATGAAAAAGAACGGGCGGTCGCCTGGTCGCAGATCGCGTTGCAAGCGTCGTTCAAGCTGGCGCCGGACGCGGTCACCTACTGGCATCGCACCAACGAAGCGCCGTTAACGAACGACGGGTATCAATGGCGTGTGCGGGCGGCATTGCGTGCCGGCGACTGGAAGCTGGTGAAATCCGGCATCGAAGCGATGCCGGACAGCCTGAAAAACGATCACACCTGGCTTTACTGGATGGGCCGCGTATTAAAGGCGGAAGGCAAGCCCGAAGAGGCGCAGCAAATCTTCCACTCGATCGCCGATCGTACCGATTTCTACGGCCAGCTCGCGCTGGAAGAGCTCGACAGGAAAATCACCATACCGCCGCGCGCGCAAACGCCTTCCGCGGAAGAAATCGCGCCGATGGCCGAGAACCAGGGATTCCGCCGCGCGCTCAGGTTTTTCGACCTGAACATGCGCTTCGAAGGCTACCGCGAATGGAACTGGGAATTGCGCAAGATGAACGAGCGCCAGCTCCTGGCGGCGGCTGAGTATGCGCGGCAAAAAAGCGTGCTGGACCGGATGGTCAACACCTCCGACCGCACCAAATCGGAATTCGATTTCACGCAACGATTTCCTTCACCGTTTCGTGACGTGATGCACGCTTCCACCCAAAACCTCGGCCTCGACATCGCGTGGGTTTACGGGCTGATCCGCCAGGAATCGCGCTTCATCCAGCACGCGCGCTCTCATGTCGGCGCATCCGGCCTGATGCAAATTATGCCGGCGACGGCAAAATACGTGGCGCGCAAAATCGGCATGAACAATTTCGCGCCACATCAGGTAAACGACATCAACACCAACATCGTGCTTGGCACGAACTACCTGAACATGGTGTTGCATGACCTGGACGGCTCGCAGGCGCTGGCTACCGCTGCGTACAATGCCGGGCCGGGAAGGCCGCGCGCATGGCGCTCGACGCTGCCCAGGGCGGTGGAGGGCGCTGTTTTCGCCGAATCGATCCCGTTCAGCGAGACGCGCGATTACGTGAAGAAAGTATTGTCGAACGCGACCTACTATGCCGCGCTGTTCGAGAGCAAGCCGCAGTCGCTGAAGGCGCGCCTCGGTATGGTGGCGCCGCAGGGATTCGTGCCGAGCGACTTGCCCTGAAACCTGCCGGCATGGAGCCGGCCGACGCCTGGGGAGTGATGATCGAAGGAGACAGGCCATGGCAATCCGTACCGTATTGGTTCTCGGTGGTTCCGGCTTCATCGGCGGCCACGTCCTTGCCAAACTGCAGGAAACAGATTGGCGCGTGGTAGTCGCCACGCGTCACTACGAGCACGCAAAGCATCTGCTGGAACTCCCGACGGTGGAAGACGTGGTCGAAGCCGACGTGCATGACGACGCGGCATTGAACCGCCTGATGTTCGGCATCGATGCGGTGATCAACCTGGTTGGCATACTTCACTCGCGGCCCGGCGATCCGTACGGCCCGGACTTCGCCCGGGCGCATGTCGAACTTCCGCGGCGCATAGTCGCCGCCTGCGCTGCCAACGGTGTTCACCGTTATTTACATATGAGCGCGCTTGGTGCTGCGACCGACGGGCCTTCGATGTATCTGCGCTCGAAAGGCGATGGCGAAGCAGCCGCCTTTTCGAATCCGGCGCTGAACACCACCGCATTCAGGCCGTCGGTGGTGTTTGGCGATAACGACCGTTTCCTCAATCTGTTCGCATCGATGGAGCGCTTCCTCCCGGTGATGCTGGTTGCCAGTGCCGATACGAAATTCCAGCCGGTGTATGTGGAAGATGTCGCGCAGGCGTTCGTCTACACGCTGGATAATGAAAGAACCTTCGGTCATGTGTACGAACTGGCCGGGCCTAAGGTCTATACTCTGCGCGAACTGGTCAGGCTGGCGGGCGTATATACCGGACATCCGCGTCCGGTGATCGGGTTGCCGGAATCATTGGGGCGCATGCAGGCGATGCTGCTGGAACACCTGCCCGGCGAACCCCTGATGACGCGCGATAATCTGGACTCGATGAAGGTCGATAGTGTCGCGTCCGCTCCGGTCGATCCGGAACTCGGCATCAGCCTTACTCCGCTTGAAGCAGTGGCGCCATACTACCTGACCGGGCAAAAGCCGCATAGCGGCGTCCAGGCCGTCCATATCCGGCCCAGGCGCTAAGGTCGGCCGCGCGATTGCCAGTTTGGCAAACGCGCGCAAAAGATATATTCTCGCTTCTCGTTTTCCCGTCGCGGCCTTGACATCACTTTTGGACAGGATATATGCAATCGACCGTACTCGACCCGAAGCTTACCCAAACACTGGACGCCGCTGAAAGAGCCGGCCTGAAGCTGGTGATCGGCAACAAGAACTACTCTTCATGGTCGATGCGACCCTGGGTTGCGATGACCGCGTTCGGCATCGCATTCGAGGAGATCCGGGTCGGACTGGACAAGCAAGATACGGCGTCGCAGATCGCGCTTTATTCGGCCTCCGGCCGGGTACCGGTATTGGTCGCGGGCGAAATCACGGTGTGGGATTCGCTCGCCATCTGCGAATACCTGGCCGAGCAGTTTCCCGAGAAGCGGATGTGGCCGGGCGATGTCGAAGCGCGCGCGATGGCACGCTCCATGTGCGCTGAAATGCATTCCGGCTTCACCGGCCTGCGATCGGCAATGTGGATGAACATCCGCGCCAACTTTCACGGCAAGGGCCGGACACCGGAAGCGCAAGCCGATATCGGCCGCGTTTGCGAGCTCTGGGAGAATTGTCTTTCGCGCTCCGGTCCGCATCAATTTCTGTTCGGCGAATTCACCATCGCCGACGCTTATTTCGCCCCGGTGGTGATGCGTTTCCGCACCTATGGCGTCGCGCTGGCGCCGGCACTGGAGGCTTACGTGGAACGCGTAGTCAGGCATCCGGCAGTTGCAAAATGGATGCTGGAAGCGCTTGCGGAAAAGGAAGGCATCGAGAAGTACGACGTGTATCCGGATTAGCAGGTTGTCAAACCGATATACGCCACGGTTAAATATTCCGGTTTGCACCAAGCATGTCATCCCGCCTTCGCGGGAACGACATATCCAGGTGCCACCACCCACAATTTTCAGTGGAATGCTGGCCATTTCCGTAAAGTTTCAAATGAAAACTTATGTCGTAGGCGGCGCGGTGCGCGATGAATTGCTCGGCTTGCCGGTGCAGGACCACGACCATGTGGTGGTCGGCGCCACGCCGGAGGAAATGATTGCGCGCGGCTACACACCGGTCGGCAAGGACTTTCCGGTTTTCCTGCATCCCAAGACCCATGAGGAATATGCGCTTGCGCGCACCGAGCGCAAGACCGCGCCTGGATACAAGGGCTTCGTGTTTCACGCCGAACCCGAGGTAACGCTCGAAGACGATCTGGTCCGGCGCGACCTGACCATCAATGCCATGGCCAAAGCAGAGGACGGCACCATTGCCGATCCTTTCGGCGGCCGCAAGGATATTCAAAACAAGATCTTCCGCCATGTGTCCGACGCGTTCGCCGAAGACCCGGTGCGCATTTTGCGTGTCGCGCGTTTCGCTGCGCGCTTTACCGATTTCACCGTCGCGCCGGAAACCAATGCATTGATGCGGCAGATGGTAAACAATGGCGAAGTCGATGCGTTAGTGCCGGAGCGCGTGTGGCAGGAGCTGTCACGTGGTTTGATGGAAGCGAAGCCGTCGCGCATGTTTGAAGTGTTGCGCGAATGCGGAGCGCTGGCGCGTATCCTGCCGGAGCTCGATGGGCTATGGGGCGTGCCGCAGCCGGAAAAACATCACCCTGAAATCGACACCGGTGTGCATGTGATGATGGTGATCGACTATGCCGCGCAGCAGGGCTACAGCTTGCCGATACGCTTGGCAGCCCTGATGCATGACCTCGGCAAAGGCACCACGCCGGCTTCGGAATGGCCGCGTCACCATGGTCATGAAGGGCGCAGCGTCGAGCTGGTGGAGCAAGTATGCACGCGCCTGAAAATACCGAACGATTGTCGAGACCTGGCACGCATGACGGCGCGTGAGCATGGCAACGTCGGACGCGCGCTCGAATTGCGCGCCAACACGATGGTCACCTTGTTCGAACGCTGCGATGCATTCCGCAAGCCACAGCGCTTTATCGACATGCTGCGCGCATCGGAATGCGACCATCGCGGTCGCACAGGCTTCGCCGAAAAGCCTTTCCCGCAGGCGGCCTGGCTGGAAATGGCAATGAAGGCGGCACGCGCGGTCGATGCAGGCGAGGTTGCAAAGCGCTATCAGGATCAGCCGCAACGGATTCCGGAAGCGATACACAAAGCGCGCGTCGATGCGGTCAGCCGCGTTATCGGAGCGCCAAAAGCCGGGTCATGACATTCTGGTAATTGATGCGGCTTTCCCGCCCGTTTTTCTCTCATATTTCATTGCGCCGCGGTCACGGCGAGCCGGCGATTGATATGCTTCCGCAGATCGATACGCCTACGTCCGGATTGCTCATATCGCAATGTCAGCAGCGCATTTCCTACTCCTGCCGGTGGCGCTTGCCTGCGCTCTTCATGCGTATGCCGAGACCGCTTCCAACAAGCCGGTGCGGGACGAGCCAATCCGGCCGCTGCCGGAAAAAATCGATGTCGATCCCGACAAACTCGCGCTCGGCAAACGCCTGTTCTTCGATCCGCGGCTTTCTCGGGACAACTCGGTCAGCTGCGCAAGCTGCCACAATTTTTCCAAAGGCGGCAGTGACGGCCTGGCGCGTTCGTTAGGGGTCGATCGCCGTATCGGGTCGATCAATGCGCCGACGGTGTTCAATGCCGCCTACAATTTCCGCCAGCTGTGGACCGGCAAGGCGGAAAGCCTGGAAGAACAGCTCGACCTGGCGATCATTCATCCAAGGATCTTCGATACCTCCTGGACGGTGATTGTGGACAAGCTCTCCAAAGACGCGACGCTGGTCCGCCATTTTAAAAGTGTTTATCCCGATGGACTCAACCGCCGCAATATCGTCAATGCGCTGACGGAATATGAACGCGCACTGATCACACCATCGCGTTTCGACGCGTGGTTGCGGGGCAACGAGACGGCGATTACCGCGGACGAGAAACTCGGCTATACAAAATTCAAGAGTTATGGCTGTGTCGGCTGCCACCAGGGTATCAATGTCGGCGGCAATATGTTCCAGGTGTTTGGCGTGGCACGGCCGTACCTGAAAAAAGAGGGCATCGACGAGACCGACCTCGGCCGCTACCTGCTGACCGGGCGCGAGAGTGACAAATATGTGTTCAAGGTTCCGGGCCTGCGCAATGTCGCCAACACCGCGCCATATTTTCACGACGGCTCCGCCCAGACGCTGGAGCAGGCAGTCGATGTCATGCTCAAGCACCAGCTCGGGCGGACGGGCACACCGGAAGACAAGGCGCTGATCGTCAAATTCCTCGGTACGCTGAGCGGCGAGCCGCCGCTGGCGACGCGGCCGGAGCCTGCAAAATGAATTTCATACGCGGCGCTCTGTTCGGGGTGTGGTTCGCCGTCTTGTTCGCGGTGTCATGGTTCCTGTATTACCAGACCGAGGGCGTCAACGTCGACATGCAGAACGAGGTGATGCCCGCCCTGCGCGAGCTGCGGCAACTGGACGCGGAATGGAATGCCAACATCCTGAAGATGAGGATAGGCATAGACTCCAATTACGACCAGATAACAATGCCGCTGCGTTATCTGCGCGATCTCGAGGAGCGCCTGAATGAAGGCCTGGAGCGAGCGCCCGGCTCGAGGCCGGAAGCGGCCTTGCGCACGTTGCACGCGACCTTCGCAAACAAGGAACAGCTGGTCGAACAATTCAAGTCGGAAAATTCGGTGTTTCGCAATTCGTTGCATTATTTTCCCGCGGCGGTGGAGGAATTCAAGTCCGCATCGCGGGCCGGACGGTCGGTCGACCCGGCCCGGGCAAGCGTGCTCTCCGCACTGGAAACGAAGACGAACAACCTGCTGGCTGACATCCTCCGGTTCAACCTGATCCCGGATGCCCAGCTTGGCGAAACCATTCTGTCATCGATCGACGAGCTGGAACAGCAACTTGATTGCTGCGCCGCTCCGATGCCGGAGCGACTGGAACTGCTGCTCTCGCATGCGAAGATCATCCTGCAGCAGCGCACGGCGGGCGACTCGGTCATACGCCAGATTGCAGCGGTACCCGCTACGTCGGGGATCGAAGAACTGGCCGACGCATTCGACAGCCAGTTCCAGGGCATGCTCGTCGAGAAGCAACGCTATCGGCGTTACCTGATCCTGTACTCCGCATTCCTGCTGGTCCTGCTCGTCTACGCGGCCTGGCGCCTGATGAGCAGCTATAAGGTGATCGCCGAGGTCAACCTGAGCCTGCAGGCGGCGAATGAGACGTTGGAGCAACGGGTTGCGCAACGCACAGCGGAACTGCAACGGCAATCGGCGCAGCTGGCCGAACTCGCCACCCATGATGCGCTGACCGGGCTGATCAACCGGCGCGAGCTGATGGTGCGCCTGACCGCGGCGTTGCAACGGTCGGAACGACCGGCGCGCATCGTTGTGCTGATGTTCATAGACCTCGACGGATTCAAGGCAGTCAACGACACCCACGGCCACGCAACAGGAGACCTGGTGCTGAAGGAAGTTGCGGCGCGGGTACGCCGATGCATCCGGCAGGAGGATTCGATGGCTCGTATCGGTGGCGACGAGTTCGTGCTCCTGCTGAGCGAAGTGGCCTTGCAGGACGGCGCCGTCCGGGTGGCCGAGGCGGCGTTGGCGGACATTCGGGGCCTCACCGACGTGGCCGGGCAAGCGGTGCAGCTATCTGCCAGCATCGGCATCAGCAGCGTACGCGGCAGTAGCGGTGTGTCGAATAATCCGGAACTGCTGCTGAGCCGGGCCGACGCCGCGATGTACGAGGCCAAGCAACAAGGCAAGAATTGCTATCGGCTGAGCGAGCCGATAGCATGGGACGCGCCTGAGGACTGATCGCGCGTCGTCGGGTTATCGCAAGAAGCGGCCGTCCTTGCTGATCATCGTCAGCTCGATGAACTCGCTGCCGCTGTGATCATTCGGTCCGTACGTGACCATTAATCCGCCGAAGTGGACGCGCTGCATCGATTCCAGTGCGCGTACGAAACCCTCGCGGGTCAGGTTGCGGCCCGCGCGACGCAAGCCTTCGACCAGTGTTGAATCCCTCCAGCCCGTCCTCGCCGAACGCATCATCCACGTGCAGCAGGCCTATGCTCTTGATGCCGATGGTGGTGAAATGTTCGATCGCCTTGATGATTCCATCCTGGTATTTGACGCGGATGTTGAATAGCCAACGGTTCGCAGGATGGTGGAATATCGCCGCGCCGGTGCTGGGTGCAATCAGCGGCACCTTGTTGGCTTCGAGCAGCGGCAGGATGCCTTGTGTGTGCGGCGTGCCGCGTCCGAGGAATAGCGCGAACGCCCGGTCTTGCCCAAAGGAAATAAGTGGACGAACATTCTTAGTGTTGATTGCATGGAAACACCAAGTGTCAGATTTGTGTAACAGGGGTTTCCGAATAACTCGGCCGCCGTTGAGGCGCGTCAAGGGCGTGTTCATTGCGACCTGTGCCCGCCAACATTTTTCGCGTATGGCGTACAATGAATTTGTGCGATGCACAAAGTGTTGGTAAGTTTATAGGGAACGTTATGAAGTCGACAATGATGGCTGTGGCTCAACAACCAGGGTCGGACAAATCCCCGATACGGGTCAAGGAACTCTGCGAGCGTGACCGCAGGCGCCTGCTGATGCATTTTCTGGCGCTCGACAAGAACGACCGTCTGCTGCGTTTCGGGAGCGTGTTGCCGGATGAGCTGATTACCAGATACGTGCAGCGGCTTGACTTCAATCGCGACACGATCTTCGGCGTCTATGACGACAATCTCGAACTGGCCGCCGTCGGCCATCTCGCCTTTGCGCCGCGCGAAGCGTTGCCGCTGGTGGCCAATGCCACGCTGAAGGCGAGAGTGGCCGAGTTCGGCGCGTCAGTATCGGCGTCGGCGCGCGGTCGCGGCATCGGAAGCAAGCTGTTCGAACGGGCGGCAATTCATTGCCGCAACGAGGATGTGGATACCTTGTACATCCATTGCCTGGCATCGAACCAGACGATGATCCATATCGCAAAGAAAGCCGGGATGGAAATCCATCGTGATTACGGCGAGGCCGACGCCTACCTGACACTGTCCCCGGCAAATCCGCGCACTGTCTTGCGGGAGGCGGTCGACGAGCAGATCGCGCAGTTTGATTACACGGTCAAGGCGAATACCAGGGCGGCATTCAAGTGGCTGGGCAAGTTGCCGCGCCTCAGGGAAAGATGACAGGCCGTCATCCCCTCATGCCAGCGGCAGCGCGGTCGTATCCTTGATTCGCTGCAGCGCAAAACTCGACTTCACGTCCACCACCGCCGCATGCTTCAACAGCGTCTCCATCATGAACTGCGAAAAGTGCCCCATGTCCTCCACGTGCACCCGTAGCAAATAATCCATCTCACCCGTCATCGCGTAGCAGGCAACCACCTCCGGCCAGTTAGCCACCGAAGCAGCGAAATCGACCCGCGGCGGGCGCGACCCGGCTCCGCCATCGCTATGTTTCTCCAGCCGCACATTCACGTAAGCGAGTAACCCCAGTCCGATTTTGTCCGGGTCGAGCAGGGCGACGTATTGGCGGATGACACCGGCTTCCTCCAGGTTCTTGATGCGGCGCAGGCAAGGCGAAGGCGACAGGTTGACGCGCTCCGCCACTTCCTGGTTGGTCAGTCTCCCATCCTTCTGCAGGATCGCGAGAATTTTCCGGTCGGTTTTGTCCAGTTCTACTTTTGCCATAAAACACCTCTAATACGATTGCTGACGCAATATTATTGCTCACATGCGGCACACGGAGGAATTAAAGGCAAAAAATAGCGCACGCTCCTGTTTATACGTTATCCAAACAAAATGGAACATCTGACTAGGAGCAGCGATGGATTTTCAACCTTGGGACAACCCGATGGGCACCAACGGATTCGAGTTCATCGAATATGCGGCGCCCGATCCAAAAGCATTGGGTGCGATATTCGAACAAATGGGCTTTACCGCGATCGCCCGGCACCGCCAGAAGGACGTCACCCTTTACCGCCAGGGCGAAATCAATTTCATCATCAACGCGGAAAAAGATTCGTTTGCGCAGCGATTCGCACGCAAGCATGGCCCGTCGATTTGCGCGATCGCATTCCGCGTCGACGACGCCGCCTACGCATACACGCGCGCGCTGGAAATGGGCGCCTGGGGCTTTGACAACAAGACCGGCCCGATGGAACTGAATATTCCGGCGATCAAGGGGATCGGCGATTCGCTGATCTACTTTGTCGACCGTTGGCACGGCAAAAACGGCACAGCAGGCGGGATTGGAGACATCAGCATCTATGACGTGGACTTCGTCGCGATACCAGGGACGGAAGCTAACCCCCGGGGCAACGGCCTCACCTACATCGACCACCTGACGCACAACGTGCATCGCGGCCGGATGAAGGAGTGGGCGGAGTTCTATGAAAACCTGTTCAACTTCCGCGAGGTCCGTTACTTCGACATTGAAGGCAAGCTGACCGGCCTGAAGTCCAAAGCCATGACTTCCCCTTGCGGCAAGATCCGTATTCCGATCAACGAGTCATCCGACGACAAATCGCAGATCGCTGAATACCTCGACGAATACCATGGCGAAGGAATCCAGCATATCGCGCTGGGCACGGGCGACATCTATGAAACGGTGGCGGGCATGAAAGCGCAGCAGGTCGCATTCCAGGACACGATCGATACCTACTACGACCTCGTGGACAAGCGCCTGCCGGATCATGGCGAGAGCCTCGACGAACTCAAGCGCCTGCGCATCCTCATCGACGGCAACAGCAATTCGTCGAAACCCGAGTTGCTGCTACAGATATTCACCCAGACCGTGATCGGTCCGATCTTCTTCGAAATCATCCAGCGCAAGGGCGACCAGGGCTTTGGCGAAGGTAATTTCCGTGCGTTGTTCGAGTCGATCGAACTGGATCAGATCCGGCGCGGTGTGCTGAAGGATGACAATGTCTCGGCGTGATCATCAAACCAGGATCCTGGTGACATACCGCAAGACGGGCAACCGGAGTCTGGCAATACTAGAATCCTAGAATCGCCATGGTAATTGCAGCCTTGCTGCGGCGTGCATTGAGCCGTGTGCATGCGTGTGCTAATGTACATACGTCAAAAGAATGAACGATGCGCTCACAAGGCGCATCCGTTTGACGGCGTAACCATCGCATCCAAAGACACGATTTTTGGCTGGAGACACCATGAATGCACCCCTCACTTCCGGACAGCGCCTGCTGCCGGATGATATTTCCCTCGACGACAAATTCACGCTGGAGCGCGGACGCGCTTTCATTACGGGCACGCAGGCATTCATCCGCCTCGCGATGCTGCAGCGACAGCGCGACCTTAAAGCCGGCCTGAATACCGCCGGCTATATCACCGGCTACCGCGGTTCGCCCCTGGGCAATGTCGATATGACGGCGGCAAAGGCGAAGAAGCATCTCGAAGCGCATCAGGTGAAATTCCATCCGGGCATGAACGAAGACCTGGCCGCCACCAGCGTGTGGGGTACGCAGCAGGTCAACCTGTTCCCGGGCGCGAAGTACGACGGCGTATTTTCCATGTGGTACGGCAAGGGACCTGGTGTAGATCGCTGCGGCGATGTGTTCAAGCATGCCAACATGGCCGGCACCTCGCAGCATGGCGGTGTGTTGGTGCTGGCCGGCGACGACCACGCAGCTAAATCTTCGACTACCGCGCATCAGAGCGAACACATACTCAAGGCCTGCGGCATCCCGGTGCTGTATCCGTCGTCGGTCCAGGAGTATCTCGACTACGGCTTGCATGGTTGGGCGATGAGCCGTTACACCGGCTTGTGGGTCGCGATGAAGTGCGTGACCGACATAGTCGAGTCTGGCGCATCGGTGGACATTGATCCGGACCGCGTGCAAATCGTACTGCCGACCGATTTCGAACTGCCACCCAGCGGGCTGAATATCCGTTGGCCGGATGCGGTGCTCGAACAGGAAGCGCGGATGAACCATTTCAAGTGGTATGCCGCGCTGGCCTATGTACGGGCTAACAAGCTGAACCGGATCATCTGGGACAGCCCGCGCGCCCGCATCGGCATCATCACTGCCGGCAAGTCGTATCTGGATACGCGCCAGGCGCTGGCCGACCTGGGCATCGACGAACAGGTCGCGCGCGACATCGGTATCCGCCTGTACAAGGTCGGCATGAACTGGCCGCTTGAAGCGGAAGGGGTGCGCGAGTTTGCGCAAGGCCTCGAGGAAATTGTGGTGGTCGAAGAAAAGCGCCAGATCCTGGAATACCAGCTTAAAGAAGAGCTGTACAACTGGCGCGATGACGTGCGTCCGCGCGTGGTCGGCAAGTTCGACGACACCGGCGAGTGGAGCAATCCACACAGCGAGGGACACGGCCACTGGCTACTCCCGGCGACCTATGAACTGAACCCCGCCCAAATCGCCCGCGCGATCGCGGCCCGGATTTCGAAGTATTTCGCCGGCCATCCAATCGAGCAGCGCGTGAAGGAACGCATCGCGTATCTGGAAGCAAAGGAAGCGGTGCTCAAGGCCGGCGGCGCTGGACCGGACCCCACCAAGGATCGCATTCCCTATTTCTGCTCCGGCTGCCCGCACAATACATCGACCCGCGTACCCGAAGGCAGCCGCGCGCTGGCCGGCATCGGCTGCCATTACATGGCGCTATGGATGGACCGCAGTACCGCCACCTTCACGCACATGGGCGCTGAGGGCGTCACGTGGGTGGGGCAGGCGCCATTCACCACCGAGCAGCATGTATTCAGCAATCTCGGTGACGGCACCTATTTCCACTCCGGCATACTGGCGATACGCGCCGCCGTCGCGGCCAACGTCAATATGACCTACAAGATCCTGTACAACGACGCCGTTGCGATGACCGGTGGCCAGCATGTCGACGGGCCGCTCGATCCCGCGATGATCTCGCGCCAGATTGCGGCGGAAGGTGTGACGCCGATCATAGTCGTGACCGACGAGCCGGATAAATATCCGGCGGGAGTGAACTGGGCGCCGGGAGTGACGATCCGTGATCGCGACCAACTCGACGCGGTGCAGCGCGAACTGCGTGAAGTCAAAGGCGTGTCAGCGATCATCTACGACCAGACCTGCGCATCCGAGAAGCGCCGCCGCCGCAAACGCAACGAGTATCCCGATCCCGCCAAACGGGTCGTGATCAACGAAGCGGTATGTGAAGGCTGCGGCGATTGCAGCGTGAAGTCGAACTGCCTTTCGGTCGAGCCGTTGGAGACCGAGTTCGGCCGCAAGCGACAAATCAACCAGTCATCCTGCAACAAGGATTACTCCTGCGTGAAAGGTTTCTGCCCCAGCTTCATCACAGTGGAAGGTGGCCAGCTGAAGAAGCCGAAGAAGGCCGCTGCCGCCGCGTCAAAACCCACTATGGCCGATAGCAGTGACCTGCCGCAGCCGACGCTTCCAACTACGGCGAATCCGTTCGGCATCCTCGTTACCGGCATAGGCGGCACCGGCGTCGTCACGGTCGGACAGATACTCGCCATGGCGGCGCACGTCGAAGGCAAGGGATGCTCGGTGCTCGATATGAGCGGGCTCGCCCAAAAAGGTGGGCCGGTGATGTCGCACGTGCGTCTGGCCGATCATCCGGAGGATATACATTCGACGCGCGTCGGTACCGGCGCAGCCGACCTGGTGATCGGTTGCGACGTAATAGTGACAGCCAGCCGCGATGCGCTGTCGCGGATGGGCGAAGGGCGCACGTATGCCGCTGTCAATTCGACCGGTGCGCCGACCGCGGCCTTCGTGCGTAATCCGGACTGGCAGTACCCGGGTGCGGCGGCACTAAAGGATATCAGCGAAGCCTGCGGCAGCGACCGGGTGGACTTCGTCGATGCCGGAAAGGTTGCCACTGCGCTGATGGGAGATTCGATCGCCACCAACATGTTCATGCTCGGCTACGCATGGCAAAAAGGGTGGGTGCCGCTGTCGGAAGCAGCGCTGATCAAGGCCATTGAATTGAACGCGGTGTCGGTCGAATTCAACAAGCAGGCTTTCGTCTGGGGCCGCCATGCCGCACATGACTGGACAGCGGTGGAAGGGCTGGCGAAGCAGCAGGACACGGCAGCGCAGGTGATAGAGTTCAAGCGTACGCCGTCACTTGATGACGTGATTGCCCGGCGCGTTGCATTCCTCACTGATTACCAGAATTCCGCATACGCGAGTCAGTACCGTGCTTTGGTTGAACAGGTGCGTGCAGTGGAAGGCAGGCTGGTTGATCCCGCCAGATCCTTGCGCCTGACGGAAGCGATCGCGCGCTACTATTTCAAGCTGATGGCATACAAAGACGAGTACGAGGTCGCACGATTGCACGCTGATAGCGCATTCAAGGCGCGGGTGGCCGGCATGTTCGAAGGCGACTACAAGATAAAATTTCACCTCGCGCCGCCGCTGCTGGCGAGACGCGATGCCGAAGGACATTTGATCAAGAAGGAATTCGGCCCGTGGATGATGCAGGCGTTCAATGTACTGGCGAAGCTGAAATTTTTGCGCGGCACCGTGCTCGATGTTTTCGGGCATACGGCCGAGCGTAAGACGGAGCGTGCACTGATCGTGGAGTACCGCGATACGGTTTCAAGGCTGCTGCCGAGACTCACCGCGGACAATTTATCGAAGGCGGTCGCGATCGCAAGCATCCCCGAGGAAATCCGCGGTTACGGCCACATCAAGGAACGCCATTTGAAAGCGGCGAAGGAAAGAGAGGCTGGTTTGTTAAAGGAGTTCGAGGCTTCGGTGGCGCCGGACACTTCTTCCAAGCACGCGGCTTAGCGACAGGCATAAAGGTAAGCGCCCGCGAGCGCTTACCGCCAACTATTACTGCGGCGCCACATCGACATCGATCCGGTACTTCAAAGCGGATAATTCGATGTGGGTCAGTATCACCGCGCATTTCAGATCGTAATTCACATCTTTTCCGATTGCGCTTTTCGCCTGGTGACTGAGGCGGGCCAGGGCGTCCACGGACTTGCGCACCGTGGTCTCGTCCCGGGAATTTAAGGCCTGCATGGCCTGATTCGCTTGCAGGCCGAGCTGACGTACAAAGTCCTTGAGTTCTGCGGGGATGCTGGTATCTAGATGGCACGCTTGAGCAGCGTGGCAAATCGTCCGATCGATGAAGTTCAGTCTCTGCTGCACCTCGTTCGATTGTGCACTCATGTCGCCTCCTCCTACGCTTTTTCTTGCGGAAAACATTTGCGATCGTCAATTAATTGCGACC
>JBBWZW010000265.1:0-5668 GCA_039649305.1 Burkholderiales bacterium
ATCGGCGTGGGCGACCTGAAGCGTGTGTTGACCAATGTGAAAACCCGTGGCACCTGGGGCGAGGTGCAACTCGAAATGCTGCTCGAACAGGTGCTGACGCCGGAACAGTACGCGAAGAACGTGGAAACGATCCCGGGCAGCGGCGAGCGCGTGGAATTTGCGATCAAACTTCCCGGCCCGGATGATGGCCTGCTGCCGGTCTGGATGCCGATCGACGCCAAGTTTCCGAAGGAGCAGTACGAGCGGCTGCTGGACGCGGCCGATCGCGCCGATGCTGACGGGGTGGCAACCGCCGGCCGCGAACTGGAGCGCGCGGTACGGATCGAAGCGAAGACTATTTCCGAAAAATACCTGTCCCCGCCCTTGACCACCGATTTTGCGATAATGTTCCTGCCGACGGAGGGGCTGTACGCGGAAGTGATGCGGCGCCCCGGCCTGGCCGATGAATTGCAGCGTGTTTGCCGCATCAGCATCGCCGGGCCCTCTACGTTGTCGGCTTTGTTGAACAGCCTGCAGATGGGATTCCGGACACTCGCACTCGAAAAGCGTTCCTCCGAAGTTTGGCAGGTACTGGGAGCGGTCAAGACCGAATTCGGCAAATTCGGGGATGTATTGGCCGCAACCAAAGCCACGCTGGAGCGCGCGGCGAAGAATATCGAGCAAGCCGAAACCAGGAGCCGCCAGATGGCGCGCAAGCTGAAATCGGTGGAAGCATTGCCCGCGGAGACCGCCCGGCAACTGCTGGGCACGGAAAGCATACAACTTGAGGACGAAAGGGAAGACAGCTAGAGTGGACGTTTCGGTTAGTTTCCGACACTTGCACGACCGGCACAACATCATATGGAAATAGCGATACTGTTTGGCCTGATACTTCTGAATGGCGCATTTGCCATGTCAGAGATTGCATTGATCACGTCGCGCAGGGCGCGGCTGCAAAAGTTGGCGGAAGAGGGTGATGGCGCTGCGGCTGCAGCGATAAAGCTCGGCGAAAACCCCAACCAATTTCTTTCGACGGTACAGATCGGCATCACCTCGATCGGCATCCTGAACGGTATCGTCGGTGAGGCTACCCTGGCCCAGCCTTTTGCCCTCTGGCTTCAAGGATTCGGTATCGAAATGCCGTATGCAGGCTACGTGGCCACCGGGCTGGTGGTCCTCAGCATCACTTATTTCTCCATTGTCCTCGGCGAGCTGGTGCCCAAGCGACTCGGTCAGATGAGCCCGGAACCGGTCGCGCGGCTGGTTGCCCGTCCGATGCTTTGGCTGGCAGCCATCACCAAACCGTTTGTAAAATTGCTATCCGGTTCGACGCAGCTCGTCTTGCGCATTATGGGCGTCAAGGAAAGAACCGACCAGGCCGTTACGCAGGAAGAAATCAACCTGATGCTGGCCGAAGGCTCGGAGTCGGGCGCGATCGAACATCATGAGCACCAGATGGTGCGCAACGTGTTCCGCCTCGATGACCGGCAGATCGCTTCGCTGATGGTGCCGCGCGGCGAAATCGTTTACTTCGACGTGGAAGATCCGCTCGAAGAGAATCTCAGGCGTCTTGAACAGAGCTCCCATTCACGCTTCCCGGTCGTACGCGGCAGTTGGGATGACGTGCTTGGCGTCGCTTCGGCCCGTGAACTGCTCGCACAGACCTTGCGCGGCGAGAAGCCGAAGCTGGTCGAGAACCTGCAGCCTGCGGTATTCCTTCCCGAGTCACTGACCGGTATGGAGCTGCTCGAGAATTTCAAGAACTCTGGCGTGCACCTCGCGTTCATCGTGGATGAGTACGGTGAAGTGCAGGGCATAGTCACCTTGCAGGACGTCATGGAGGCAATCACCGGCGAGTTCAAACCGCATCATGCCGAGGACGCGTGGGCGGTACAGCGTGATGACGGATCGTGGCTGCTGGATGGTTTGATCCCGATTCCCGAACTGAAGGACAGGCTGGGACTGAAGGAAGTGCCGGAAGAGGAACGAGGCCGTTACAACACGCTGAGCGGCATGATGATGCTGCTGCTCGGCAAATTACCCGAGACCGCGGATCGCTGCGAATGGGAAGGCTGGGCGCTGGAGATCGTCGACCTGGACGGCAAGCGCATCGACAAGGTGCTTGCCATGCCCGTTCCGGTCACGGCGGAAAACAGCGAGTCGAGGGAAACCGGCTTTTAAGTAACCGTCTTTGGTTGCAACGGCGGCTGGTAAACGTAAGGCAGCACCGCATACGCGCCGCCGAATGACATCAGGGCGCCTTCGTGAAGAACCATCCCATCTGTGTCAGCGGACTTCCCAGACCGAACAGCGCCGCGGTGGCCAGCTACATCGCGACACCGATCCCGATTCCAATCAGCGTCGCTGCCGCAAGCTTGCGCCATGAAAAGCGCGCATGCTCGGGCGTCGGTGTGTCGTCATCAATCAGCAGGGCCATAGGATGTCTTGCCGGCGCCGATTTTGAATTTATCCGGCATGGTGCGGCCGCCGAGGATGCCAAGTATCGCCGCGACGAGGACGATGATAGGGAATGGCATATGAAGCACCGGGATTGCGATGAACGCTGCGATGGCGAGCAGCCAGGCATCCTTTAACGTGCGGAAGCCCATGCGCCACGCAGCGGCCAGTACGATCGCGACTACCGCCGGCTTGACGCCATACAGCACTCCCGCGACAACGGGCACGTCGCCGTAGGCAATATGGAGCCAGGATAATCCGATCAGTATCAGCAGCGACGGCAGCACGAATAGCGTGCCGGCGACCATGCCGCCCCATGTGCGATGCATCAGCCAGCCGATATAGGTCGCAAGCTGCTTGCTTCGGGACCGGGCAACAGCATGCAGTAGTTCAAAGCATGCAAGAAACATTGCTCAGATATCCAGCCGCGCTTCTCCAGCTAATCGGTATGCATCAATGCGATTTGTCCGGCCGGGCCGCCAAAACTGATAAAGCCGAGCTTCAGCCAATACCAGAATGCCGCGGTGAACGCGACTGGAGACGGATGCTGATCGGCGTCGACAGTGGACGGTGTAGTCAGGTGGTTCAGGGCGCGTTCGAGTATTTGCCGGCTATAAAATCCGAAGCAATAAAAAGGGGGAGCAGATGCTCCCCCTTTTTATTGGTCTGCTCGGTCCATCCCTCATGGTGCGGAGAGATGGACCGGTGTGCCTTTAGCGGCGCGTTTCGACCTGCACCAGCGGGTCGCTGGAGACTGGCGGCGCTGGCTTGCGCTCACGTGGGACGCGAGGCATCGGAACAGATTTCGCCGCAGCTTCCTGCGCAACGCGTAGCTTGTCAGGATCGGTGACTGCAAGAGTCAAACCGGCAGATGCCAACGCTTCACGCAGGTTATCGATTTGCATCGGTGCCGGCGGGACCCCACCCGCAACCGGTGCTGCTGCCGCGACGGGTACCGCGGCGGCTGGAGCCGGGGCCGGCGCTGCCGCGACAGGTTCAGGCTGACGTGGTTCAGGCACTGGCTCTGCAACTTGCTCCGCAGGTGTTTCCTGAGATACCGCTTGCTCCGGCGTAGCCAACGGGGCAACCGCTTCTGCAGGCGCTTCCGCCACTGGTGCCTCGGCTTCCGCCGCAGGAACCGATTCAGCAGGCGCTGTCTGGCTCTCGGTAACGGCCGGCGGCGTTGCTTCAACTGCAACCTGAGCCGGAGCCTCAGTCGTCACAGCAACGCTGACCGGAACTTCGGTGGCCTCGACCTGCTGTGCAACCGGTGCCGGCATTGCGGTACCGGTATCCTCGAGTGGCGCGGCTTCGGTCGCGTCGGCTGCAACGGTGTCGGACTCGGAGCCCTCGCCGTCAGTTCCAGCAGATCCGATTTCGCCGTTTTCACGGTCGCGACGATTGCGGTTGCGACCGCCACGGCGACGACGGCGGCGGCGCTCTTCGCTTTGCTCGCTTGTTTCTTCTTCACCAAGGTTTGCGCCGGGCAACAAGTCACCTTGCTCCGCAGACGCTAATGCGACTGACGGAGGAGCCGAGACGCCCGCACTGTTGAGCAATTGCTCCTCGACCGGGGTTTCCTTGCGCTCTTCGCGTTGACGCTGCGGGCGTTCACCACGCTCGCGACGCGGCTCGCTCGGCTCACGCCGTGGCTCAGTCGTGTCGCGCGATGCTTCATTACCCTCGCGGCGCGCTTCATTGCCTTCGCGTCGTGGCTCCTTCGCCTCACGCGGCGGTTTGGGCTGGCGCGGCTGCGGTTCGGCTGGTCCGTTTTGCGGCTTCTTGCCACCCGTTTCCTCGCGCGCTTCGGCGCGCGTGACGTCGCCTTCGGCCCTGTCGCGTCCACCGCGGCCGCGGCCACGATTGCGGCCACCGCCACCACCACGGCCGTTGCGCTCGCCGCGCTCACGGCTCGGCTGCTGCTTTTCCTCGACTGCGGGCGCAGGTGCTGCCACCGGGACAACCGGCTTTTTACGGAAAAAGCCGAACATCCTGCTGAAGAAACCTTCCTCGGCGGGAGCCATCACGGCCGGCATCGGAGTTGGTTCGACCGGTTTGCGCTCGACGATAGGCGCCGGCTGGTCCGGGGTGATGCCCTTGACCATGGCTTCCTGGCGCGGCTTGACGTCTTCCTTCTGGCGCTTGCTGTAGCTGATGTCGGTATCCGCTTCTTCCGCCATGTCGTAGCTGGCATGGCTTTCTTCCAGGCGCGGATCATCATGCTTGATGCGCTCGAGCTTGTAATGCGGCGTCTCGAGGTGCTTGTTCGGAATCAGGATGATGGCCACGCGATGGCGAGTCTCGATCTTAAGGATCTCGCCGCGCTTTTCGTTGAGCAGGAAAGCGGCGACATCAACAGGCGCCTGGACATGGATCGCGGCCGAATTTTCCTTCATTGCTTCTTCCTGGATGATGCGCAGGACCTGCAACGCGGACGATTCGGTGTCGCGGATATGGCCGGTGCCGTTGCAGCGCGGGCAGGTGACGTGGCTGCCTTCCGACAGCGACGGACGCAGGCGCTGGCGCGACAATTCCATCAGGCCGAAGCGGGAAATCTTGCCCATTTGCACGCGGGCGCGGTCATAGCGCAGCGCGTCTTTCAGGCGGGTTTCGACCTCACGCTGGTTTTTCGCGTTCTCCATGTCAATGAAGTCGATCACGATCAGGCCGCCGAGGTCACGCAGGCGTAGCTGGCGCGCAACTTCATCGGCTGCTTCAAGATTCGTGTTGAGTGCGGTGGTTTCGATATCGGCGCCGCGTGTGGCGCGGGCGGAGTTGACGTCGATCGACACCAGCGCTTCGGTGTGGTCGATGACGATCGCGCCGCCGGACGGCAGGGGCACGGTACGCGAATACGCGGTTTCGATCTGGTGTTCGATCTGGAAACGCGAGAACAGCGGCACGTCGTCGCGATAGCGTTTGACCCGATGCACCATGTCCGGCATCACGTGGCTCATGAACTGCTGCGCCTGTTCGTAGATGTCGTCGGTGTCGATCAGGATTTCGCCGATATCCGGCTGGAAATAATCGCGGATGGCGCGGATGACAAGCGACGACTCCTGGTAAATCAGGAAAGCGCCGGAGGAGGACTGGCCGGCGCCTTCAATCGCGCGCCACAGTTGCATCAGGTAATTCAAGTCCCACTGTAATTCATCGACATTGCGGCCGATGCCGGCGGTACGGGCAATCACTGACATGCCGGACGGCAAATCAAGCTTGTCCATGGTCTCGC
>JBBWZW010000268.1:0-3973 GCA_039649305.1 Burkholderiales bacterium
TTGCGCATCTTGCCGGCGCGCTGTTCGCGACATTGTCCGATATCCAGCTCGCGCATATTCCTTACAAGAGCACGGCGCAATCCGTTGTCGACCTGATCAGCGGCCGGCTGGAAATGCAGTTCGCGACAATCGCTCCGAGCCTTGCCAATATCCGCGCCGGGCAATTGCGCGCCCTGGCGGTGACCAGCAAGAAGCGCGTTGAAGCGCTGCCGGACGTGCCCACCATGGACGAGGCAGGCGTCCGCGGTTACGAGGCCGTGCTTTGGTTCGCGTTGGTCGGGCCGGCGAAGCTGCCGGCGAATATCGCCATCCGTCTGAACCGCGAGGTCAACGAGATTCTCAATACGCCGGAGATGAAGGACGCGCTGGCGCAACAGGGGTTTGTCACCGAAGGCGGTCCACCCGGAACCGTCAGCGAACAAATCCGCGCCGATATCGCGAAATGGCGCGAGGTCATTCCAAAGGCTGGTATCACCGCGCAGTAGTCGGCCACCGGCCTCAGAGCTGACCAAGTGCGTCAGGATATCGCGGATAGCTTTGCGTCTCATTCAACTTGAAAATTGCCGACCGATTTCGACCCGGTTAGGATTAGGGGACAAAAGAGCGGAGCCGATTGCCGCACGACCACAAAGAACAAAAAACAAAATAAAGAACATCGACTGGGGAGTTGAACTTGCAATCCGTCATCAGGTTCCTGGAATGGCTACAAGCCTCGTCGTTGGCCGTATTCATTCATCAAACGAAGTGGGCGTTCACGACCATCGAAGTGGTTCATGTCTTCGCGATTTCACTGGTGATCGCCACCATCGCCATCGTGGACCTGCGCTTGCTCGGGCTCGCTTCGACCCAACGACCCTTTAGCGAACTCGCAAGACAGGTCCTCCCGGTCACCTGGATGGCCTTTGGATTGGCGGCGATTGCAGGTTCGCTCCTGTTTATCAGTCAGGCCACCGGATATTTCATGAACACCGTGTTCTGGATCAAGATGTCGATCATGGTCCTGGCCGGGATCAACATGCTGATTTTCGAGTTCATTACGATTCGCGGCGTGCACGAATGGGACGTAAAATCGACCCCTCCACTGGCAGCGAAGCTTGCGGGTGGGATCTCGCTCACATGCTGGGTATTGGTGGTTGTTTTCGGCCGCTGGACCGGCTTTACCATGCTGCCGGAGTGACGCCATGAACATGATATTCGACATTATGTCGGGCCAAACGTTCTGGAAGATTCTGCTCTTCCTTCACTTCCTGTTGGCGGTCGCCCTTCTGGCCGCGGTTACGCTGCAAGCGGTGGCCGTTCTGATGCCGGCGCGACAAGCTGCGGGCAACTTCATCGAGCGTTTTCGTCCGGTGCCAGCAGTGTCCTACACCACCATGATCGTCGTTCTCTATGCTCTCAATTTCGTTCTAGGTGCATGGGTTTATGTGAAGTACCGCACTTACGTCAGAATTCCGATGGAGCAGCTCGGACACTGGTGGACTCTTGGATCCTTCGAATTCAAAGAACACGTCGCCTCAATAGGCATCGCTCTTCTTCCAGCCTATTGGTATTTCTGGAGGCCGACCGTATCCGAGGAACATGCCAGTACGCGCAAGTGGCTGACGCTTTTCCTGGCCTTTACCGTCTGGTACGCTTTTCTGATCGGCCACGTTGCCAATGATTTCCGCGGGGTCGGATCATGACGCAAACCTTGGATGCGCACCGAGGGATTACCCAGCTTGACCGTTCCCACGCGATCGGCGCGCCGATATCGACGACAGGCGCGCGCGCGAGCAGGTTCGGCATCTTCGCGATCACCTTCGCCGTCGCTTTTGCCGTGCTTTATACGCTGCTCGAGCAGATGAACTGGCCGATGTTCACCTACCATCCGGCAGTCAACAAAGTTGATTTCTGGCGGCACGCAGCCCGCAGCGGAGAAGGACCGCCGATGTACTGGTACGGCTGGCTCGTGAATGCCAGCATTGGCGCGTCGGTCGTGGCCGCTGTCGCGACCTTTACGCCTATCAAATGGATTCAACGCACGCTTATTTTCGGATCATTGTTTGCGACGGTCTTGTTCGTTGTCTACCTGATCGCGAGCTACATCTATCGCGGGAGCGGCGGCGGGGAACTACAATTCGACGCGAGCGGAACGCTGACCTATAGCGCCGGCCCTAATCTCCTCACTCCATCCGCGATGATCGCCTTGCTGGCGGCGGCAGTGGGGAGCTATCTGGTGCCGAGCCGGTGGACCGAGAAGTTGTGGCCTGGCTGGGCCTATGTCGTTCCAATCCCCGCCCTGGCCATCCTTGGCTACTCGCTCCTTCCCTACTTTACGCGCTAGAAATTCGTGGCAATGGTGCGCTAGACTATTCGTCGAAGCAGCGACGCGCCGTGACGCGGCGCTGCCAGCCCTCGCAGGAGGTCCGGAATGAGAATTCCAGGTCGGCGCGTTTCGGTAGCAAGCCTGGCGGTAGCGGGAATGTGCATCCTGTCGACCGCCTTATGGGCAGGCGGCTCCGGCTTCGGCGACGACGACGACACCAGCGAAGACGAGGGGCCGCCCTATTTCGGGTTCGTGCGGGACGCGAGCGGAGCCACGCTGCCCGATGCCAAGGTCACAGTAGCCGTGAAAGAGCGCGGCGGTGTGGTCACGCGCACTGACGCGCTGGGCGCCTACAAGGTCCCTGGCTTCGGCAAGGAAATCGACCCCAAGGACGTGGAGATTTCGTGCGAGAAGGAAGGCTTCAAGCAGACCCGCACGTTGCGCCGCGGCCTGCCGCCTCCGGATTCGAAAATTCCGATCGAAACCGAATGCACCATGCAGCGCGGGGCCTAAACGGCCCCGCGGTTCTCATTCGGTCGGGTGCAACACATAGTCTTCAGCTTGCCTGCTGAATGCCGCGCCGCATAGCTCGGCGCCGATCCACCAGCTTCGAATCCTTTTTCAGCCATGAATGCTCGCACGCGCAAAACGGGCAGAACTGACGTGCGAAGAATTCTGGCAGAGCGGCAAATCGCTCCTCGTCGATATCAATTCCCATGAACATGTAGTGGCCCGTCAGCGGGCACTTGGTAATGACCTGAGCCATGACAAAACTCCATTGTCATTCCCCTTTCGGCTGCCCTACGGGGGATGACGTCGCCGCAATAACGTCGCCCGCGGCGCAAAAGTTCCGCCCGGGAAATGAGCCATTCCGTACACATTGGAGATTTGCGAAGGCAGCTTAGCGGAGACACGCGCTATTTTTTTGGCACGTCGCTGTGTGTGCCAGCAGCTTCTAGGTGCGCCCCCCACGGGCAAACTTCAGATAGAAGACCGACGCCGCTCCTCGCAATGACGTTCGCTGTCATAGAGAGCGTTTAGTCGAAGATGATGGTGCCCAGGGGCGGATTTGAACCACCGACACCTGCATTTTCAGTGCAGTGCTCTACCAACTGAGCTACCTGGGCGCCGGACCCGCCGGGCGGTGGGCAAAGCGCGGGCGGTTATAAAGGCTCGATTTCAGCCTGTCCAGCAAGCTCGGCCGCTGCTGCAAATGCAACTTTTCAACATTACGAAGGTTGAATCCCGGCGCGGGTTGGAGACCAGGATCGGCCGCGATGCGTTTTCTTGCAGCGCTATTCCGTACCACGATTTTCAGCGTGATCTTTATTTCGGCAGTGGCTTCGCATGCGCAAGATCGCGAGCTACGTGCGCCTGCGGCGTTTGCCGACATCCAGGATGATGCCGCACGGTCCCGTGCACTGTTCGCTGAAGCTGCCAAGGTCATCATGAATCCGCGGTGCATGAACTGCCACCCCGCCGCCGAGCGGCCGATGCAAGGCAACGATCAGCATGCGCATTTTCCGCCTGCCGCCCGCGGGGAGAACGGCGGCGGCGTACCCGGCAATACCTGCAGCGCGTGTCACATGGAGCAGAATACGCCGATAACCGCTGGTGCGAACGAGCCGTTCCAAAGCATCCCCGGGCATCCGCGCTGGGGATTGGCTC
>JBBWZW010000291.1:0-18138 GCA_039649305.1 Burkholderiales bacterium
CAGCCAAGCTTGCGCCAAGGACACAGTGCGACCTCCAGATCATTCCCCATCACCACTGAGCACGCCTACTATCGTGATCGCGTCCCCCGGCGCGATGATCACGCCCGTGGACTCTGGACAGCAAAAAGCCCAGTCCGAAGAACTGGGCTTTGCGTGATACGACTACATTATTTCAAAGTGGGGTAGGACTGTGGGTAGACTCATTCAACCACATTAAAACCCGCACCAGTACCGTCATGCTGGCGGAGGCGGTGAGATTCGAACTCACGGAAGGCGCAAACCTTCGCCGGTTTTCAAGACCGGTGCCTTAAACCACTCGGCCACACCTCCAATTGAAGCCCGAATTATACCTAAGTCGGTCGTGAATGCTGCATGACGCAAAGCAAATAACTGCTAATCCTCCAAAAACATTTGCTGCAGGTCGTTCAGGAATCGCCTCCCCAGTTCCGTCGGACGGATAATCTTGTGGTCACGATAGAGCAAGCCCTTGTTCTCGGCAGCAGTAAGTGCGGGTTCGATCGCATTCAGCGCGAGCCCGGTTCGCTCGGCAAACAGGTTCACTTCGAAGCCTTCATTCAGCCGCAATGTATTGAGCATGAACTCGAAGCCGAGCTCCCCTCTTCCGATCTCGAATTCTTCGGATACCGGCCGACCGGCCCGGACGTTCTCGAGATAGCTGTTCGGCTGCTTGTAACGCGTCTGGCGGATGATCCGATGCGGGAATGAAATCTTGGAATGCGCGCCGGCGCCGATGCCGAGATAGTCGCCGAAATGCCAGTAATTCAGGTTGTGCCGCGCGCGACGTCCGGACTGCGCATAGGCGGAGACTTCGTAATGTCCATAGCCGGCGGCAGCGGTTTGCGCCTGGATCATGTCCTGCATTTCAGCGCTGGCATCATCATCCGGCACCACCGGCGGAAACTTCGCAAAATAGGTATTCGGTTCAAGCGTGAGGTGATACAGCGACAAATGCGGTGGCGAGAAATCGATGGCCGTTGCCACGTCCCGATGCGCCTCTTCCAGCGATTGCCCGGGCAGCGCGTACATCAGGTCGAGATTGAAGTTGTCGAAATTCGCATGCGCGATCTCGACCGCGCGACGCGCCTCATCGCCGTCGTGTATGCGGCCGAGCGCCTGCAAATGATGCGGATTGAAGCTCTGGATGCCGATCGACAGACGGTTGATGCCGCTGGCGCGATACGACCTGAACTTCTCCGCTTCGAAGGTGCCCGGATTGGCCTCCATTGTGATTTCGGCTGCACCGTCGAGCGGCAACAGCGTGCGGATATCTGACATCAGCCGGTCAAGGCCCGCCGCCGACATCAGGCTCGGTGTGCCGCCGCCGATGAAGATGGTGTAGATCTTGCGCCCCCATATCAGGGGCAGCGCGGCCTCGAGGTCGGCACGCAAGGCCGCGATATATTCTTCCTCGGGAAATCCGCCTGTAGCTTCGTGCGAATTGAAGTCGCAATACGGGCATTTCCGGACGCACCAGGGAAAATGCACATACAGCGACAGCGGCGGCAACGCAGTGAGATTGAGCGTGCCGGGTTTCAGGAATGCGGTGGCAGCCTGTGCCGCACCGCTCACAGTCTGGGCGCCCGATCCGATGGGCTTGATAGGAATCATCGTAGTTTTTCAACCAGTAGGCGTAACGCCTGTCCGCGATGTGACAGCCGGTTCTTTTCATCGGAGGACAACTCCGCCGCTGTTTTACCGAGCGACGGCAGCAGGAAATAGGGATCGTAGCCGAAGCCGCCCTCGCCGCGCGCTTGCGCGATGATTTCACCGTCCCAGCGGCCTTCGGCGATGATGGGCTGCGGATCGTCGGCATGCCGCACGAAGACCAGCACACAATAATAGTAGGCCGATTTATCCGCGTGCGCCACGAGGTCGGCATTGAGCTTTTGATTATTGCGCGCATCCGATTTCGGCTCGCCCGCATAGCGCGCGGACAACACGCCAGGCGCACCGCCGAGCATATTGACGCAGACGCCGGAGTCATCCGCCAGCGCCGGCAAACCGGTGAGGCGAGCCGCATGGCGCGCTTTTGCGAGCGCATTCTCGACGAAGGTCGGATGCGGTTCTTCCGCTTCCGGAACATTGAATTCGCCCTGCGTATGCAGTTCGAAACCGATGGGCGCAAGCATCTGGCTGAATTCCTTCAGCTTGCCGGCGTTGTTTGATGCGAGAACGATGGTGCGGGACATGATGAAAACAGAAAAGACAAAACGGGGATTGTATCCCCGTCCTGCTTTGAAACGCTTGAAGCGCGAATTAAAGGGCCACGGCTAAGGGCCCGCGCAGGAATAAGTTGTTCATTTTGGCGGTCGTAGCGGGATGCAATGCTAGGCGCCCGACGCGCCGCAGTGCGAGCACTGCCAGCGGTGGGCAACGCCGCAGTGCGCCCGCTACGGCCAGCAAAAATGACAACTTATTTCTGCGCGGGTCCTAAAGTGGCAGGCCGAGTGCTTTCTTTTGCAAGGTTGTCAGTTCGGCGATGCCTAATTGCGCAAGATCCAGCAGCTTGTTCATCGTCGCGCGATCGAATGCCTCGCCCTCGGCGGTGCCCTGCACTTCCACGAAATGCCCGGCATCGGTCATCACGACATTCATGTCGGTATCGCAGTCGGAATCTTCAAGGTAATCCAGGTCGAGCACCGGCACGCCGCGGTAAACACCGACCGATATCGCGGCGACGAAATGTTTAATGGGAATCGCGGTAATGGCATTTTGCTCAACCAGCTTGCCAAAGGCATCATGCGCGGCCACCATCGCCCCCGTGATCGCCGCGGTGCGCGTACCGCCGTCAGCCTGGATCACATCACAATCCAGGTGCAGCGTGCGCTCGCCAAATGCATCGAGATCAAATGCCGCGCGCAGCGAGCGGCCGATCAGCCGCTGGATTTCCTGCGTACGTCCGGACTGCTTTCCTTTGGCCGCCTCGCGGTCCATACGCGTATGGGTGGAGCGCGGAAGCATGCCGTACTCGGCGGTCAGCCATCCCTGCCCTTTGCCTTTCAAAAAGCCGGGCACCTTCTCCTCGATACTGGCGGTGCAAATCACGCGCGTATCACCGAACTCGATCAGCACCGAGCCTTCCGCATGCTTGGTGTATTGACGGGTAATGCGGACAGGACGCAAGGCGTCGGCGGGACGCCCGCTCGGCCGGATTTCATGCATGGGCTGGACCTAATTTTTCGATGTGACGCGGGACGATTTTTCGATGGCGCCGCGAATTTCCTCGATCGCTTTTTCAATCTCGGTCTCGTTGAACGCATCAGCGTTTTCCAGGTCCGCGCGCGGCGCCTGGATCGTGGTGGTGACACTACCGATTGGCAAGGTATGGGTGGTGATGGTCGTGTTCGCGTCCTGGACCACGTTGGTGCCTTCCCACATCATCGCCAGCGCGGTGACATTGTCGCTCGACTTGCCGGCGATTCCGGTGGCGGTGGCGAGCAGCTCCGGCACCGCGCGCACCACGGTATTGTTATGCAGGCGTTGTGCCAGCACGTGGTCCGGCAACACCGACCACAATCCATCCGAGCATAACAGGAGGACATCGCCGGCTTGCAAGCTCGCGCGACGCGACAGTTCGATGATAGGCATATTCGGCGCGCCCAGGCAATTGAACAGCTTGTTGCGGTCCGGATGGGTATCGCGTTCGGACGGATCGACTTTGCCCTGTGCGATCAGCGTCTCGATCCTGGAGTGATCGCGCGTACGCGCCAATATCTGGCCCTTGCGCATCCAGTAAAGCCTTGAATCACCGCAATGCGCCCAGAATGCGCAGTTATGCTGGATCAGGCAGGCGACGATAGTCGTGCGCGGCGTTTCCGGCAGGTTGTTGATGGCGCGATAGCGATGTATCTCGCGATGCGCGGCGAAAAAACTGTCTTCCAGAAACCGCTCCGGCTTCTTTACATACGGATTCGCATTTTGCTGGAACAGCGAACCTATGGTTTGCATTGCAATGGTCGCTGCCATCTCGCCCTGGATGTGGCCGCCCATGCCGTCAGCAAGCAACAGCAGCAGCGCATCGCGGGTAAAGCTGTAGCCCATGCGGTCCTGGTTGTTCCTGCGGCCGCCGATATGGCTTTCTTGATAAACAGAGAATCGCATGATGTCGGGTTACCGCGTTTCTTCCTGAATGGTCGTTGCGGAAGAAGGCACTCTCCTGCCGATTCCGCTAAAAAATGTCCGGACCTTGTTGGAAACCTTATCCAGCAGGGCGGCCTCCCTCTTTTGCGGCACCGGTTCGCGCAGGGCCTTCTGCAGAGCAAACACGCTCTGCGGGCGCTCCAGCGGATCGATGCGCAGGCTCCAGCGAATCACGTCGATCAGTTCCTCCGAATACATGCTTTCCAGCTTGCGGAAATGATCTTCCATCTTGTCGTTGGTCTGGCGCTGGTCCGCCGGCTGTGGCGGAGCACCGACCATGCAGGCGAACATCGACGCGCCGATACTGTAGATGTCGGTCCATGGGCCGAGGCTGCCGTTCTTCACATATAACTCGGGCGGCGCAAAACCGGGCGTGTACATCGGATACAGCTTGGGCAGGTCGGTCTTCAACGTCTGTCGCGCGGCACCGAAATCCAGCAGGATCGGCGTACCGTCGACGCGCAGGTAGATATTGGCCGGCTTCAGGTCGAGGTGCAGTAATTTATTGGTATGCACTTCGCGCAAACCATTCATCACCTGGTTGAACATCTTGCGAATGAAACGTTCGGATACCAAGGGCCTTTCGCCTTTATCGCGACGCCGCAGGATGTGATCCTGCAGGGAACGGCCGGACTCATAGGCCATCACCATGTACACGGTATCGTTGGCGCGAAAAAAATTGATGACGCTGACCACGTTGGGGTGGGAAATGCGCGCGAGCGCCCGGCCTTCCTCGAAGAAGCATTTAAGCCCTATCCGGAACACCGGCAGATTTTCCGCCGAGATTGCGGGCACCAGTTCGCCCGGCTGGCGCAACGCCAGGGAGCTCGGCAAGTACTCTTTGATGGCGACTGCATTGCCGTCTTCATCATAGGCGAGATAGACAATACTGAACCCGCCGGACGCAATCTTCTTTACAATGCGATATCCGGCAATTTCTAGTCCATCTGGCAACGGTGCGTTATTTTGCGCGGCCATAGTGTTCTTTATGAGTTTAGCTGCGATTGTGTTGATAAATCCCTGTTTTGTAAAGCAGAAACCAAGGACTGAATTTTGAGCATTCTCAGCATGACCGGATATGCGGTCACCTCACGCGAAGCGGCTGTCGGCACGCTGACGATCGAGATCAAAAGCGTCAATTCCCGCTTCCTCGACCTGCAATTCCGCATCAACGACGAACTGCGCGCCCTTGAGCCCGCGCTGCGCGAGGCAATCATGGGCCGCGTCGCACGCGGCAAAGTCGAGTGCCGGCTGAGCTTCGGCCGTAAAGCCGCAAGTGGCGGCGCGCAGACACTGAACCCCACGTTGCTTGCCTCTTTGGCAAGACTCCAGGACGAAGTGCGCCAGCAATTCAGCACCGCCCCGGGCATGACGGTCAACGAAGTGCTGCGTTGGCCGGGCGTGATCGAAGAAACCGAAATTGGCCAGGAAACGCTGCAGGCAGACGTTTCGGCCACCATGGCCGCTGCACTCGAAGCCTTCGTCGAATCCCGCGCCCGCGAGGGCGCCGCGCTGCAGACCATGCTGCTGTCGCGCATCGACGACATGGAGGCCATCGTTGCCCGCATTACACCGCTGGTGCCGCAAGCAGTCGCGCAATTCCAGCAAAAAGCCATCGACCGCATGCATGAAGCATTGGGCCTCGCGACCCAGGACGGTACAACGCAACCAGCTACGGTGTCGCGCGAAGAAGTGCTGGAACGCGTCCGCCAGGAAGTGACCGTGTACGGCATTCGCATCGACGTCGCCGAAGAATTGTCGCGTTTGTCGGCGCACCTGTCGGAAACGCGCCACATCATCAAGAAAGGCGGGCAAGTCGGAAAGCGGCTCGACTTCATGATGCAGGAATTGAACCGCGAAGCCAACACCGTCGGCTCCAAGGCCGCGATGAAAGAACTGTCTGATGCGTCGATGGCGATGAAACTGCTGATCGAGCAGATGCGCGAACAAGTCCAGAACCTGGAATAGGCAACAACAACTTGGTATTGAATTAACAGCTACAGCAGTACCCACGAGAATACTTATGATCGACCTTAATCCTCCCTCCGGCAGCCTGTTCATGGTCGTGGCCCCGTCCGGCGCCGGAAAGTCCACGCTGGTAAATGCCCTGCTCGCGCAGGAGCCGACCATCAAATTGTCGATCTCCTACACCACCCGCGCCCCGCGGCCAGGTGAAATGCACGGTCGCGAGTATTACTTCACTTCGGTGGAAGATTTCCAGAAGCGGCGTGAGAATGGGGAATTTTTAGAGTCAGCCGAAGTCCACGGTAATTACTATGGAACATCACGGCTGCTCATTTCCGAACAAATGAAAGCCGGCACCGACGTCCTGCTCGAGATTGATTGGCAGGGCGCGCAGCAGGTAAAGAAGCAATTTCCGGACGCGGTCGGCATATTCATCCTGCCGCCCTCCATCGCTGCCCTGGAAGAGCGCCTGAAGAAGCGCGGACAGGACGAGCCCCACGTGATTACGCGGCGGATTCTGGCCGCCGGCGGGGAAATCGCGCATGCACCCGAGTTCGAATATGTTATTATTAATCAAGAGTTTGCAATCGCTTTGTCAGAGTTGACCTCGATCGTCAAAGCAACCCGTTGCCGGTTCCCGCAACAAGCCGCACGCAGCGCGTCCCTATTCGCCCAACTGGGCATTCATGCCAATTTAAGCTGATACCGTATCTTTAGGAGCAATTATGGCCCGTATTACCATTGAAGACTGCCTCAAACATATCCCGAACCGCTTCCAGCTCACGCTCTCCGCGACCTATCGTGCGCGCCAGTTGTTACAAGGCCACACACCGAAGATCGAAGCGAAGGACAAACCAACGGTGATCGCCCTGCGCGAAATCGCCTCGGGAAAAGTCGGAATTGAAATGCTGAAAAAGGTACCGAGTTAAATCCCCATGAACCCGACGCGGCTGATATCCTCTACGTATGAACCTGACACCCACAGATTCAACACTATCAGTTGCCTCAAATAGCCGGGCGGCAGCAGACCGCTCGGCGTCCCGGAACGCAGACGCCAACAAATCCGATACGAACGCGCCACAAAACGCGGGCGTGGCATCGGTTACCCAGCTCAACGCAAAGCTTGCCGAATACCTGACGCCTTCGGAATTGAAGAAGGTGAAGGAAGCCTATCGCTTTTCGGATGAAATGCACCTGGGCCAGATGCGCAAGTCCGGCGAGCCCTATATCTCCCACCCGATCGCGGTGGCGGAGATCTGCGCAGACTGGAAGCTCGATGCTCAGGCGATCATGGCTGCCCTGCTGCACGACGTCATGGAAGACCAGGACGTCAAGAAGGAAGAACTGATCGAGCGTTTTGGCGCCCCAGTCGCGACTCTCGTCGACGGCCTGTCCAAATTGGACAAGATCGAGTTCCAGAGCCAGATCGAAGTACAAGCGGAGAACTTCCGCAAGATGCTGCTGGCAATGGCGCGTGATGTACGTGTCATCCTGGTCAAGCTCGCCGACCGCCTGCACAACATGCGCACGCTCGGCTTCATGTCGCCCGAGAAAAAACGCCGCATTGCACGCGAGACGATGGAAGTCTATGTGCCGATTGCGCACCGCCTCGGCCTGAACAACATCTATCGCGAACTGCAGGACCTGTCATTTTCGCACCTGTATCCGCTGCGCTATAAAACCCTCGCGAAGGCCGTGAAGGCGGCGCGCGGCAACCGGCGCGAAGTGGTCAGCAAGATCCTGGAATCGGTCAAGAGCACCCTGGATGGGACCGGCATAGACGCACAGGTATACGGCCGGGAAAAAACGCTGTTCGGCATTTATCGCAAGATGCGCAACAAGCGCCTGTCATTTTCGCAGGTGCTGGATGTCTACGGCTTCCGTATCGTCGTCGACAGCTTTGCCAATTGCTATGTCGCGCTCGGCACGCTGCATGCGCTGTACAAGCCCATGCCCGGCAAGTTCAAGGATTACATCGCCATTCCCAAACTGAATGGCTACCAGTCGCTGCACACTACACTGATCGGCCCCTACGGCACGCCGGTGGAGTTCCAGATCCGCACGCAGGAAATGAACCGCGTTGCCGAATCCGGGGTAGCGGCCCACTGGCTGTACAAGAATGAAGATGCGAGCCTGACCGACCTGCAGCAACGCACCCACGCATGGCTGCAGTCATTGCTCGATATACAGAAACAGACCGGCGATTCGGCGGAATTCCTGGAACACGTCAAAGTTGACCTGTTTCCTGATTCGGTCTACGTGTTCACCCCCAAGTCGACCATCATCGCGCTGCCGCGCGGCGCTACCGTGCTCGACTTCGCGTACACCATCCACACCGATATCGGCGATCAGGCGATTGCGGCCAGGGTCAATCACGAGCAAGCCGCATTGCGCACTGAATTGCGGAATGGCGACATCGTTGAAATCGTCACCGCACCGTCGTCCCGTCCCAGCCCGAACTGGCTCACCTTTGTTCGTACCGGCAAGGCGCGCTCGGCGATCCGCCACCATCTGCGCACAGTCAATCTGTCCGAATCCACCGATTTGGGCAAGCGCCTGCTGGCGCAGGCCTTAACTGCGGTGAACATCAACCCGGTACTGCCGGATGTGCTGACGGAAAAGCTGCTCAATGAATCCAGCGCCAAATCGCTCGAGGATCTGTACGCCGACATCGGCGTCGGCAAACGCATGGCGACACTGGTGGCGCGTCATATCCGTGGCTTGATGGATGGCGATGACGACCCATCGTTACCGATGGCCGAGGAGCACGAGTCGCGCAATGACAAGCTCGACCCGGTCATGATTTACGGCACCGAAGGCATTTCGGTGCAGTTGGCGCCCTGTTGTCAGCCAATACCCGGCGACGGCATCACCGGCCAGTTGAAGCGCGACCAGGGGCTGATCGTGCATGCCAGTGACTGTTACGTGGCAAAACGCCAGCGCGCCAAAGAGCCCGATCGCTGGATCGATGTCGCGTGGGGAAAGGATCTCATTCGCCGCTTCGACTGCCGGATCAAGGTCCTGGTGCAGAATGAAAAAGGCGTGCTCGCCCGGGTCGCTGCAGAGATCGGCGAATCGGACGCGAACATCACCTATGTCGGCATGGATGACGACAAGGACCACATGATGCAGCAATTGCGATTCACGGTGCAGGTGGAAGACAGGATCCATCTGGCGCGCCTGATGCGCAATATTCGCCGCATTCCGCGCGTCGCACGGATACTGCGCGAGCGCGGCTAAAAAATTCGGCGTAGCGTGGGCCCCGTGCCCACGCGGAAACTACCACTAGCGAGATGGTAAGTGGTTCGTTTAGCGGGTCAGTATTTCCGAACCATCACGCCCAAGGCTACGAATCCCCTCTACTTCTCCGGGTAGCTGACTTCGAGTATGGTCAGCTCCTCCATCCCGCCTGGCGTCCTGAGCACAATCGAGTCGCCTTCGCGCGCCTTAGTCATTGCTCGCGCAACTGGTGAAACCCAGCTGATCTTGCCGTTCAATGGATCCATTTCATCGATCCCGACGATAGTCACTGTGTGCTGCTCACCCGCCTGGTTTTCATAGGTCACGGTGGCGCCGAAAAAAATCTGGTCGCTGCCATGGTGTACGGTCGGATCGACCACTTCTGCAATATCCAGCCGCTTGGTCAGGAAACGGATGCGGCGATCGATTTCGCGCAGGCGCCGCTTGCCGTAAATGTAATCTCCGTTTTCGGAGCGATCGCCGTTGGATGCAGCCCAATGTACGATCCGAACGACCTCGGGCCGATCCACATCGATCAGGCGCAGCAACTCGTCCTTTATCGCCTGGTGTCCGGCCGGGCTCATGTAGTTCTTCGTGCCGGCGGGTATGGCGGGTACGCCGGGGTCGAGATCGTCCTCGTCGTCGCTTTCTTTGACAAATGCTTTGCTCATGATGACCTATTGTAGCGGCGCCGGCAGTAACTTGCGGCGCGATGAAGAATTCAGGACCCGGGCAGGAATAAGTTGTTCATTTTGGCAGTCGTAGCGGGATGTAATGCCAGGGGGCCGCCTGGGTGCGCCCGTCACGACGCAGTGCGAGCACTGCTATTGGCGGGCAACACGTTCTCAAAGAACGACATATGGTCACGCTCTCTGCAGTGCGCCCGCTACGGCCAGCAAAAATGACAACTTTATTCCTGCGCGGGTCCTCAGTCAGGCGGCCGTGCGGGAAACCTTGTCGCTCCACTCGAATGCCGTGACCTGCAAGGCATAGAACTGGTCGCTCGACAGGCGGAGTTTTTTCAGCAGCGGCACTACCAACGGACCTGCCTCGTCGACGTTTTCGATCGACTCGACCAGTTTCAGCATATCGCCAAATACCCCTTTACGGAGTAGCAATGCCTTGCTCACGTCCTCCGCCACCTGGATTTGCTGCAGGATCTTTTGCATCGGCAGACCGAACAGCGTGTCCATCAGCGACATGATACCGACGGTGAACGCAATATCAGCCATGCTGCGATTGCCCGGCTGCAGCTTCTCCGCGATCAGTTCCAGCAGCTTGCCGCGCGTGGTCGCCAGCATCAGCAACGGTGCAGCCGCGCTGTTGGACTTGCCCGGTTCCGCATACAGCAGGATCTGCAGCCAGCGCTGCAACCGGCGCCGCCCGAGTACGACAAGCGCCTGGCCGAGCGAATCAATGCGTTGTAACACGCCTGCCGCCGGCGTGTTTACCAGGCGCAGCAATGTAAAGCCGAGCGATGCATCCTGCTTGATACTGCGCTCGATCTCCACGGAATCCGCCTCAGAAACGATCAGCGCCAACAACCGCATAATCGCCACCTGCGACGGCGACAGCTTTTTGCCGGTCAGCACATCCGGTTTAGCGAAATAATAGCCCTGGAAAAAATCGAAGCCGAGGTCGAGGCAATTTTGAAACTGGACGAGATTTTCCACCTTTTCCGCGACGAGCTTTTTATTTGCCGCCTTGAACTGGCGGCTCAACCGGATCAGCTCACTCTGGGGCATGTCGGTGATATCGATCTTGAGTATATCGACCAACGGCAGCAGCTTTTTTACGTCCTCGGAATCGGAAGTGACATCATCCAGTGCGAACGCATATCCCGCCTGCGCCAATTCCATCACCCGGTTCAATACCTGGTCGGTGACCTTGACCGTCTCGAGAATTTCGAGCACCACTCTTTCTTTGGGTAAAAACTGGACGATGTCACTCATCAGCACAGCGGCGTCGACATTGACGTAGCCGAGGGAAGCGCCGATCACGTTTTCCATCCCGAGTTCGGACGCGTGTGCAATGACGGAAGCGGTCGCGTACAGATCGTCGGTTACGTTCGCCGGTCCTTCCGCGGCGCTGCGGAACAACAACTCATAGGCGGCGAGGCTTTGATCGCGGTTTAAGATCGGTTGCCGTCCAAGGAAGAATTCCTTGACACGCTGCATATGCAAAGAAACGTCAGGAGCGATGGCGGCCATTAAGCGTTGATGGTGTTCGGTTTATAAAAATCCAGACCGAAGGACAGGTTCTGTCATTGAAAGTCACGGTTCGGGACTCCCGTTGGACCAGACTGGATTTATTGTACTTTCTCGCGCCGGCTATTCTATTAATAAAGTGTAAAAATCTCTAACAAAAATGACAATATGAGGCCCGCAGGCGACTGTTTCCGCGAAGCGCCTGATTTCAGGACCGCCGCTTGCTCGCAGGGACTGCCGACGCCTCGCCCGATTCCAGGGTGAAGCCCGCCCCAGCGTCCGTTCCCAAAACATTCACCAGATAAGGCATGATTTCGCGCAACATCGGCTCGAGCGTCCATGGCGGATTGACCACGAACATTCCGCTGCTATGCAAACCGAACCCGTCGGGCGACGGTGAACTGACCGACAGCGTGACATTGAGCCAATTCTGCGCAGGAAGCTGCTTCAGTTTCTGCGGCAGCTCGCGGGATTCCATCCGTTGCAGTACCGGGTACCAGACTGCGTAGGTGCCAGTGGCGAAACGCACCAACGCATCTTTCAGCGTATTCCGGACCAGCTTGTAGTCCTCCTTCACTTCATAGGGAGGGTCGATCAGAACCAGCCCCCTGCGCGAAGGCGGCGGCAGCAGTGCTTTCAGCTCGCTAAAACCGTCCCCTCTCTGGATCATCACGCGTTTGCCCCGCGTCGTCGGCCGTTGTCCTTGCGCGGCCGCGTGCGCCTCTACCTTGCGGAAGTTTTCCTCGAGTATCTTGATTTCGCTGGGATGCAATTCGATCAGGCGCAGCCTGTCCTGCTCGCGCATGGTCTTGTCCGCGCAATAGGGCGAACCCGGGTAATACCGGAGTCTGCCGCTGGGGTTCATCGCTTTGATGAGCTGAACGTACTCTTGCAATGGCGGCGGCAGGTCTTTGCGGTCCCACAGGCGGGTGATGCCGGTTTCGTACTCGGCGTTTTTAGCGGCATGGTTGCTGTCGAGCGCATACACTCCCGCGCCGGCATGGGTATCGATCACCATGTAGGGAGCGTCTTTCTGCCCGAGATAGCGCATCAACTGGATGGTAACAACATGCTTGAGTACGTCAGCGTGGTTGCCCGCATGAAAGGCATGGCGGTAGCTCAGCATAGGGGATGTGTCTTTGTGAGGGATTAAAAACCGCTCATTCTAACAAGTCCCCCACGACCGCACCTCGGGTAGAGACGAAAAAAACCGCACCCGGGGGTGCGGTTCCTTATGTGGCGTCGGTTTTTCTTATGCGACTTTCTTTTCCGAAGATTTGTTCTCAAAGAACTGCTCGTCTTCGGTTGAGCCGTGCAACGCCGTGGTGGATGACTGGCCTTGCTGAATTGCCTGTGTCACAGCGTCGAAGTAGCCGGTGCCGACTTCGCGCTGGTGCTTGACGGCGGTGAAGCCCTTTTCAGCCGCGGCGAATTCAGCTTCCTGCAGTTCGACGAATGCGGACATCTGGTTGCGCGCATAGCCGTGTGCCAGGTTGAACATCGAGTAGTTCAGCGAATGGAAGCCTGCCAGCGTGATGAACTGGAATTTGTAGCCCATCGCGCCGAGTTCCTTCTGGAATTTGGCGATTTTGGAATCGTCCAGGTTCTTCTTCCAGTAGAACGATGGCTAGCAGTTATAGGCCAGCAGTTTGCCGGGATGCTTCGCATGGACCGCTTCGGCGAATTTCTTGGCGAAAGCCAGGTCGGGTTTGCCGGTTTCGCACCAGACCATGTCGGCAAATTCGGCATACGCCACGCCGCGCGAAATCGCCTGGTCGATGCCGGGCCGTGTCTTGAAGAAGCCTTCGACCGTGCGCTCGCCGGTAAGGAACGACTTGTCGTTGGGGTCCACGTCGGAAGTCAGCAAATCGGCCGCTTCTGCATCGGTGCGGGCGATGACCAGAGTCTGCGTGCCGCTGACGTCGGCCGCCAGGCGCGCGGCATTCAGTTTCTCGACTGCCTCACGCGTGGGCACTAGCACTTTGCCGCCCATGTGGCCGCATTTCTTCACCGACGCCAACTGGTCTTCGAAGTGCACGCCAGAGGCGCCGGCTTCGATCATCGATTTCATCAGTTCGAATGCGTTCAGCACGCCGCCGAAACCGGCTTCCGCATCGGCCACGATAGGCGCAAAGAAGTCGATCTCGTTCTTGCCCTCCGACCATTGGATCTGGTCGGCGCGCTGGAACGTGTTGTTGATGCGCTTGACTACCATCGGCACCGAGTTCGCCGGATAGAGCGATTGGTCGGGATACATTTCTCCTGCCAGGTTGGCATCGCCAGCCACTTGCCAACCGGAGAGATAGATCGCTTTGAGGCCGGCCTTCACCTGCTGCATTGCCTGGTTGCCGGTCAGTGCGCCAAGGGCGTTTACGAAAGGCTCGTTGTTGACGAGGGTCCAGAGCTTTTCGGCGCCGCGCTTGGCGAGCGTATGCTCGATTTGTACGGAGCCGCGCAGGCGCACGACGTCCTCTGCAGAATAGTTGCGTTTGATGCCTTTCCAGCGCGGGTTTTCTGCCCAGTCTTTGTTCAGTTCCTGGATTTGTTGTTCACGAGATGTCATGGCAAGACTCCTGTAGCGGTTTAAAAGAAGATGAGTACTCTGTGACTAAATAGTAGGCTTTGTTTTGCACGGCAACAAGGTCTTATATAAGACATATAACATAAATAAATATGATATTTTTCAAACACTTACGATGCGTTTTTCGCGATGCGGAACAATATCTCTTGCAATGAAATAAAAGTATGATGCTGTGCGGCGGAGCGTTTCACGATACGAAACGGCGTTTTCGGGTTATGAAAATTCCCTGTCGGATCCATGGAGAGCGAGCTGGAAACAGATTCGGCTCAATGCTTATAAAATCGGCAAACAATTCACACAGGAGACGATATGACCGACCGCGAAACCACGCTGGCACTATGGAAAGCGAAAGAAGCGGAGTTGCAAAGCAAACGCCCTCCTCCCGGCATCGCCGGACTCGAGCCGTTAAAGCAATGCAGTGGATTAGAGCTCCTGCAGCAGATACAGTCCGGCCAACTTCCGCCGGCGTATATCAGCGAGACGCTGGACTTCAACCTGGTGGAGGTTGAGTCGGGCCGCGCAGTGTTCCAGGGCACGCCCGCGAAAAAACACTACAACCCGATGGGGAGCGTGCATGGCGGCTACTTTTGCACCCTGCTCGACTCGGCGGTCGGCTGCGCGGTCATGTCGTCGCTACCCAAGGGTATGGGCTATACCACGCTCGAACTGAAGGTAAACCTGATCCGCGCGATGACCGACAAGACAGGGCCGGTGCGCGCGGAAGGAAAAGTGATCCAGGTCGGCAACCGGGTGGGTGTCGCCGAAGGACGCATCGTCGACGCCGAGGGCAAGATCTACGCGCATGCGACCACGACCTGTCTCGTGTTTCCGCTACCGTGATACGCGAGCGGATCTAGCCTGCCTCGACCGATCGCCGCAACGTGCGCGCGGCCTGCACCATATTACTTAGCGCCGCGCTGGTCTCAGGCCAGCCCCGCGTCTTCAGACCACAATCCGGATTGACCCACAACCGCTCGTCCGGAATAACGCCGCGCGCCTTACGCAGTAGCCGCTCGATCTCGGCAACCTGCGGCACTCGGGGCGAGTGTATGTCGTAGACGCCGGGACCGATGTCGTTCGGATAGGCATACTTGCCAAAGCCGTCGAGCAGCTCCATATCGGAGCGTGACGTCTCGATCGTGATGACGTCGGCATCGAGCGCGGCGATCCACGGCAATATGTCGTTGAACTCCGAATAGCACATATGCGTGTGGATCTGCGTTTCGTCGGCCACGCCGGCTGCGCTGATCCTGAACACGCGCACCGCCCAGTCAAGGTAGTGCTGCCAGTTGCGCGTCTTCAGCGGCAGGCCTTCGCGGAATGCTGGTTCGTCGATCTGGATCATGCCGATGCCAGCCTTTTCCAGGTCGCGCACTTCATCGCGCAATGCGAGCGCGATCTGCAATGCGGTCGTTTCACGAGGCTGGTCGTCACGCACGAACGACCATTGCAGCATGGTGACCGGGCCGGTCAGCATGCCTTTCATCGGCTTATCCGTCAGGCTCTGCGCGAACTGGCTCCAGCCCACCGTCATAGCCTCAGGCCGATAGACATCGCCGTAGATGAACGGCGGCTTCACGCAGCGCGAGCCGTAGCTTTGCACCCAGCCATAGTCGGTGAAGCCGTAGCCCCATAGCTGCTCGCCAAAATATTCGACCATGTCGTTGCGCTCCGGCTCGCCGTGGACCAGCACGTCGAGGCCCAGATCTTCCTGCTTGCGCACCACTTCCCGGATCTCGTCGCGCATCCGGTTCAGGTAATCGAGGTGCGACAGGTCGCCGCGCTTCAACGCGGCGCGTGCATGGCGGATCTCAGCGGTTTGCGGAAAGGAGCCGATGGTCGTGGTGGGAAACGGCGGCAATCGCCATTTCGCCTGTTGCTTCGCGATCCGGGCAGGGAAATCGGCGGCGCGATGTTCATCGGCTTCCGAGACGTTTGCCAGCCGCTTTTGCACTACCGCATTGTGAATACGTGGCGAACTGCGGCGTGCCGCGACCGCGGCCCGGGCGGCTGCGAATTGGTCTTGTACCGCATCAGCACTTCCATTCAAGGCGGTTTTCAGCGCGGCGATTTCGTCCAGCTTTTGGGTGGCGAACGAGAGCCAGTTTTTCACTTCCGCATTGAGCTTGGCCTCATGTGCCAAATCGACCGGGACATGCAGCAGCGAACAGCTCGGCGCAACCCACAGGCGGTCGCCAAGCGCGACCAGCGCAGGGTCAAGCGTGCGCAGTGCGGCGTCGAGATCGGCGCGCCAGATATTGCGTCCGTCGACGATGCCGGCTGACAGGATGCGATCCTTGGGCCAGTCGGCAAGGAGGTCATCCAGCTGGCCGCCACCGCGCACGAGGTCGAGATGTACGCCAGCCACCGGCAAGTCGCGCAGGAGGGATGCATGTTCACGAACTTCGTCGAAGTATGTCGCGAGTAACAGTCGCGGTGCGGTCTTTGCCAGGGCCGTATAAGTCGGCGCATATGCGTCCCGCCACGCACTGTCCAGTTCGAGCGCCAGAATCGGCTCGTCGATTTGCACCCATTCCACGCCGGCTTCCTGCAAACGCTCCAGTATCCGTTGATAACCCGCGACCACACGCGGTAGCAAGTCGAGCTTATGATCGAGACCGGATTTGATCTTGCCGAGATAAAGCAAGGTCAGCGGGCCGACCAGCGCCACCTTCACCGGATGGCCCGCTGCCCGGGCTTCATCGACTTCATCGAACAGCCAGTCCACGCCGCCTTCGAAACTCACGTCCGCGGTCCATTCCGGCACCAGGTAGTGATAGTTCGTATCGAACCACTTGGTCATCTCCATCGCGAATTGGTCGCTGCTGCCCCTGGCCAGCGTGAAGTATTCGGACAAGCCCAGTGTCTTCGGATCGAATTTAAAACGCGACGGAATAGCGCCCAGCAAAGCGAGCGTGTTGAGCACATGGTCGTACCAGGCGAAGTCGCCAACGGTGACCCAATCCATGCCAGCCCGCGCCTGCAGCGACCAGTGTCGCGCGCGCAGCTCATGGCCGGTGGCCTGCAGCGCGGCCTCGCTGGTTTCGCCGCGCCAGAACGACTCCAGCGCGAATTTCAATTCACGGTGCGCCCCGATCCGCGGGAAACCTAATGTATGTGCATGTGGCATGGTGGACTCCAAAATTGAATATCGCTAAGGGTTGCCATGGTGGACCAGCTTGCTTTATGATTCAAACGATATATTCTACGAATCATCTTGAATTTAATTCATAGTGCAATCCATCCTCGAGCTACGCCATCTCAAAACCCTGGTCGCCCTTCGCGAGGCCGGCAATCTGCTGCGTGCGGCAACGCTGCTCAACGTCACACAGTCGGCGCTGTCACACCAGATCAAGCAATTGGAGGACCACCACGGCACGCCGCTGTTTGAACGCAAGTCGGTGCCGGTACGCTTCACACCCGCCGGCGAACGGTTGCTGAAACTGGCGGATGCGGTTCTGATGCAGGTGGAAGGCGCCGAGCGTGATGTGGTCCGCCTTGCCCAAGGCGCGGCCGGGCAACTGCGGATCGCGGTGGAATGCCATACCTGTTTCGACTGGCTGATGCCGGCGATGGATGTGTTTCGAAGCCGCTGGCCGGAAGTGGAACTCGATATTGTGTCGGGTTTCCAGGCGGACCCGGTGGGCCTGCTGTACGGCCATCGCGCTGATGTAGCGATCGTCTCGGAAATCGACCCGGATGAAGCAGTGGACTACCACCCGCTGTTTCGTTTCGAAATCGTGGCGCTGGTGGCGAAAGACCATCCGCTGGCCGCACGGGATTACCTGGTGGCGGAGGATTTTGCGACCGATACGTTGATCACTTATCCGGTGCCGGACGACATGCTTGACGTGGTCCGGCAGGTGCTGAAACCGGCAGGCATCGACACCGCGCGCCGCACCACCGAATTGACGGTGGCAATGCTGCAGCTGGTTGCCAGCCGCCGGGGAATCGCCACTCTGCCCGTCTGGGCGGCGCAAAATT
>JBBWZW010000309.1:0-3372 GCA_039649305.1 Burkholderiales bacterium
CGTTTCATCGACGACTGGAACGCGACCTTCCGGTTGGTTACGCAGCTTTAAATTTCATAAGGAAAATATATGGCGCAAACAGGAAGCTATCTGATCGATCGACAGGCCGCCGAGAAGGCGGTGACCATGAGCCTGCCGCTGATTACCGAGGCGATGAAACTGAAGGAGGTCGGTGAAAGCGGCTTTCTCTACCTGGTGGTGATGGACCCGGTGCTGACGCCGGCAAACGCGTCTTTCGAGGAAGCGATTCTTTACGAGCACTCGGTGGGCGACCGAACCAAATGGGATGCCGACTATGCAGGGTTTGCCCGCGCGAAGGCGCGGGTCGCGTGGAAACATGGAATGGACGCGCATGCGGTGCAGGAGCTGCGTCCGCATATGTTGACACTGGGGGACACCGTCTTATGGGGCAGCATTGCGTTCGACGGCATCGTCGTCAGCGCCAGCGGAGCGAATCCGTGGTACGACGAAGCATTCGCCGGCACGGTGGCGATGTGCCTGCGCGCGATCGCAAAGGCAAACGCAAATGCCGCGCGCAGCAAAGGCCCCTTCTTGTCAGGGGACAGAGGTCAGGAATCAGGGATCAGATTGTAGTTTTACGCAACCCCGCAGCGTCCGCTGTACCGACGCAAACACGCGTGGGCAGAGGGCCGCCTTCTCTACGGTTACGGATTGCTAAGGCCAGGTATAGAACACCAGCCTCGCTGTCGCGGAATCGAAATACAGGGTATTCCAGGGAATGGCGATTTCCGCGCTGCGACGTGTCCGGCCGGACAGCAGGACATAGCGGAGCTGATGGGTCTGCAAGTCGATCATCAGGTGCTCTACCCTGCCGATCGTGTCGCCGTTCGCGGTCACAACCGGACACCCCTGCAGCATCTCGGCGGAAACGGAATCGTGAACGGAAACGCGTGCGAAACGCGGAGGACATGCCCTTCCCCGATAATTGGCTGCCACACTGCCGGATTTAAGTTGCATACGTAGTGGTTCCTTGTGTACTGCCTTCGTCAGGATGCGCGCGCAGGCGTGCCCGACCAACTGACGCGGCGCGAACCCGCGGCGCCAAGTGCGCCACCGGCGATCCCGATTGCAAGAGCCAGTGCTACCGCGAGGAATACCACCCACGCCGCCGCTCCGGCGCTTTTGACTGCGGTTTCCGCTGTCTCGCGGCTCTGCGGTGATGCGCTCCCGGACTTGCCGGAAAGGATCAAGGCCTGGTCGACAACTGCGGCAGCCCCGGCCTGGTCGACACCCCTTGAGGTCAGCTGCTGAATAGCCTGGTCACGCTGGCCGTTCTGGATCGCCTGTTGCACTTGCTTGAGAGCGGCCGGGTCGACATTACCAAGCTGCGAGCGAATCATCGACGCGACCGGCGAGCCGCCGGCCGACGCATTGGCGCTCTGTGCCAGCTGGCTCATGTTGTTGAACACACCACTCAACAGCGTACCGCCTATAGACGTCGCCAAAGCCGCAAACATGATGGTGGTTACTGCCCATGAAACCGCGCCATGCAATATGCCGTCGGCTTTACGCTTGAGCCCGGACATCCGCGCCGCCACATAGCCGCCGACAAAGGCGGCGACCAGCATGCTGAAGCCGGCCCATAGCAGCGGGCCCATGCCGACCGTCTCCCCCTGCGATACGTCGGTAGTGGACAAGCCGGTAGCGATGCCAAGCAATGTCAGCGCCAGCTGTATGGAAACGCCGACGGCCACACCGGCCAGGACGGCGCCCCAGCGTATCGCCGGGAACAACGGACGCCGCATATACGCTCCTGACGCATCAAGCGCCCGGTCTGGATCGCCGCCGGTGTAATTCACAGTCGTTGCCATCGTTTATGCTCCTATCAAACCGAAATGTTGAGTTGAACCGAATCAAGCCGCATTACCGGCCCTGGATTTTTCGATCAACGCAACATCTGTGCCCGACACGCGCAGCACGGATACTGATGTGCTGCCGCCCCGTTTGCTGCCCGACGGTTTGACCTTATCAAATTACGTTGAAAACGCAAGCCGCCAAGGCCTCCGATGGCGCCTCCATGGGTAAAAATTGCAATGCATCCGGTAAAGAATCTCCTGCGCACGAATCCGTGCAGTGTCAGGCCGGTCCCGGCGGTGACTGCGACTCTTTGAGCGCATCCAGCGCCTGCTTCATGCGCCGCAGGAACTCGGCACGCACCTGAGCCTGCCGCGCCGGCACAACCTTGATCCGGCAGCGTATGCCGAAGGTGGCATCCTCCAGTTTCTCCACGCCGGCGATGTCAACATCATCGACAATCGCCGTTTCGCAAGCGGGATCCTTGCGCATTTCTTCGGCAATCCTGCGTATCAGCGCGAACACCTGGTCCGCGTCCAGATGGCGCGGAACATTGATGTCGATCACCGCGAACGCATATCCACGGCTGCGGTTGGTGACTGAAGTAATCATTCCGTTCGGAATGAAGTGCACGCTGCCGTCGTAATCCCGCATCCGGATGTGGCGCAACGTGACTCGCTCGACATAGCCCGACTTTCCCGCCGCCTCGATGATGTCGCCCTCGCTGACCTGGTCCTCCATCAACAGGAAAAGTCCGGTAAAGAAGTCCTTGACGAGGCTTTGCGCGCCGAAGCCGATCGCGATACCGGCCACACCGGCGGTGGCAAGGATCGGCGCGATCGAAATGCCGAACTCGCTTAACGTCAGCATCCCCGCGAGACCGGCGATGACGACATTGGCGGCGTAGCGAAAGACATTGGTCAGGGTCTCGACCCGCCTCAGGTCGAGGTGCGCCTTCATGCGCGACGCAACCCGGGTCCTGAATACGCGAAGCAACCTGCGCAGGAATTGCAATACGACCCACGCGAGCCCCCATATCAGGAGTATGCGCAGGGCCGGGTTGCCGACCTCCAGCCAAGGCCTGAATTGAGCCGGATCGGGAATCATTTCTTGACCGCCCGTAACGGATGTAAAACCATGGTTTCTCCCTCGGCTCTATTCGCCGTTCACACTTGTTATCCAAAGAAAGGGCCACCCAGAGACAGGCGGCACCGGGCGCATCCCGGTGCCGCAGATCATACGCGGAAAATAACGATGCCTAGCGGAAGCGTTCGACGATGACGCTATCGGCCGGGCGAACCCGTTCGCCGGCTTGAAGGTTGGGCGGTGCATCCTGCGACAGAGTCTGTATCGCGCCGTTTTCCATGCGCACCGAGACACGGTAGGCCTGGGCCGATTGGTTCCCGGCCGCATGCGAATTGCGCTGCATCTGGCCTCCCCATCATCGCCCCCCTGCGGCGCCGGCAACTGTCGCGCCTGTCCTGCCGCGGCCGGCGCCGACCTGATTACCGAGCACACCGCCCACCACTGCGCACGCTGCCGTGCCGAGCCCCACAC
>JBBWZW010000334.1:0-4984 GCA_039649305.1 Burkholderiales bacterium
GGCGATTACTGAGTGCTAATGGCAGGGTTCGGTTAATGGGCCGATTCATCTTGTTGTAGGATGTTCAAACTCCGCATGGCGGAATGCGCTTCGCTTTTCCGCCCTACGGCACTGCATCTCCCTTGACGAGCCCGCGAGCGCGCGCGGGGTGTCGAGCGCCAACGGAGGAATTTAGATATGACTTACCGGTGTCGCGCCTCCGCGGAAGACGGGACCGTCATTACGCTATTTCGCTTGCAGCAGTTCGCGCACATATCGCCCCGGAATCGCATAGGTAATCCCACTCGGATTTGTGATGGCGTTCTCCTTGATTCCCTTCACGAACACCATGTTAATCACCCCGTACACCACCCCGGTCTGAGGGTCATATACCGGGCTGCCGCTGTTCCCAGGATAGGCGGTGCCGTCCAGCTGAAAAATCATGAACGGGTTTCGTCGAAGCTGGGAAATCATTCTCGCGTCGAGTTTGCCTGAACCGAGCGCGGGAAGGACGATTGGTGTGATTGCCGAAACTATACCGCGGTGGGTGGCATGGTTCAGGCCCAGGACGATTCCGAGCGGGAACCCGGTGAAGGCGACCGATTGGCCTTCCACCACGTTAGCCGAGTCCCCGAGCTGTAGTGAGGGTAGTGGCTTGCCGCTTATTCTGAGCAAAGCAAGGTCATGCTCAGGATCGCTTGCCACCAGCTTGGCCTGGCGGAACTCCATTTCTGCGCCCTTGCCAATGACGATACCGAGCATTTCGTTTTCGCTGCTGACCGCGCCGTTCGCCACGTGTGCGTTCGTGATGATGCTCAAGCCGTCCGCAACGACGAAGCCGGTTCCGACGAATTTGACGGCGGGGCTGCGGGTTTTTTCGTGGGAACCGATGCCGACGATGGAGGGTTTGACGGATTGGACGGTGGTGGGGAGGTCGGCTGCATGTGTGGCTCTTGCGAAGCAGAGAATGACGCAGAGGATGAACAAGTGCCTTGCGTGCGAAGCAGCGTCTTTGGTCAGATTGCGTGACTTCATGTGTCCTCTCAACGAGTCGACTTACTTAGGCACCGCTCCCGCTTGCGGGAGAGGGAGCTTGACGCGGCATATCGGCGACCGACGACGTCAGCTCAAGCCGCCTTGCTCGACCCCATCAGATTATTCATATACCACTCCATCGCCTCTTTCAATCCATCGCCAATCCGATGCGTCGGCGCATAACCCAGCAACCTCCCCGCCTTGGATATGTCAGCTTGCGAGTGGCGTATGTCACCATCCCTGAATTTGCTGTACTGCGGTCGGTGCTTGTCGATGTGCGGAAAATTTTGCCTCAATAGTGCCCGCATCATTTCATACAGCTCATTGAGGCTGGTGCGATCATTCAGCGCGACGTTATAAACCTGGTTGGCCGCTTCCGGCGCTTGTGCGAGTGCAGCGAGCAGATTGACCTGCACGACATTGTCGACAAAGCAGAAGTCGCGCGTTGTTTCGCCATCGCCATTGATGCGTACCGGCTGATTGCGAACCAGCGCGGCTACCCATTGGGGGATCACTGCGGCATAAGCACCATTCGGGTCCTGCCGCGGGCCGAATACGTTGAAGTAACGCAGCCCGATTGAATCCATTCCATAGCAGCGGGCGAATACGTCGGCATACATTTCGTTGACGTACTTGGTGACTGCGTAGGGAGAAAGCGGTTTGCCTATCGTGTCTTCTACTTTCGGCAATCCGGGATGGTCGCCGTAGGTGGAACTGGATGCGGCGTAGACGAATCGCTTCACCTTCGCATCACGCGCGGCCACCAGCATGTTCAGGAAGCCGGTAATGTTGTTGGCATTGGTGAGGATGGGATTTTCAATGGAGCGCGGCACGGACCCCAACGCTGCCTGCTGCAGCACGTAGTCCACACCTTTGCATGCGGCGGAGCAGTCTTCGAGATTACGCAGGTCGCCTTCAATGAAGCTGAAGTTGCGCCATGCACTTGCGCCAACCAAGTCACGCACCTGATCGAGATTGTGCCGATACCCCGTCGAAAAATTATCGAGCCCGGTCACCTTCTGATTCAACCGCAGCAAGGCTTCGAGAAGGTTCGACCCGATAAAGCCCGCCACCCCGGTAATCAGCCAGTGGTACTGATGTTCCTTCAGATGCTGCTGTGCAGCCTGATACGCTGTCATGTGCTTGCTGTCCCCGCCACTCGCTTATTCAGAGCCGCCACACGCTGAGCCCTGTTTCGCGAAGCGCTTTCGGATCGAACTGCGATTTGATATCGATAAAGCAGCCGTTCTCGACTACCTTTTCGAGGTAGTCAGTCAACGCCCTGCGTGAGAGTTCGCGGTGCGATACTGCGGCGACAATTGCATGCGCGCGCGGCAGTTCATCCCACGTCTCGAGCTTTACTCCGTATTCGTGTTGCGCCTCTTCGGGGTCGGCTAACGGATCGTGTACGTGTACATCGACGCCGTACGAGCGAAGTTCGTGGATCACGTCGGCGACCTTGGAATTCCTGATGTCGGGGCAGTTTTCCTTGAAGGTCAGCCCGAGCACGTTGACTTTGGCGCCTTTCACATTGAAGCCGGCCTTGATGATTTCCTTGACGGTCTTTTCCGCGACAAATTTGGCCATGCCGTCGTTGATGTGGCGGCCCGCCAGGATCACCTGGGGGTGATAGCCGACCATCTCGGCCTTATGCGTCAAGTAATAAGGATCGACACCGATGCAGTGGCCACCTACCAGGCCGGGACGGAACGGGAGGAAGTTCCACTTCGTGCCGGCGGCCTGCAGCACTTCTTGTGTGTCGAGGCCGATCATGTCGAAGATGACGGCGAGTTCGTTGATCAGCGCGATGTTCAGGTCGCGCTGGGTGTTCTCGATCACCTTTGCGGCTTCTGCGACCTTGATGCTGGATGCGCGGTACACGCCGGCGGTTACGATGCTGCCATACAGTGCTGCCACCTTATTCAGGGTGTCGGCGTCGTCGCCTGACACGATCTTCAGTATGGTGGTCAGCGTGCGCTCTTTATCGCCGGGATTGATCCGCTCAGGTGAATAACCGACATGGAAATCTTCTTTCCATTTCATGCCGGAGTGCTTTTCAAGGACGGGAATGCAGACTTCTTCGGTCGCGCCGGGATATACCGTGGATTCGTAGACGACGATCGCGCCGCGCTTCATGTTTTTGCCGACGAATTCGCTGGCGCCGATGAGGGGCGTGAAATCAGGGTTGTGGGCGATGTCGACCGGCGTAGGGACGGCGACCACGATGTAGTCGGCTTGCGATATCGCCGCCGGGTTGCTGGTGACGGTCAATTGCTTCGCTGCTCGCAGTGTGTCGCTGCTGACTTCTCCAGTGGGGTCGACAAAGCGCTTGTAACTTGCGATTTTTGCGGAGGAGAGGTCGAAGCCTATGGTTCGCCGTAATTTCCCGAACTCTACTGCCAAAGGGAGGCCCACATAGCCAAGTCCTACTACGGCGATCGTATCCATAGGTTCTCGTCTCTCAAAAACACTCAAATGTAACTGAGAGTCAATATATCAGACGGAACTGAAAGTCACAATGCTTGTGAGAAATACATGTTGCTATGGTGGGGCGTCCGAATGACGGCTTGTGGATGCGCTATTCGTTCGAAATCAGGGACGGGAAATTAGCGAAACTACGGTAAGGCGGGGGAAATTTGGAGGGAACAAATCCCTGCGGCCGCTACGGCCTATGCGTATTCCTGATGCGGTGTCTGTTACCGGTGGAGCTTGCTAGCCTCTACCCGGGAAGACAAATGCCTCGATCCGAGGACGATCTGCTGCAGAAGCACGGTTGCGACAGGCGCGACCAGTTGAGCGGCCATCCAGGCAATGAACCCCGCCGGTAGCCAGCCTAGTCCTATGCCCAGCAACATTCCGTACTTCGCGATGCCATATATATAGCAGGCTAGAAAAGCCAGCACGGCAGCCGCCGCCCCAACTCGACCGCCGATGAGTTGGCACCAGCCTTCAAGATCGGTGAGGTCGGTGTCTCTCGGTCGGAGGGGATCGAAGTTATTTAAACCGCGTAAACCCAGATGATTACTCTCTTTCTTCATTGCACTCCCTTTCGGCAAATGACAACTTTTAGAGCAACTGATGGTTTGATGGTTCCAGCAGAAACGGGATTTCGCGATTAATTTGACTAACATCAATTACTTCGCGCGGCAAGCATAGCAATAAACTCACTTTGTGTGGCGAAAAGTGAGCAAAATTCAGCGAAAAGCTGTGTCTTTATGAATTTCAGGGGTGAACTAGGCTTGTCAGGGTGTCAGAGGTCAAATTTCCGGTGGTCCGCATTTGTTAAATATTTAGAGATAAGGCCGAAATCCGAACACGAAGCAGGGCGGGTCGTGACCCGCCCTACCTCCTTACTTCCCCGCGATCTTCATATCACTACGGCGAGGCGGCTCACTCATTTCTTCCGAAGCCTGCCCCGGCGCCACATAAAGCGTACGAATCGGATGAGCAAACGCGATCCCGAGTTCACGAAACTGCGCGAGCATCGCGAGATTCACGGCCTGCTGGATGTTCATGTACTTGTTGTAGTCAGGGTCGAGTACGGTGTAGACCACCTCGAACTGCAACGCGCTTTCGCCATAGCCCTTGAAATGTGCGCGATCGAAGCGGATGTCCGGCTCGTGTGCCCTGATGGCCTCCTCCACCATCTGCGGGATGCGCTTCACGTTCTCGATCGTTGTTTCAAAGGCGATGCCGAACTCGAACTGGATCCGCCGTTCCTGCATGCGCTTGTAGTTTTTGATGCGCGCCTTCAGCAGTTCAGTATTCGAGAAGATGATCTGTTCGCCGCCCAGGCTGCGGAGGCGCGTGGTTTTCATGCCCACGTATTCGACCGTGCCCATAAATGAATCGACGATGATGAAGTCACCGATGACGAACGGCTTGTCCAATGCGATCGACACCGACGAGAAGACATCGCCAAGGATATTCTGCACCGCGAGCGCGACCGCGATGCCGCCGATGCCGAGAC
>JBBWZW010000433.1:0-17695 GCA_039649305.1 Burkholderiales bacterium
GCGGCCGTCGCGGGATGCGGTGCAAGGCGTGAGGAGGAGTCATAGCGAGCTATGGCGACGACGAGCAACACGTTCGCAAGAAAAAAGAAGAACAGGCTCTCTGCAACGCGCCCGCTATGGCCAGAAAATTTGGCCAACTTATTCCTGCGCGGTGCCTTAGTGCCCTTCCGCACGCGTCAATCTTTTCCTTCCACGTCCAGATCGAAGAAGCACCACTTCGCCTGTGGCCAGTGGATTTCTATGCTCTCTCCACCGCGTTGATCGCATTGACCAGCGCGACGTCTGAATTTTGCGGTTGCATCTTGGCCTGAACCGCGACCATCAAGTGCTCCCCATTGCAACGCGATCCGATGAATGATCGTCTCGACTTCCTGCCGCGCTGCGATGTGCTTGCGGATTGCCGAGCGCACTTCAGGCGCAGCGGACTCCCCGGTGATCATAGCCTCCTTGCGCGTATGTGTTAGCACGTTTAACCCCGATTCAGATTCGTCCAAAACTAATATCGACCGGATCCGTAACGGATTTTGATTGCTCGTAAAGAAGGTGATTGACCGATATCACCACCGATAGTCGGGGGCCAATTCTTTTGGAACTTTCGCCTGTTCAAAGATTCTACCTACTCGCATACATGCAAATTTGGCATGAATGTTCATGCAGCATTGTTTTACTTTCTAGGAGAATCATATGATGAAATGGACCATCCCTCTGGCGTGCGCTCTTGTGTTAACCGCGTGCGGCACGACCGGCACCGGTAGCTCTTCCGGTTCTACGTCTGGCATGGGCTCGGGTACGGGCTCGACAACAGGCACAGTCTCATCTCCGAGCAGCTCCGGCGCGTCCGGCAGCATGGGCAGCGGCGGCTACGGCGCATCGAGCACCAGCCCAAGTTCCAGCTCTTCTTCCAGCCCGAGCAGCTCAGGCAGCAGCTCTTCAATGCCAGGCGCCACCGACAACACCGGCGCAGGCGCAGGCCCGGCATCGGCAGGCCCTAGTTCATCCGGCGCTTCCAGCACCACCGGAACTTCAGGCTCCACCGGCTCGTCGAGCCCAACCGGCGGCACCGGCTCTACCTCACGTTAATCCATTTTGAAAATGGTGTGTCACGTTTCACCATTTCGCTGATAACGCGACACACCATCATTTCCTACCTGCGCTTTTCTTCGTGCGCGAGCAGATAGCTTTTGCGCTCGAGTCCTCCCGCATAACCCGATAACGAACCGCTTGTGCCGATCACGCGATGACACGGCACGATGATGGAAATCGGATTGCGCCCAATGGCAGTGCCGGCAGCTCTTATCGCTTTCGGATTGGCGACGCGCTCGGCGATGGCGCGGTACGTTGCCGTTGCTCCGTAGGGAAGCTGCAGCAGTTCTTTCCAGACCGCCTGTTGAAATGCCGTGCCGGGCATATCGAGTGCCATATTGAATTCCTTGCGCCCGCCAGTGAAATATTCATCAAGCTGCCGCACCGCGATACACAGCTGCATGTGGGTGTCATTACGCTGCCATCCTTCCGTCCCCTTGAAGTACCTGTGTTCTTCGAAGTAGAGGCCGCACAGTCCGTCGGCGGTTGCCGATAGCAACAGCTTGCCCAGGGGGCTGTTGAATTCCGTGTAATGAATCATGATTTCATCCAAAGTATGAGGGCTGCATAGCCGCGCCAGGGCGACCATACGGCGGCACGCGCGGCGAGCTGTTTCTCGGTGAGCCTGGCGTTTTCTTCGACCGCCTTTTGCAGTCCGAGGTCGCCGGCCGGAAAAGCATCGGGATAACGCAGTGCACGCAGCGCGATGTAGTGCGCGGTCCAGTCGCCGATGCCACGTACGGTTTTCAATCGACTGATCGCTTCGTCCAGGCCGGTCCCCGGCCGCATCCGCAACCCGCCATCTGCCGCGAACTGTGCGAGGCCCTGAATGGTCTGCGCACGCGTGGCGGGAATACCAATCCGCGCAATTTCCGTTGCATCAGCGGCAGCGATCTCTTGCGCATGAGTGATGTAATGGGTTATTTCGGCGAAAGGCGTTTCCACCGATTCGCCGAAGCGCGCGACCAGCCTGCCCGACAGCGTGGTCGCGCCGGCGACGCTGACCTGCTGGCCCAGCACCGCCCGCACCGCGAGTTCGAACGGATCGAATGCTCCCGGCACACGCAGGCCGGGCATCGAGTCGATATGTGCAAGCAGCATCGGATCCTGCCGCAAATGCGCTTCGATGACGGCCGGATTCGCATCGAGATCAAACTGGCCGCGCACGCGTGCAAGCAGTGGCATGAGCGCGGTTGCGAGTGATGTCGCAACTTCCAGCTCAAGCTGATGCTTTGCCGCCAGATGCGTCACGCGTATCCAGCCGACGGCGTCGCCGATACGCACACTACGCAGATAAGTGCCCGCAACTGCAGCCTCCACGCCGGGCACAGCGCGACCCGACAGGTAACGCACGATACGCTCCCAATGAAACGGCGGCCGGTACGCCAGCCGCAGGGTGAGCGCATCAGGCGCCCCCGTTTCGGCCTTTGTCGCTGCACGGCGAATTGCATTGGGCGCTATGCCATAGCGCTGCGCGAACAGCGCATTGAAGCGCCGCACACTGCCAAAGCCGGCGGCATAGGCAATGTCGGCCATGGACAAATCCGTCTCCTGCAACAGCTTCTTGGCGAACAACAGGCGCTGCGTCTGCGCCAGTTCGACGGGCGTTACGCCGAAATGCTGCAGCAATACGCGCCGCAACTGGCGCGACGACAATCCCACTTCAGTGGCGAGCCGTTCGACATCGCCATCATTCAATGCGCCTGCGGCGATGCGCAGCCATACTTGGTGGGCGAGGTTTTGCTGCAGGGCGTAAGGCGCCAGTTCGGGCCGGCAGCGCAGGCACGGTCGAAAGCCCGCTGCTTCCGCCGCCGCCGCGGTAGTGAAGAATGTGCAAGACGACTCGCGCGGCGTCTTTACGGTGCAGACCGGCCGGCAGTAAATGCCGGTGGTTTTCACGCCGGTGAAAAACACGCCGTCGAAGCGCGTATCCCTGGCCGTCAACGCGCGATAACAGCTGTCCCGGTCGAGGGCGGGTGCGACCAGGTCAGGGAGGTTTATTCCGGAGTCCATGTGGCTTTATACGCGTCGGCGCGGGGCCGCGTCTAGCCGTTTTCGGACATACCATGGGTGCGACAGTCAATTAGTAAAATGACAAGCGTGTCAAAAAAGAAGACTTCAGACTAGAATCAGTAAATTGACATACGGAAATCATCATGCCCGCACCGACCAATCTGTTGAAACAGAAGTTAACCCGTCGCGAATTCATTATTGGCTGCTGGCTTTCCATTGCCAGCGCCCCGGTTGCGGAGGCACTCTCGCACTGCGGCTTTGACTGGTTAATGATCGATGCGGAGCATGGGCCGAACGACATCCAGGACGTTTTCTCGCAACTGCAGGCGATCGATGCTGCGCGCTCGCATGGCGCCACTGCGCATGCCATAGTGCGCGTAGCATCCAACAACGAAGCGCAGGTCAAACGCATGATGGACTGCGGAGCGCAAACCATCATGTTTCCCGCCATCGAGACAGCGAAGGAAGCCGCAGACGCGGTTGCTGCCACCCGCTATCCGCAAAATAACAATGGCGGCACTCGCGGCATATCCAATGTAGTGCGCGCCGGGACTTATGGCCTCGATCGCACCTACACTTCGACCGCGAACGCAGAGGCCAGCGTCATCGTCCAGGTCGAGTCTCCAAAGGGTTTCTCCAATATCGATGCAATTGCCGCTACCGACGGCGTTGACTGCATCTTTGTCGGCACCGCCGATTTCGCCGCCAACATGGGGCATCTTGCTAACGCAACCCATAGCGATGTCCAAACCGCGATCGCCTACATCACCGCGGTATGCACACAGCATGGAAAATCGGTCGGCGTCTACGCGCCGGATGCCGAGGTCGCCAAGCGCTATCGCGACATGGGGATCAATTTCATCGCGCTGCATTCAGACATCGTGTGGCTGACCCGCGGCGCAACTTCCGTCGTCGATGCAATGAAGCCGTGATGGCGTCTCGCCGGCGCGACCGCCTCATAGTATTTTTACTACTTCCGCGGCGCCTCGCCATGGGGTAACCTGCTCGGAGCCGGACTGCGCATAGTACGAAGTCCGGTTAAAAAATAATTATTTCCACAAGAGGAAGAGACAATCATGAGACACCACCTGCTGGCGGCGGTCGCCGCCTTCTGCTGCGTCACCACGATCCACGCCAAAGACATCAAGATCGCCCACGTCTACGACAAGACCGGCGCGCTTGAAGCCTATGCGAAGCAAACCCACATCGGCCTCATGATGGGTCTCGAATACGCGACCAAGGGCACCATGACGGTCAACGGCAACAAGCTGGTCGTGATCGAAAAGGACAGCCAGGGCAAGCCCGATGTGGGCAAATCGCAGCTGGCTTCGGCCTATGCGGATGACCGGGTCGACATCGCGGTCGGGCCGACCAGTTCCGGCGTGGCGCTTGCGATGCTGCCGGTGGCCGAAGAGTACAAGAAAATCCTGCTGGTGGAACCGGCTGTGGCCGACGCCATCACCGGCGAAAAATGGAACCGCTATATTTTCCGCACCGGACGCAATTCGTCGCAGGATGCGATTTCCAATGCGGTCGCCCTCGACAAGGCAGGCGTGTCGATCGCAACCATGGCGCAGGACACCGCGTTCGGCCGTGATGGCGTGAAGGCCTTCAAGGAAGCGTTGAAGTCGGCGAAGCTGGCGCATGAAGAATACCTGCCCGGCAATACAACCGACTTCACCGCCGGCGCGCAACGCATGTTTGATGCGCTCAAAGGACAGTCTGGGCGCAAGGTGATTTTCGTGATCTGGGCCGGCGCGTCGCCGATAGGCAAACTCGCCGACCTCGACCCGAAGCGCCACGGCATTGAAGTCGCGAGCGGCGGCAACATCCTGCCGGCGATGGCTTCTTACAAGAGCTTCCCCGGCATGGAAGGCGCCGCCTATTACTACTACGGCATGCACAAGAATCCGGTGAACGACTGGCTGGTCGCCGAGCACCAGAAGCGTCACAACGGGCCGCCTGACTTCTTTACCGCGGGCGGCATGTCGGCCGGCATGGCGCTGGTGGAAGCGATCAAAAAAACCGATGGCGACATGAATACCGAGAAGCTGATCGGGGCCATGGAAGGACTGAGCTTTGACACGCCGAAAGGCAAGATGACGTTCCGCAAGGAAGACCATCAGGCGATGCAGTCGATGTTCCACTTCAAGATCAAGGTCGATCCGAACGTCGCATGGGGCATCCCCGAACTGATCCGCGAGATCAAGCCGGAAGATATGAAAGTGCCGATCACCAACAAGCGTTGATCCCACCACTCGCTCCATCCTTTTGACAGAGGGTGGAGCGGCCTGCGCTCCGAGGATGGCAATGCCACTACAACAACAAGACGCCAGGCCCGGCGTCAATAAAACTTCGCTCGAAACCCGCGACCTGACTATACGATTTGGCGGCCACATCGCCGTCAATGCGGTTTCATGCGCGTTCAACAGCGGCACCCTGACTGCGATCGTCGGGCCGAACGGCGCCGGCAAGACTACTTACTTCAACCTGATCTCAGGACAGCTCCGGCCATCGGCCGGCCAGGTTCTGCTGAACGGCCACGATATCTCGGCCTTGCCGGTATCGGCACGCACCCATGCCGGACTCGGCCGCGCGTTCCAGCTCACCAGCCTTTTTCCTAACCTGACGGTGATGGAAAACGTGCGGCTCGCGCTGCAGTCGCGCCGGCGACTCGGACTCGACCTGTGGAATGTCTGGAGTCACCATAAGGCGCTGATCGAACGCGCCGACCAGGTTCTGGAAAATGTAGCGCTTGCGGCCAGGCGCGACGTGCCCGCCGCCGCCCTGCCACACGGCGATCAACGCAAACTGGAAGTCGGCCTGCTGATGGCGCTCGATCCGGACATCTATATGTTCGATGAACCCACTGCCGGCATGAGCGTGGATGAAGTCCCGGTGATCCTGGACCTGATCCGCGCGCTGAAGAAGCAAACCGACAAGACGATCCTGCTGGTCGAGCACAAGATGGACGTCGTCCGCGAACTGGCGGACCGCATCATCGTGCTGCACAACGGCACGCTGATGGCCGACGGCGATCCGGAAACGGTCATCGCGTCGCCAGTGGTGCAACAGGCCTATCTTGGCCTGGCTCCCGTTGAAGAGGCTGCAGCATGAACCAACCGTTATTGAAACTTGAAAGCGTGCACACTCACATCGGCGCGTATCACATACTGCATGGCGTCGACCTGGAAGTGCCGCGGGGCCAGCTGACCATGCTGCTAGGACGCAATGGCGCAGGCAAAACGACTGCCCTGCGCACCATCATGGGCCTGTGGCAGGCCTCGCAAGGCAGCATCACCTTTGATGGGCAGGACATCGTCAAGCGCGGCACGCCGGAGATTGCGCAAAGCGGCATCGCCTACGTCCCGGAAAGCATGGGCATCTTCGGTGACCTGACCGTAAAGGAAAACATGCTGCTCGCCGCGCGCAACGCAGGCCGCATTGAGCAGATCGACCAGAAGCGCCTCGAATGGATCTTCGATCTGTTCCCGGCGATGAAAAAATTCTGGCTGCATCCGGCCGGCAAATTGTCCGGCGGGCAGAAGCAAATGCTGGCGGTATCGCGCGCGATCGTCGAGCCGCGCAAGTTGCTGCTGATCGACGAGCCGAGTAAAGGCCTGGCGCCGGCCATCATCGCCAACATGATCGCCGCGTTCCGCGAACTGAAGCAAACCGATACGACCATCCTCCTGGTCGAACAGAACTTCAACTTCGCCCGGCAGCTCGGCGACACGGTGGCTGTGATGGATGACGGCAGGATCGTGCATCGCGGACAAATGGCTGAGCTGGCGGAAAACGAAGAGCTGCAGAATCGCCTGCTCGGCCTGTCGCTGGCCGCGCATCATTAAGGAACAGGGATGGAACAGACAACCACTTTACCGGCTGTCCAGACGGCCACGCCTCGCGCACCCAGGCAAATCGACTGGGCGCCGCTGGCGCTGGTACCCGCACTGGCTTTGGCCGCCATGCCACTGATCGGTTCGACCTCGACCTGGATCACACTGACCGCCGCCGGACTGGCGATGGGCATGATCATCTTCATCATTGCCTCGGGCCTGACGCTGATCTTCGGCCTGATGGATGTACTCAACTTTGGTCATGGCGTGTTCATCGCGCTCGGTGCCTTCATGGCGGTGACTGTTCTCGGCATGATGCCGGGATGGATGGGCGCCGATAATGTCGGCCTCAACCTGGCGGCGATCGGGGTGGCTATGCTGGCAGCCATGGTCGTGGCCGGGGCGATCGGCCTGTTCTTCGAGCGTGTGATCGTGCGCCGCGTGTATGGCCAGCACCTGAAGCAAATCCTGATCACCATGGGCGGCATGGTGGTCGGCGAAGAACTGATCAAGGTGTTCTGGGGTCCGCAGCAGATTGCGCTGAACCTGCCGGCGACACTGCGCGGCTCATTCCTGATCGGCGACTCGGCCATCGAGAAGTATCGCCTGCTCGCAGTGGTAGTCGGCCTTGCAGTATTCATCGCGATGCTTCTGGTGCTGAACCGCACCAAGCTTGGCCTGCTGATCCGCGCCGGCGTGCAAGACCGCGAGATGGTCGAGAGCCTCGGCTACCGGATCAAGCGCCTGTTCGTCGGCGTGTTCGTTGCCGGGTCCGCACTCGCCGGCCTGGGAGGCGTGATGTGGGGCCTGTACCAGCAAAGCGTGATTCCGCAGATGGGCGCACACGTCAACGTGCTGATCTTCATCGTCATCATCATCGGCGGACTCGGTTCCACCGGCGGCTGCTTTCTGGGCGCGCTGCTGGTCGGCCTGCTCGCCAATTACACCGGTTTCCTGGCGCCCAAAGTCGCGCTGTTCTCCAACATCCTGCTGATGGTCGCGATCCTGCTGTGGCGGCCGCAAGGTATTTACCAGGTCACGAACCGATGATTTCCCGCCTCCTTTCTCACGACCTGCCGCGCAGCCGCGTGCTGGCGGTCATCCTGACCGTGATTGTGTTCGGACTCGCCTTCGCTCCGTTTCTGTTCCCCGGCGCGAAGGCCTTGAATGTCGCTGCAAAAATCCTGATTTTCATCACGCTGGTCGCCAGTTATGACCTGCTGCTCGGCTACACCGGCATCGTGTCGTTCGCGCATACCATGTTCTTCGGCATCGGCGCCTACGGTATTGCGATTGCGAGCTCACGTATGGGACCGGGCTGGAGCAGCCTGCTGATCGGCGCACTGGGTGCGGTAGCGCTCTCGATGCTGCTTTCGCTGGTGATCGGATTGTTTTCGCTGCGGGTACGGGCGATCTTCTATGCGATGATCACCCTTGCCGTGGCATCCGCATTCCAGACGCTGGCTTCGCAGCTCTCGCACATCACCGGTGGCGAAGATGGACTGAACTTCAAGCTTCCCGAACTCTTGTCGCCCGCTTTCCAGCTGAGTGAGTCGCCGTTCCTCGGGGCATCGCTCAACGGAAAATTCATTGCCTACTACATCGTGTTTGCGAGCGCGGTACTGCTGTTCCTGGCGATGCTGCGCATCGTCAATTCACCGTTCGGGCGCGTGCTGCAGGCGATCCGGGAAAATGACTTCCGTGCCGAAGCGATCGGCTACCGAACCGTGGTGTTCCGCACCTTGTCGAATGTGCTGGCCGCGGTGTTCGCCACACTGGCCGGCTGCCTCCTGGCGCTGTGGCTGCGTTATAACGGCCCGGATACTTCGTTGTCCTTCGAGATCATGATCGACATCCTGCTGATCGTCGTCATCGGCGGCATGGGCACGATGTACGGCGCCATTTGCGGCGCGACGATATTCCTGCTCGCGCAAAGTTATCTGCAAGACTTGATGGCGATCGCCGCCAAAGCGACGGAGGGACTGCCGTTGCTGCCGGCGCTCCTGTCGCCCGACCGCTGGCTGCTGTGGCTCGGCATCCTGTTCGTACTATCGGTCTATTTCTTCCCGACCGGGATCGTCGGCAAACTGCGCCAGGGAAAATGACATGCAACCGAGTTCTCACTATATCCGCTGCTGCGAACGTGAAATCCATTATGTCGAATGGGGCAGCAAAGATTCCCCGCCGCTGATCTTGTGGCACGGCCTCGCGCGTACCGGGCGCGACTTTGACGAACTGGCCGCGGCGCTGGCGGACACTTATCGGATCATCTGTCCGGATACGATAGGCCGCGGTTTTTCGCAATGGAGCCCTGAGCCGGACGCTGAGTACTGTCTCGCCTTCTATGCGCGCATTGCCGGAGACTTGGTTGATCAACTTGGATTCGGTAGCGTGCGCTGGGTCGGTACCTCAATGGGCGGTGCAATCGGCACGGTCGCGGGAGCGACCACACTGAAGGGCCGCATAAGCCATCTTGTTATCAACGATAATGGGCCTGCCCTCGCCGTCGCCGCCATCGAGCGGATCAAAGCCTATGCGGGCAATCCGCCGCAGTTCGACACAGTGACAGAGTTCGAAGGCTTCCTGCGCACTGTCTACAAGCCCTATGGCTGGCAAAGCGACGCGCAATGGCGGCGTATGGCGGAGACATCGGCGCGGCGTCTGCCTAATGGAAAAATCACGCCGCACTATGATCCTGCGATGGTGCGGCAATTTATCGTGCATCCGGACGACTATGATTTGTGGGACGAATACGATGCGCTCGACATGCCCACGCTGGTGATGCGCGGCGAGAACTCCGACCTTCTGCTGCAGGAGACGGCAGAAGAAATGACTAAGCGTGGACCGGGTGCACAGCTCGCGGTAATCCCAGGATGCGGCCATGCGCCTGCCCTGAACGTGCCGGACCAGATCGAACTGATCCGCCGGTTTCTTTCCCGTTAATCCTCTGTTTTTGCCGGCCTGGCCCGGCTAAACCGGCAGGCCACACGCGCATCTCCTTTGCGCTACACTCGATTTTCATCCAGAAATATCCAACAATAACTATGTTTACCGTTTCTCGTCAGCCGCCACTCAAAACCGTCCTGATCGCCGTTGGCCTGGTGCTTACCATTGCCATGGGCGTGCGCCACGGTTTTGGTTTCTGGCTGCAGCCTATCTCGCAAGCGCACGGCTGGACGCGCGAAACCTACTCGCTCGCAATGGCCTTGCAAAACCTGCTGTGGGGCGTGTTCGGACCGTTTGCCGGAATGGCGGCGGATCGCTTTGGCACCGCGCGGGTCGTGATCTTCGGCGCATTCCTGTACATGGCCGGCCTGCTGTGGATGGCGACGGTAGCTCATCCGACGCTATTCGTGGTCGGTTCGGGGGTGTTGATAGGCGGCGCGCTGGCTTGTACCGCGTTTGGCGCGCTCAGTGGCATCGTCGGCCGTACCGCGCCGGAATCCAGGCGCTCTTGGGCTTTCGGTCTTTCCTCCGCTTGCAGTTCCTTCGGCCAGTTCGCGTTGATGCCGATTGAGCAGCAACTGATATCGGGTGCCGGCTGGCAGAATGCGTTTTACCTGCTGGCAGGACTGGTGCTCGTCGTGATGATTCCCATGTCCTACTACCTGCGCGAGCCTGGCATCGTGAAATCGAGCGGTCCGCAACAAAGCATTTCGGAAGCGATCAGGGAAGCGTTTTCCTACCGTCCGTTTTTGCTGCTGGTTGCCGGCTACTTCGTGTGCGGTTTCCAGCTGGTGTTCATCGGTATCCATTTGCCTTCCTACCTTAAAGACCAGGGATTGGTGAATCCGAATATTGCCGTGATCGCGCTGGCGCTGATCGGACTGTTCAATATCTTCGGCTCGTATTTCGCAGGACACCTCGGCGGGCGGTTCCCGAAGCGCTACCTGCTGTCATCCATTTATGCGTCCCGCGCGATCGTCATCCTGCTGTTCCTGTTGGCGCCTTTATCGTCATGGTCGGTGTATGTGTTCTCCGGCGCGATGGGCTTGTTATGGCTGTCCACGGTGCCGCTGACCAATGGACTGATTGCCGGCATATTCGGCGTCAAATATCTGTCGATGCTGTCCGGCTTCGTGTTTTTCTCGCATCAGGTGGGCAGCTTCCTTGGCGTATGGCTGGGAGGATATATGTTCACCAAACTTGGTAATTACGACGCAGTATGGATGATCACCATCGCGCTGGGCTTGTTTGCCACGGTGGTCAATTTGCCGATCAATGAGAAAGCGATCGTGCGCCGGCCGCAGCCGGTAGCAGCCTGAGGCCGCCATGCGTACCCTGATAAAACGCCTGCTCGTCGGCGCCGCTTGCGTGGCGGTGCTGGGGCTGGTGTTTGTCAGCTATCTGCGTCCCTCGTTTATTGTCGATATCGCCAACCAGATCATCCTATGTCTCTGAATACGCCATCCTCTCCGCTCGCCCGCCCGATCGTGCAAAGTCTCGGCGCCTCACGCATCCGTGAAGTCGCCAATGCGGGCATGGGCCTCGACAATGTGCTGCCGTTCTGGTTCGGCGAACCAGATGAGGTGACACCCGACTTCATACGCGATGCATTGAAGGCGGCACTCGATGCCGGCGATACCTTCTATACGCACAACTTCGGCATTCCTCCGCTGCGCGAAACGATAGCCCGCTACCTGTCCGGCTTGCATCGTCCGATTGACGCCGGGCGTGTGGCGGTGACATCGTCCGGCGTTAACGCATTGATGCTGGTGGCGCAGCTGATCGTCAATCCCGGTGACCGAGTGGTTGCGGTTACGCCGCTGTGGCCGAACCTGGTCGAGATCCCCAAGATCCTCAGCGCTGAAGTCGTGCAGGTGCCGCTCCAATTCGGCAAAACGTGGGAACTGGATGTACAGCAGCTGCTCGATGCGCTGACGCCGGATACCAAGGCGGTGTTGATCAATTCGCCGAACAATCCCACCGGCTGGGTGATCACCAGGGAACAGCAGGAAATCATCCTCGCGCATTGCCGCAAGCATGGGATCTGGATCATGGCCGATGATGTCTACGAACGACTGATCTACGACGGCGAGCCGGGAGCGAAATCCTGCGCGCCGTCGTTCCTCGACATCGCCACGCCGGAAGACCGCGTTATCTCCACCAACAGCTTTTCCAAATCCTGGCTGATGACAGGCTGGCGGCTTGGCTGGATCGTCGCACCGGAACCGATGATGGCCGACCTCGGCAAGCTGATCGAATACAACACCTCGTGCGCACCCGGCTTCGTGCAACGTGCGGGCATCGTCGCGGTCGAGCGCGGCGATGAAATCATCGCCCATACCGTCGCGCGGTACCAGGTTGCGCGCGACTTCCTTTACGACCGGCTCAATGCCTTGCCCGGTATCGTAACTCCGAAGCCTAAGGGTGCGATGTACCTGTTCTTCCGCGTCGAAGGTACGCAGGACACGCTGGCGCTATGCAAGCGGCTGGTGCGAGAAGCCGGACTCGGCCTCGCCCCCGGCAGCGCGTTCGGTCCTGAGGGCGAAGGCTATATCCGCTGGTGTTTCGCCAGTTCGCTCGAGCGCCTGGAAGACGGTGCCCAGCGCCTGTCGCGATTCCTGCAAGCGGGCTGATCCGGCTACACCTGCAACGCGCAGGACATGGCAAAATGCGCGACTGGGCAAATTGCGCGCAAGGCATGCGCGGCAGCCACCGCCAATTTCATTAATCAGTTGCGAGTGAATCAATGAACGAATTTCCCGGGGATATATACACCGAACCGTCGAACATGGATGTCGACACCCTGAAGAACCTGGGCCCGCTGAGCGGCATGGCGGGCATTTGGGAAGGCACCCGCGGCCTCGATATCAAGCCGAAGGCGGAAGGCCCGAAAAAGCAGGCTTTCACGGAGCGCATCGAACTGCACCCGATCGACCCGCAGACCAACGGTCCGCAACTGTATTACGGCCTGCGCTACCACATGCACGTCGTGAAGCCGGGCCAGACCAAGACTTACCACGATCAGATCGGTTACTGGCTATGGGAGCCGGCAACCGGCACGATCATCCAGACGCTGACCATTCCGCGCGGCCAGGTTGCCATGGCGATGGGCAAGGCACGTGCCGATGCGAAGAGCTTCGAACTGGTTGCCACGCAAGGCGCTGAAGACTTCGGCATCTGTTCGAACCCGTTCCTGAATCATGCGTTCAAGACTGTCGAATACCGGATCAAGGTCACCATTAACGACGACGGCACCTGGTCTTATGACATGGATACGGTGATGATGATCCGCGGCAAAGAAGATCCGTTTCATCATGTGGACCGGAACACCTTGCACAAGGTCGGCGAGCCTGTGCCGAACCCGATTGTCCGGTAAACAGCGGCGCCGCCCTTCCCGCAAAGGGGAAGGTGGTCGACCCAAGTACAATACAGCCATGGACATCACACTCACCGAACTGGAACAGGCCATCAACTACTGGCGGACTCAACGCCCTTCCATGGGCGAGGAGCGCGCGTTGTCGCCCGAGGTCAATGAACTGGCGACCGTTTATGCGTTGATGATTTTCAATCAGGTCAAAGCGCTGCCGCTGGATGCGGTCGAACAGGCGCCGCGCCAGTTGATCGAGGACTGGCGCAAGCAACAGGGTTGAGCCGCCCTGATCAGGCCGCCAGGTGGCGTACCTGGCGCTCTGGCGCTGCAGCTTTCTTCGACGCCTTCGATTTCGCCGGCGCCTTGTTGACTTGGCCGGCATAGTCGCTTTCCATCGCGGCAACGGCTGCTTCCAGATCGACGGACCTCCCGCGCAACCACTCCATTACCAGGGCCGCCAGCTTGTCGAGGGCAATCCGGTGCGTCGCATCGGTTTTTGTGTAGAGCCAGTCCGACAGCGCCATGAAGTTCGCAAACGGCGTGTCGCGCAAAATCAGCGGCAGCGTGTGGGCGAAGCGTCCCGAGTTGGCAACCAGATCCCAATAGCGAGCAAAGCGCACCAGGCGCTGCATCGTCACGAAGTCGATGCGGTCGGTGGCGAGTATCGTATAAGGCGGATGCGGATCGAATACCATCCGGTACGTCCCGGTATGACGAATGATCGGCGTACCGCGCAGCCGCTTCAGGATGCCGAACTGGATCTCATGCGGATTGAGCGCGTACAGCTGGTCGAAGCCGCGCGCAAAGCTTTCGATGTCTTCTCCGGGCAAGCCGGCGATCAGGTCGACATGCAGGTGCGCATTCGAGTGCTCGCACAGCCAGCGGATGTTGTCGGCGGCCTTCTCATTGTTCTGCTTGCGGCTGACCAGCGTTTGCACTTCCGGATTGAAGCTCTGGATACCGATCTCGAATTGCAGCGTGCCGGGCGGGAACCGGGTGATCGCATCCTTCAACGCGTCCGGCAAATGATCCGGCACCACTTCGAAATGCGCGAACACCGGATCGGCCGGGTTGGCTTCCAGCTTGTCGAGGAAGAACTGCATGATCTTCAGGCTCGACTTGATGTTCAGGTTGAAGGTGCGGTCGACGAATTTGAACAGGCGGGCACCGCGCGCATGCAGTAATTCCAGCTCCGCCAGGAACGCGTCGAGGTCGAAGGCCCATGCGGTCTTGTCCAGCGACGATAGACAGAACTCGCATTTGAACGGACAGCCGCGTGACGCTTCCACATACAGGGTGCGATGCGCGATGTCGTCGTCGGTGTAGAGCTGGTACGGCAAGGCGATGTCGGCCAGCGGCGGCTGCGCGCCGGCATGGGTTTTCATCAGGGGCTTGGGGCCGTCCAGTATTTGCCGGCACAGCTGCGGGAAGGTGACGTCACCCCAGCCGGTCACCAGGTAATCGGCGAGGTGCACAATCTGCTGCTCGCCCGGTTCATACGACACCTCCGGCCCGCCCAGCACGACCACCACTTCCGGCGCGACGCGCTTGAGCATCGCGACCACCTTTGTGGTTTCCTCCACGTTCCAGATATATACACCGAAGCCGATGATGCGCGGCTTGTGCGCCAGCAGCTTCTCGACCACGTCGGCGGTTTTGGCGCCAATCACGAATTCATGCAATTGCGTGATTTCCTGCAGGTCGCCCATGTTAGCAAGGAGGTAACGCAGGCCAAGGGAGGCGTGCGTGTAGCGGGCGTTGAGGGTGGAAAGCAGGATAGACATGAGGAAAGAAAAAAGACTGGCGAAACGATATTGTATGCTGATCGCCCGAAGCCCTGCGTCCGCTAGCCTTCACCCGCTTGCCTTGTGCGGGTACTCGCCCCTATAGCCACCATGCGACCCGTGCGCAATAGCCTTTTCCAGATAGTTATCCATCCGGTGAGGTGAAAGGTGCGGTCATTCCGCCGGCAGCAGGAACCGCAGCGACTCGACGGCGGGCTCTATGCCAACGCCAAGCGCAAAAGGAATCGCCGCCCTTCAGGCGGCGAGGATGTTAATTCGCCATCTCCTTCTCCTGCAATGTCCGCCACATCACCTTGCCGGTAGCGGACTTCGGCAATGTATCGACAAATTCCACTATGCGCGGCGCTTTATAAGCGGCCATCTTCTCGTGCGCCCATTTGATGATGTTGTCAGCGGAAGCGTCCACACCCGCCTTCCTGACAATGACCGCCTTCACCGTCTCGCCGCGATACGCATCGCGCGCAGCAATGATGCAGCACTCCTGCACCGCCGGATGCTGGTACATCATCGCCTCTACTTCAGCCGGCCAGACCTTGTAGCCGCTGGCATTGATCATGCGCTTCAAGCGATCGGTGAAAAAGAAGAAGCCTTCCTCATCCACGTAGCCGAGGTCGCCGGAGCGGAAGAATCTCTTGCCGTCGAGTTCGGCAAAGGCCTCCGCTGTCTTCTTTGGATCTTTCCAGTATCCCTGGAAGACTTGCGGCCCGTGAATCCAGATCTCGCCCTTTTCGCCGCGCGGCAGTTCCTTCAGGGTAACCGGATCGACTATGCGTGAATCGACATTGAGATAGGGTATGCCAAGGCATTGCTGTTTCATTCGGTTGGGAGGATTGACATGTGATGCCGCCATCGTTTCGGACAATCCATAGCCTTCCATGTACTGCTGTCCGGTGAGGTCGAGCAGCTTTTGCGCAACCGCCGCCGGCATCGCAGCCCCGCCGCCCGATACACGCTTCAGTCCCGAAATGTCGTATTCAGGCAGGCGCGGATTCGACAGGAAGTCGATCATCATGGTCGGGATCAGCGTCCATGTGGTCACCTTGTAGCGGGTGATCAACTGACCCGCCGCATCGCGGTCCCACCGCGGCAACACCACGATCGTGCCGCCACTGTAGATCATCGAATTCATCACCGACTGCATGCCGGTTACATGAAAAAACGGCAGTACCGCCAGCGTGACATGGTCAGGCACCACAGCACCGGACCAGCTGGGGCTCGCGACCGCATTGAACATCACCGAGCGATGGGTATGGACGCAGCCTTTAGGCTTGCCGGTGGTGCCTGAGGTATAGGGCATGCAGGCCAGATCGTCAGGCCCGGCCTGATGTGGCCGCGGCGCATGACCTGCGCTGACAGCCTCTCTCCATCCAATGACACCCGGCAATGCGGGAATCGCGCTGGGCGCGCGGACGAAATCCGGCACAGTGAGGTCGGTAGGCGTCGTCAGGTAATCGGAATAGGCGGCGACGACCACGTTGTTGAGGGTCGATTGGCCCACCAGGGGTGCGACTCGTGCAAAGATTTCCTGGGAAACCATCGCTACCCTGGCGCTACTGTCTTCCAGATAGTGCTTGAGCTCCTCGGTCATCAGCATCGGGTTGACCGGCACCACCATCGCATCGGCCCGCATGATCGCGAAATACGCGACGATGAATTGCGGACTGTTTTGCATGTCGAGCAGCACGCGATCGCCGCGTTGCACACCGCACACATTCTGCAAGTAGCCGGCGAGTGCCGTCACGTCTGCATCCAGCTGCGCATACGTCAGCACTGAATCATAAAAAATGATCGCCGACTTGTTCGGGTAACGCAGTGCCGAAACCTGAAGGTTCACATAGACGCTGGTTTCGGGCGTCGTAATGGCGTACGGCAAGCCCGCGGGCCAATGAGGGTAGTGATGGGTGTTCATGTCTCCGCCTGTTTTTTGTGAAGAAGGAACGGCTGATTGATTATAGGTGCGGAAGGGAAATGGTGCAGTAGCTCACCGCAGGTCCTGACTGGAGTCATAGGGCGGCCAGCAGGTTCTCCTGCGCTGCGTTACCATCGGCAAGCACGCAGGCAGCCTTGATTTTTTCAAGGCGCAGGCGCTTTCGTGGAACAAAAATTCACCGTCTGATTTTTAATGAAAGGCTTAAGAATGAAACTCTATTTCTCCCCCGGGGCGTGCTCACTCTCTCCGCATATCGTATTGCGCGAAGCGGGCCTGGAATTTGCCACCGAAAAAGTGAGCCTGGCGGACAAGAAAACCGAAAAAGGCGCTGACTACACCAGCGTCAATCCGAAAGGTTATGTGCCGGCGCTCCAGCTGGACAACGGGCAGGTGCTTACCGAAGGACCGGCGATCGTGCAATACGTGGCCGACCAGGCCCCGGACAAGAAACTCGCTCCGCCAAATGGCACGATGGAAAGATACCAACTGCTCGAATGGCTCAATTTCATTTCCGCTGAGGTGCACAAGACCTTCGGCCCGTTGTTCAAACCCGATACGCCGGAAGCCACCAGACAAGCCTCACGCGACCGTCTGGCGATGCGCTTTGCATACGTCAATAAACAGTTGCAGGGCAAAGACTACCTGATGGGGAACCAATTCACGGTGGCGGATGCCTACCTGTTCACAGTTCTGAACTGGACCGGGCATA
>JBBWZW010000436.1:0-3985 GCA_039649305.1 Burkholderiales bacterium
TTGTCCAGGCCAAGGACCACGCCGAGTCCCTTCTCATGGTCGACACCGGCCGCGCGGTGGCATTTCTCGAGGACGACATCCTGCTTGCGGGCCTCAAGGCCGGTGCGCGCAACCCGACGGCTTTCGCGTTCCTGCCGGAGGCCTACGACAAGATCTACTATGGCCTCATGTTTCCGAAGGATGATCTTGAGTTCAAAATCCTCGTGGACGGCGTCCTGTCGGACATGATGGCGTCCGGCGCCTTCACGAAACTCTACGACAAATGGTTCACCGGGCCGATCCCGCCGAAGAACCAGAATCTCGATTTTCCGATGAGCGAAGCACTCAAGGAACGCATCGCGCGTCCCAGCGACAAAGTGGATTCCTGACCGGCCGTGCGTCCCTGCTGACCCGAGGGCGATACCATCATGGATGTTCTTTTCACGCGCGCGGCTGACGGGCAGCTCTACGTGATGTGGCTTCTCGCGGGGCTCGGCTGGACCCTCGCCCTTGCGTTCTTTGGATGGTGGATTGCTTTTGCGGTCGGTGTCGCCGTCGGCGCCGGGCGCACCGCGCGAAACCGCCTTATCGCGGGAGTGTGCCGCGCCTATGTCGAGTTCTTCCGCAACATTCCCGTCCTCGTGCAGATGTTCCTTTGGTACTTCGTGCTGCCTGAAGTGCTGCCCGTGGCCGCGGGCGAGTGGATCAAGCAACTGCCGCCGCCATGGGGCGCGTTCTTTCCCGCGCTGATCTGCCTCGGCCTCTATACGGCGTCGCGTGTTGCCGAGCAGGTGCGCGCCGGCATCCAGGCACTCCCGGTCGGCCAGCGCGAGGCGGCGATTGCGCTCGGCATGCGTCCGGCGCAAGCCTATTTCCTGGTCCTTATTCCGCAAGCGCTGCGCCTCATCATCCCGACGCTGACGAGCGAGGTGATGGGGATCTACAAGAACACGTCGGTTGCGCTCGCCATCGGTGTCATCGAGCTGACGGCGCAGGCCCGCCAGATCAGCGAGGCGACGTTCGAGACATTCGCGGCTTTTGGCGCCGCGACGATCATCTACCTTGTGCTCGCCCTGATCGCCTATCAGTCCATGGCGGCGATTGAGCGAGCCGCGCGCATTCCCGACAACGAATCCATCAAGGCCGCGGCGATCCCGGCGCTTGCCACGAACGGGATGAAGCCGTGAATGACCTCGACTTCACGGTTGTGTATGACGCGCTTCCTTATCTCTGGCGCGGGCTGCAGTTTTCGCTGATCCTGACAGCGTCGTCATTCGTCATCGGCATGGTGCTTGGCACCTTGCTGGCGTTCATACGGCAATTGAGTGTTCCGGTCCTGAGCCAGATCGCACAGGCCTACATCGTCTTGATGCGCTCCTTGCCGTTGATCCTCGTGCTGTTCTGGTTCTTCTTTCTTGTTCCCATCGTCCTCGGGCATCTGACGCCAAGCGGCCGGCCGATCTCCGTTGGGGCGACCTGGACCGCATTCGTCACATTCGGCTTGTTCGAAGCGGCCTACTACGCGGAGATCATCCGGGTTGGGCTGCGCGCTATCCCGAAGGGCCAATACGAGGCCGGCAAGGCGCTTTCGCTTTCGACCCTTCAGGCCTATCGGCTCATCGTGCTTCCGCAGGTGCTGCGCATCGTTGGCCCAATCATTCTGACGCAAACGATCATTTTGTTCCAGGACACCTCACTCGTGTACGTGCTCTCCGCGACGGATCTGCTCGGCGCGGCCGCGAAAGTCGCACAGCTCAACGGCCGTCTCGTCGAGATGTATCTGGCGGTCGCCGTGATCTATCTGGTGATTTGCTCGGCGGCGGCGCAGTTCGTTGCTGCGCTGCGAGGGCGAAATGCCCTGCCTGAAAGGGTATCTGAGGTACGCAGAGCTTAAGGTTCCCCGGCCCGAAGCGGCGGTCTTTGAGTCGGCGGGCAGCGAGATCGAGACCGCTGCGCGCGAGGCGATCGGCAGCGACGTCGAATTCATTCTCGAGGCCTACAATTATGACGTCGACATCGAGGAGGCGATCGAGAACCGGGACTGGTAGCGCGTCACCCTGCGCGAACTCGGCAGGTTGCAAGGTCTGAATGTGGCTCACATGCGAAGTTACTACGCGATGTACCTCGAGAATATTTGGAATTTTACTGAATTTCTTCAGGCAAGTCTGATATGCGCGCAAGCGACCGCTGAGCTAGGGCGCGTACTCATAAACAGCTGGCGATGTCCGCTTTGCGCCGATACCTACCGCCTTTGTGCAGCCGCAGCAAATGACGCGATGGGCCACTAGCTGGCATTGATCGCTTGAGACGCAGATCGACTTTTACTACTAACATGGGGGAGGCTGTCCCGATCGGGAAACCAAGAGGTCCTGCCGTGGGAAACATCAAGCGGCCAGGATCGGCAATCTTGCTAGAGCCTTTCGAAGATTGTCGGCATCCCACGGCAGGTGTTCCGCGATAGTCAACCCGACAATTTCGACGACGTCGGCGCTTTTATTGAGAAGATTGACGACTGTTTCAAAATCCATTGTACCGGTCGGAGAGCTTTTGAATTGATCGGCAAGACCTGCAGGATTGTTAAACAGTTGTTCTCGGAACTTGACGGGGTTTAATACGTCGAGGTCAAAGTGAACCAGCAACTTAGACGCTCCGGTTGCCTTCAGCCAAGCCATAACCTCAGAGAAGTTTTCAGACAATTCGGTAGGATCAAACACTTTCGGCTTTAGTTCTTCGACGGCGCGTCTGCTACGCTCGGAGATCGTGTTCTTATCGATGCCGACGTAAGCAAGTCGTTGAGTGGGAATTGGATTCTTTGCAAAAGCTGCGAACTCCGCATCACCACGACCGAGCAGATTAAGCATCGGATAGCCGTGGGCGTGTGTCGAAACATCAGAAGTGGTGAGATCAAAATGGGCGTCAACCCATAGGACCGCGACGTCTCCAACGTACCGCGAAGCCAAATACGAAAACGGCGCAAGCGATACCGAGCAGTCGCCGCCGAATGTCACGATTCTATCCGGAGCTGACTGACGAATAATGTCTAAGGCCGCTTCATTTTGTTTAAGGATGGCACTTTTGCCAAGCACGCCGCCTTCCAATGGCAGTTGCGAACCGTCCGGCGCTGCCACCGGCACCTCTGCAAAATCGGCATCTCCTTTTGGAGCTAGCCAATAAAGGAGCTGCGCTCCCAAGTAATAAATTGGATTATTGCCACCCTGCCATTGCGGCATGAGCAGGCGGAGAGTTTTTTTCTCGGACGTCATTGTTATGCTCCGTTGGAATCTTTAGCGGTTGAGGTCACCATGTTGAATATGGGGACGACGTAGTCAATCACCACGCCGTCTGCCAGCCGAATCATCTGACGCGTCCGCTTCGGGTCATTTTCGACGATTTGGGCGGGATTGTCAGATGGTTGACGTCCGCTTCTGCCCGTAAGCGCCGCAGCGGGGGCCGGGCCAAGGCGTTGCACTCGGCCAGATCGCCGTGATTCAAACTCCAAAACTGGAGGATCGAATCATGCGCTACGAACTCGCCGACTATGAATGGACCGCCATTAAGCAGATGCTGCCGAATAAGCCACGAGGCGTTCCACGGGCGAACGACCGCCGCGTCCTCAATGGCATCTTCTGAGTTTTGCGATCGGGAGCACCCTGGCGTGATCTGCCGAAAGAGTGTGGCCCGTACACCACTTGCTATAACCGCTTCGTCAGGTGGCGCGAGCCGGTGTCTGGGGCCGTATCATAGACGCACTGGCCGCTGCTCACGATGCTGCAGTCCAGATGGTCGACACCTCTATCGTGCGCGTGCATCAGCATGGAGCCTGCATCATCAGGAATCGGCGTCAATCGATGGGAAGGTCTCGTGGCGGCTTGACGAGCAAGATCCACGCATTGGTCGATAGCAATGGTCTGCCGGTGCGGCTGGCGTTGAGCCCCGGTGAAGCGCACGACGTTAGACTGGCCGGAAAGCTGCTGTCTCGACTGAAATCCGGCTCAATGCTGCTTGC
>JBBWZW010000427.1:0-38750 GCA_039649305.1 Burkholderiales bacterium
GCCGGGAACAGCGCCATGCTCGGCGCCACGGTCGACGATGACCTTGCGGGTAAAGGCATCGCGGGCATCGTAAAGAATCTCGCTCATCATCGATTTGACCGGCAATTGCTCGTTGGCCGCGAGCAGCTTGCGCAGCTGCGCGTTTTCCGCGGCCAGCTGCTGCGCCTGCTGCAGGGTTTGCGCATTGGCGACGTGCTGCTGCTTGAGGCCGGCGTTTTCCCGCTGCAGCGAAGTGATCGTGGAAAAATAATTGCCCACCATGTAAGCCGCGTCGCGCGGCGCCAGGGCCGCCACCTGCAGCGGATATAGCACGGTGCCCACCACTTGCCGGATGGTCGCGAGAGCATGAAGGCGGGTATCCGCGAGCAGCAGGACCAGTGCGATCAGGGTGAAGAACACCACCTTGACGCGCGCGGATGCTCCTTGCTTGAAAAGTGGCGGCGGACTGTATTCCATCAGGGCTTGGTTACCAGCGTTCCGGGAGCCTTGCGGCGAATCGGGTATCGGAGCCATGCATGCGGCATGGCGAGCGTCGATGGCTCAAGATCGGCTGCACGGTCAATTGATTCACGATCTCAGCGGCTTTCTCCGATGCGCGCCGCGCGGCAGGTGGGCGCGGCGCCTCGTCCAACAATAGGGGAATTACTCGTAGGAGAAGATCGAACCGAGCTTGTCCATGCGCTCCAGCGCCATGCCGGAACCGCGCACCACGCACGTCAGCGGATCTTCGGCGACGATGACCGGCAGCCCGGTTTCTTCCATCAGCAGGCGGTCGAGATCGCGCAGCAGCGCTCCGCCGCCCGTGAGCATCATGCCTTTCTCGGCGATATCGGCGCCCAGTTCCGGCGGCGTCTGCTCCAGCGCGTTCTTGACGGCGGAAACGATATTGTTCAGCGGATCGGTCAGCGCTTCGAGAATTTCATTGCTGGAAATGGTGAATGAACGCGGGATGCCTTCCGACAGGTTGCGCCCCTTCACTTCCATTTCCTTGACCTCGGAACCGGGGAAAGCCGAGCCGATTTCCTTTTTGATCATTTCGGCGGTCTGTTCGCCGATCAGCATGCCGTAATTGCGGCGGATGTAGTTGACGATGGCTTCATCGAACTTGTCGCCGCCGACGCGCACCGAACCCTTGTATACCATGCCGCCCAGCGAAATGATGCCGACTTCGGTGGTGCCGCCGCCGATGTCGACCACCATCGAGCCGGTCGCATCCGATACCGGCAGGCCCGCGCCGATCGCGGCCGCCATCGGTTCTTCGATCAGATACACTTGCGACGCACCGGCGCCGAGCGCCGATTCGCGGATTGCGCGGCGCTCGACCTGCGTGGAACCGCAAGGCACGCAGATGATGATGCGCGGCGACGGCTTGAACAGCTTGGAATCGTGGACCATGCGGATGAACTGCTTGAGCATTTGCTCGGTCACAGTGAAGTCGGCAATCACGCCGTCTTTCATCGGACGAATCGCTTCGATGTTGCCCGGCACCTTGCCGAGCATCTGCTTGGCTTCCCTGCCGACAGCCTGGATGGTTTTCTTGCCGTTCGGACCGCCCTGCTGGCGGATCGCAACGACCGACGGCTCGTCGAGCACGATGCCCATGTTACGCACGTAGATCAGCGTGTTCGCCGTACCCAGATCGATCGCGAGGTCGTTAGAAAAATAACTGCGTAAAAATCCAAACATGAATTATTGTCCTGATGCGCAACAGTAGCGCGCTTAAACAGATTTAAGGTTTAGTTCTGCCTGCCAGATTCATTCCCCGGCAGCAGCAAGGCATTAGCCCGACATTCTACCTTATAATTTAGCTGAAATTTGCGCGCGGAAACACCAAAAATGCGAGGCGAATACGTTGTAATTCAACGTTTTATCAGAATTAGAACACCTTTTGTTTTTTTAAAAATACTTACTTGCACGGCTAGTCCGCGCACCCATCCATATGTCCCTTGATCTCTCCGACGTAAAACGTCTCGCCCGTCTGGCGCAGCTCGACCTGACTGAAGACCAGGCGGCCAAAACCCTGGACAAACTCAATGGCATTTTTGCACTGGTTGAACAGTTGCGCGCGGTAGACACCACTGGCATCGAGCCTCTGAATCATCCGATCGCAGCCCACCAGTCCGATGTGGCCTTGCGCTTGCGCGAGGACGCTGTGACTGAACCGAACCGCCGCGACGACTACCAGAAGGTAGCGCCGGCAACCCAGGATGGCCTGTACCTGGTCCCCAAAGTCATCGAATAAAGCCTTCCGGCGGATACCACGCCTTGGAAAGCGCCCTCACGGCCCCTATCCTGACCCTATGCATACCAAAACCCTCAAAGAGCTGTCGGCGCTGCTGCGCGCCAAAGACATTTCGGCGACAGAGCTCGCCAGCCTGTACCTCTCGCGCATCAAACGAAGCGACCTGAACGCGTTTGTTCACGTCGATGAAAACCTGACGCTGCAGCAAGCGGCGGCAGCCGACCAGCGCATTGCGAAAAACGAAACTACGCCGCTGACCGGCATTCCGATCGCACACAAGGACATCTTCGTCACCCGCGACTGGCGTTCGACCGCCGGCTCGAAAATGTTGGCGAATTACACTAGCCCCTTCGATGCGGCGGTCGTCGAACAGTTCCGTAATGCAGGCATGGTGACCCTCGGCAAACTCAATTGCGACGAATTCGCGATGGGTTCCGCCAATGAGAACTCCTACTTCGGCCCGGTCAGGAATCCGTGGGACAAAACCGCCGTGCCGGGCGGCTCCTCGGGCGGTTCGGCCGCGGCGATTGCTGCGCGCCTGGCGCCTGCCGCCACCGCCACCGATACCGGTGGTTCGATCCGACAGCCGGCCGCCTTTTGCGGCATCACCGGCATCAAACCGACATACGGCCGGGTGTCGCGCTTCGGCATGATTGCCTACGCCTCCTCCCTCGACCAGGCGGGTCCGATGGCGCAAACCGCGGAAGACTGCGCGCTGTTGCTCAACGCGATGGTCGGCTTCGACGAGCGCGACTCCACCAGTTTGCAGCGTGACAACGAAGACTTTACACGCGACCTGAACTCAAGCCTGCAAGGACTGAAAATCGGTGTACCCCGCGAGTATTTTGGCGAGGGACTCGCGCCCGACGTCGAACAGGCGGTACGCTCTGCATTGAAAGAGTACGAAAAACTCGGCGCCACGCTGGTCGATATTTCGTTGCCGAATACGCAATTGTCGATTCCGGCGTATTACGTCATCGCTCCCGCGGAAGCGTCGTCCAACCTGAGCCGGTTCGACGGCGTCCGTTACGGCCACCGGGCCGGGGAATACAAAGACCTGGCGGACATGTACAGCAAAACGCGTGCGGAAGGCTTCGGGGAAGAGGTGAAACGCCGTATCCTGGTCGGCGCCTACGTGCTGTCGCATGGTTATTATGATGCCTACTATCTGCAGGCGCAGAAAATCCGCCGCCTCATCGCGCAGGACTTCCAGCAAGCTTTCACCCGGTGCGACGTGATCATGGGACCGATTGCGCCGACAGTCGCATGGGACCTTGGCGACAAGGCCGACGATCCGGTTGCGAATTATCTGGCCGACATCTTCACGCTGTCGACCAGCCTGGCTGGCCTGCCGGGCATGTCGATTCCTGTGGGCTTCGGCCAGGGCGAGAAAAATGCACGGCGCCCGGTCGGCCTGCAAATCATCGGCAATTACTTCAACGAAGCGAAATTGCTGAACGTCGCCCATCAGTACCAGCGCGCGACGGATTGGCATGTGCACAAACCTGAAGGCGTATGAAAAGCCTTGCGCTGCATTGCTTGTTGCCGGCCCTGTTGTCGGTCGGGAGTGCAGCCATGGCGCAGCAGCTGGACGCGCGTTTTTCCTGCAGCCAGGCGCGCAGTGAAAATGGCGAAAAAGTCACCTATGCCGACAATGGCGAGATGCGCCTGAAGGGGAATCGCATCGATACCTTCCGCTGGGAGTCGGCATTGTTTCGCAGCACGCATGGCTTCGACTGCAGCATCGATGAAAGCGACGGGCTGAAGGCTGAAGTCCGTGACGATACAGACAAGGACATGTGGCGCGTCGCATTGTCCGACGCGCGTGCCGCACGCGATCGGCGCGGCTTCAATTTCGACCGCGGGATGAATTGCACCATCCGCATCGAACACGAGGGCGACATGCTGAACGTAAAGCCGAGCTGCCCCGCGCTATGCGGATCGCGATCCAATTTCTCGCAATTGTCGGTCAATCTGAAAACCGGCAAGTGCCACTACGAAGAGTAAGGAAAAATATTATGCAGTGGGAAGTCGTAATCGGTCTCGAGACACACGCGCAACTCTCGACGGAATCCAAAATTTTCAGCGGCGCATCAACGCGCTTCGGCGCCGAGCCGAACACGCAGGCCTGCCCGGTGGACCTGGCCTTGCCGGGCGTATTGCCGGTGATGAACAAGGGCGCGGTGGAACGCGCAATCCAGTTCGGCCTCTCGATAGGTGCAAAGATTGCGCCGCAATCGATTTTCGCGCGCAAGAATTACTTTTACCCCGACCTGCCGAAGGGTTACCAGATCAGCCAGTACGAGATTCCGGTGGTGCAAGGCGGGAAGGTCGCATTCGTACTCGAGAAGGACGGCAAAGCCGAACTGAGGTCCGTGCAACTGACCCGCGCGCATCTCGAAGAAGACGCCGGCAAGTCACTGCATGAGGATTATCACGGCATGACCGGCATCGACCTGAACCGGGCCGGCACGCCGCTGCTGGAAATCGTCACTGAACCGGACATGCGAAGCGCCGGAGAAGCGGTCGCGTATGCGAAGGCGCTGCATTCGCTGGTGGTATGGCTCGGCATTTGCGACGGAAACATGCAGGAAGGCTCGTTCCGCTGCGACGCCAACGTATCGGTGCGTCCGCTCGGACAAGCGGCATACGGCACCCGTTGCGAGGTCAAGAACCTGAACTCCTTCCGCTTCCTGGAAGAAGCGATCAACTACGAAGTGCGCCGCCAGATCGAACTGATCGAAGACGGAGGCAAGGTGGTGCAGGAGACGCGCTTGTACGATCCGGACCGCAAGGAGACCCGCTCCATGCGCAGCAAGGAAGACGCGCAGGATTATCGCTACTTCCCCGACCCGGACCTGCCGCCGCTGGTGATTGCGCAAGACTGGATCGAGCGCGTGAAGGCGTCGATGCCGGAACTGCCCGGCGCGATGCGCGAGCGCTTTGTCCGTGATTTCGGATTGACGGAATACGATGCCGCAGTGTTGACGCAATCAAAGGCGATGGCATCCTATTTCGAGGCAGTGGTCATTAAAGCAGGCAAGGAACAGGCAAAGCCGGCGGCCAACTGGCTGATGGGCGATGTGTCATCGACATTGAATCGTGAAGGCGTCGACATCGCCGACGCACCGGTGAAAGCGGAACAGCTTGCCTTGCTGTTGCAACGCATTGCCGACGGCACCATCTCCAACAAGATCGCGAAGGAAGTATTCGCTGCGATGTGGGAAACGCCGTCCGACAAAGCATCGCTCGCGGACGACATCATCGAAGCCAAGGGACTGAAACAGATCTCCGACAGCGGCGCGCTGGAAAAGATCGTCGACGAAGTTCTGGCGGCCAACGCAAAATCCGTCGAGGAATTCCGCGCCGGTAAAGAGAAGGCGTTTAATGCACTAATCGGTCAGGCAATGAAAGCGACCAAGGGCAAGGCGAATCCGGCGCAGTTGACGGATTTGTTGAAGAAGAAGCTGACCGCCGGTTGAGCGATACAGGGGAGCGCGGGCCGGACTACTTTGCGGCCGCGCCCTCGGAAATTATCCGGTAGCGTTTGAGCGTCTCATCATGCTTCGCATTGATCGCCGTGAGCTCCGCTTCATGATCAGCTATGACTTTCCTGGACTGACGGACACCGGTTTCGGCATCATCCAGGCTGCGTAGCAAATCAGGCGGGACCGCCTGATTTTTCTTTCGGTATGAGTCCGCCTGAGCCTGGCTCCCCTGCCGCCGCTTTTCAAGCGAGGTCAGCACGCCCGTTTCGCGCCTGACATTTTCCCGCACACCTTCCACCGCCCGTTTGCGCGCCATCTCAATTTCGGCTTCATTGTGAAAGCGCCCCCGTATCGCAAGATCGACCCTCTTCTGCTCGTCCGCAGCGAGTTCATCCTGCTTGCGCTTTTCCGTTTGCAATTCCATTTCCCGCTTCTGCTCGGGCGTAGGCGGCGCCGGAATGTCGCGGCGTAGATTCCCCTTGCGATCGTATTCGCGCATCGCGCGCCCCATGCAATCCATGAGCGGGCGATCCGAGGTGATGGTGCGACCGGAGGCATCCTTGCACATGTAAATCTGCGCCTGCGCATTCCAATGCGCCAGCATCAAAGGCAGCAGCAGCCAAATCCGCACCGAACCCCTCATCGCACCTCCAATTGGACCTGCATGCCGGGACTCTACTTCCGGTTAAACAGATGCCTGGGTAACGCCGTAGCGGCGTCGATAAGCGGCAACCGCATCCTTGTATTGCGTCAGCTCCGGATGCGCGCCAGCGTCCGAAATATATTCCAATAAATCATTGAGGTTGCCAATCGAAATCACTGGCATGCTGTAACTTTGTGTCACTTCTTGCACAGCCGAACTTGGCGACAACGCATCGTCCTTGCCAGAACGTTCCATTCGGTCCAATGCAATCAGGACCGCACCCGGTGTGGCGCCCGCCGCGCGGATCATCTCGACCGATTCGCGTACCGAGGTGCCGGCGGAAATAACGTCATCAATGATGACCACCCGCCCTTGCAGTTTAGCGCCGACTATCGTGCCGCCTTCCCCATGGTCCTTGGCTTCCTTGCGGTTAAAAGCGAACGGCACATTGCGCCCCCTGGCCGCCAACGCGACAGCCGTGGCCGATGCGAGTGTGATGCCCTTGTAGGCCGGGCCAAACAACATGTCGAATTCGACACCAGAATCGAGCAACGCCTGCGCATAGAAATCGGCAAGCTTGCCGAGATTGGCGCCATCGCTGAAGAGGCCGGCGTTGAAGAAGTACGGGGAATTGCGCCCCGCCTTGGTAATGAATTCGCCAAAACGCAGAACGCCTGCGGAAACAGAAAATTCGATGAATTGCTGACTTAATTTGCTCAAGATGTCCTCAGAATTTGTAAGGATGCCAAGCACGCATTGTAATTGGATATGCGAGCGGCATGACCAGTCCGACAAATTGCGGGATGAATCGGTTATCCTACCGGCGTCATTTTCCCCGGGTCCAACATGTTAAAGATCATCTCCGCCAATCTGAACGGCATACGCTCCGCCGCGAGGAAAGGCTTCTTCGACTGGATGTCGAAGCAATCCGCAGATTTCATTTGTGTGCAGGAACTCAAGGCGCAAGTGTCCGACATGACGCCGGAGTTTCTCGCACCGGGCGGTTACCACGGCCACTTTCACTATGCCGAAAAGAAGGGGTATTCCGGGGTCGGGATTTACTCGCGGCATGAGCCGGACGCGGTGCGCGTCGGTTTTGGCAACACCGAGTTCGACTCCGAAGGCCGCTATGTGCAGTGCGACTTCGGCAAGCTCAGCGTGATCTCGCTCTATTGTCCGTCGGGTTCATCGGGAGAGGAAAGGCAACTGGCCAAATTCCGCTTCATGGAAGTGTTCCTGCCGCACCTGATCGAACTTGAAGCCTGCGGCCGCGAAGTGGTCATCTGCGGCGACTGGAATATCGCGCACAAGGAAATCGACCTGAAGAACTGGAAGGGCAACCAGAAAAATTCCGGTTTCCTGCCGGAGGAGCGCCTGTGGCTGTCGCGCGTGTTCGATGAAGTCGGCTTTGTCGACACCTTCCGGCGCGTGGATACGCGAGCCGACCAGTACACCTGGTGGAGCAACCGCGGACAGGCCTGGGCCAAGAATGTCGGGTGGCGCATCGACTATCAAATCGCGTCACGCGGGCTTGCCGAAAACGCCAAATCGGTATCCATCTACAAGGATGAGCGCTTCAGCGACCACGCTCCCCTGACGCTGGAGTACGACTGGATTCTGAAGTAGAAGCAATAACCTGTCCGGGGGGCAGTGGCGGAACATGCCGACTGAGTTTTTAGCAAGTGAGTGACAGAATGAAAGCTCAGTCCCTCACCCCCGATGGGGGAGAGGGGAGCGATCAGCAGTAAAAGGAAGGCAACCATGGTTGTCTTCCTTTTACTGAAACATCAATATGGACCCGTTGTCAGTCCACCGGGACTGACATCTTGCGCGGCTTTTCCAACTGTGCTTTAGGTAGTTCGATGCGCAACACGCCGTTTTTGTAAGCTGCCTTGGCCTTGTCGGCGAGGACCTCTACCGGCAATGGCACGGCGCGGCGAAAACTGCCGTAAGCGCATTGGATGACGCGATAACGCCCTTCCGTTTCCTCGCGTTCAAAACGCTTTTCGCCGCGCACGACCAGCGTGTCGCCCTGCACTTCGATCTCCAGGTCGTTCTTGTCCATCCCCGGCACCTCAAGGCGCACGACCAGCCTCTTGTCGTCTTCGAACATGTCGCCTCCCAGCATGGACCAGCTTGCCGATGGCATATAGAACGCGTCATCGATATCGCTTCTGAGCGGCAGGTTGGTTTGGTCTCCCGGCTTGAATCCGGTCAACGCGCTGGAGGCCGAATGACGCAGGTGCTGCCAGCCCTCCGCAACCGAATCCCAAAAAGAAGTCAAGCCTTGCTTGAGCTCGTCGAGTTTCATGGTTTGGCTCCTTCAGGTTACCTTGATCTCGATCTTGCGCGGCTGTGCGTGCTCCGCCTTCGGAATGCGCAGCTTGAGCACTCCGTGCGTGAATTCAGCAGCAGCCTTCTCGCTGTCCAGCTCCCTGGATAGCGAAAATACCCGCCGGTAGCGCGGCAGCCGCACTTCGGCATGACTCGACTCCATACCCTCCGGCGTGTTGAGCGCCACCTCGCCTTCGATGGTCAGGCTGCCCGCTTCGAGCTGGAGATTCAGTTTTTCCTTCGGTACCCCCGGCAGATCGGCATAGAGCGTGATGCCGGTGGCATCCTCGATCACGTCCACCGGCGGCAGCAAGGCGGCCTCGGGGCGAGCCGGATTGTTGTCCTTCTTCGTTACATTGGTGTTCATGGTCTGATCCTCCTTCATCACTGTACGGAGATGCGGCGCGGTTCCGCGGATTGCCTGCGTTTGACGCTGATGTGCAGAACGCCATCGTGGTATTTGGCGGTGACGCCGGAAGGATTGACATCGTCGTCAGGCAGGCTGACTACACGGCGGAAGCGCCCCGCGAATCGCTCGTTGATATGGACAGACGCCTTCTCATCGAGGCGCGACAGATCCGTTGCGCGTTCGCCCGAGATCGTCAACACGCCGCGCTCCAGATTGACTTCTATGCTTGCCGGATCCAACCCCGGCGCAAACGCATACATCTCAAGGGTTTGCGGTGTGCCGCCTACATTCAATGCGGGGAAACCGCCCTGTCCGTAACCCCGGATGCTCGGACCGCTGTCAAACGCCTGCTGGATTTCGCGTTGCAAGCGATCAAACTCGGCAAAAATATCGTTGGGAAACATCGATCGATACAGCATGTTGTCCTCCATTCACGATGAGTTATTCATGGCCGGAAGAACGGCCGTCTGCTCGCGCTCTTTACAATAGGCTCTACGGCGGAAATTTCAATCCCCGAAATTACAGGACTTTGAGTACTGTCTTTACGGCCTGGTCGGGATGTCGGGAGGGGAGTATGGCGGGGACCTGCGTCCATGCACCGTTGGGCAGCAGGGCACAACGGTGCATGGGTGTTACTTTACCGGCTCGATACCAGTTACGTTACTTTGATAAGGCGGCAACGCGGCAATTTCCTTGCCTTTCGCCTTTGCGTACAGCGGCATCACCTGCGGCAATTGCTTGCGCATTTCGGTGATGCGGTTCTTGCCCGCCGGGTGGGTCGAGAACCACTCCGGCGGCGCATTCTTGCTGATCATCGCCATCTTCTGCCATAACGCGATGCCCGCACGGGGATCGTAGCCGGCACGGGCGACGATATCGAGGCCGACCAGGTCGGCTTCGGTCTCGTCGTCCCGGGAAAACTTCATCATCGTCAGGTTGGCAACGCCCCCTGTCGCGGCTGTAGTCAGGTTGGGATCGATACCCAGCAGTGCCGACAAGCCGATGCCGGCTATTTTCGCCCCGGCGCTGGCGAGCCCGGATTTAGCGGCACGCTCGCGGCCATGCTCGCGCAACGCATGCGCGATTTCATGCCCCATCACGATCGCGACCTCGTCGTCGGTAAGCTTCAGGTTGCTTAACAGGCCGCTGAAAAATGCGATCTTCCCGCCCGGCATGCAGAATGCATTCACTTCCTTGGAGCCGATCAGGTTCACTTCCCACTTCCATTGCGGCGCGCGTTCATTCCAGCGCGTCGCATGCGGGATCAGTCTTTTAGCAATTGCGCGCAGCCGCTCAACTTGCGGATGATGGTCCGGTGCCAGGGCGCCTTGCCGCTGGGCCTGCTGCTTGATTTCGGCGTATTGCTGCAACGCCGCCGCTTCCAGTTGTGATTCCGGAACCAGGTTACGCAGCCGCGACATCTCGTCGACTTTGACGCCGTCGTGGCTCACCTGATCCTTCGCGAGGGCCTCAGGAAGTGCGCACACAAGCGCGGTCAGCAATAGCGTGGAAACGAGTCGGCTCATGACTTGCTTTCTTCGGAAGTGGCGAGGATGCTTTTGATCCACGGCAGCAGCGCATAGGCCGGGAACGCGAGGATGAATGTCAGTGCAAAGTAATAGGCATAGCCAAGTTCCTGTGCGCCGATTCCGCCGGCCCAGCCGGCAATCGAGCGAGAGAAGGCAAAAATTGATGACAGGATTGCATACTCAGTGGTCGCGCGCGACTTGTCGACGATCGCCATCAAAAACGCCAGGAAGGCCGCTGTACCCAGGCCGCCGGTGAACGATTCGATGGCGCTGGCGCTGTACATGACGAGCTGGTGCGCCATCGGGATGTCGGTGCCCTGCGCAGCGAGCGGCAAGGTAAACGCGGCAACTACATAGCCGAGGTTGGACACCGCCTGCCACAGTCCGAGCACCCACAGCGCCCGGAAGATGCCGACCCGGTCGGTATACCAGCCGCCTATGATGCCGCCCGCAATCGACAGGCCGAGTCCGAGATTGACCGACACCAGGCCGATCTGCGTATTGGTGAAACCGCTGTCGACCCAGAACGGCTTGATCATGAAACCGATCGATGAATCGGCCAGTTTGAAGATCAGGATGAATCCGATCAGCAGAAGCGCATGCTTTTTGTTCAACAGGGATACGATGGCGCCGAACATCGGGCCGCTGGCCGATGCGGTCGCCACTTCCGCCGATTGCCCGCGTATGCCGCGGGTGAGTAGCCAGGCAGACAACAGTATCAGTCCCACCGGCGCACCGCCCTTGAACCACCATGCGGACTTGAACGGCTTGAGCCATGCGATATCGAGCGCGCCCAGTACCGGCCACAACAGCCCCGCGAGAAACATCGCGAGGGCGGCGATCAGCATCGGCTGCTGGGCCAAAGCGGACATTTCGCCGCGCAGGCTCGACGGCGCATCGCGCAACGGCCGTTCCGGCTCCCTCGGCGCCAGCAGGCTGGCCACGCTGATGGCGAGGAAAAGCACCGCGGCCAGGCCATAGGTCGCGCTCCATCCTGCGACATCGGAGAACCACAGCAGGATGCCCGCAGCCAGCATGCCGACGCGGTAGAAGCCGATCCGAAAACCGTTTGCCAGGCCGAGTTCGCGCTTGTCGAGCTGCTCGATGGTATACCCATCGATCGCGATATCGTTGGTCGCCGACAGCGCGGTAAATGCGCCGATGGCGAACCATACCCAGGGACCGAAGCCGGCTTCGCGGGCACAGATGATCATCACCAGGCCCATGCCGATATCGGCCGCCGCCATCCAGTAGCGATGCCGTCGTGTGAAATCGATCAGCGGCGCCCACAGGAACTTGAGCGTCCACGACAGGCCGAGCAGGCTCAGCAATCCGATCTTGGAAAGCTCGACGCCCTGCTGGCGGAAATAAACGGGGAAAAGGTCAAAAAACAATCCGAGGGGGAATCCCTCGGAGAAGTACAGCAGGCTGATCCAGAACAGCTTCGATTTGAGGATTTTCGGCTGGGCCAGGGACTGGCTCGGGGTCGCACTCATGCAGTGGTCTTTTTACGTAAGCGGAACACGGCAAGACTACCACGCCAGTTCGGCAAAAATGATACAGGGTTTCCTTCGTGCAACGCGACACATTCGAGGACTTCGAGTCCGACCTGGTTCGCAAGTTCCTTGAAATCATTAATTGTGGCGCAGCGTACGTTAGGCGTGTCATACCACTCATACGGCAGCGATTTCGACACCGGCATCCGGCCTCTTAACAAGGAAACACGATGCGGCCAATAGGCGAAGTTCGGGAAGGAGACGATCGCCTCGCGTCCGACACGCGCGATGTCGCGCAGGATGCCTTCGACGTTCTTCATCATTTGCAAGGCCGACAAGCACAGCACCATGTCGAACGAATTGTCGGGGAAGATCGACAAGCCCGCTTCGAGGTCGCGCTGGATGACCGATACGTTGCGGCTCACGCACGCCGGTATTTTTTCATCGTCGATTTCGACGCCGTAGCCCATGCAGCCTTTATCGGTTTGCAAATATTCGAGCATCACCCCGTCGCCGCAGCCCAGGTCCAGCACGTGCGATTGTTCGCCCACCCAGTGCGCGATGAAAGCGAGGTCGGCGCGCAATACGCTCAGTTCGCGGAAATTCATGCTTGCGATCCCTTGTTCATTTCATTCCATATGCGCCCGTAATAGGCGCGCACCACATTCATGTACCGCTCGTCTTCCAGCAGGAACGCATCATGGCCATGCGGCGCATCGATTTCCGCATAGCTGACCTGGCGCTTGTTGCGCACCAGCGCCTGCACGATGTCGCGACTGCGTTCAGGACAAAAGCGCCAGTCGGTTTTAAACGACACCAGCAGGAACTGCGCTTGCGTATTGGCTAATGCCTTCGTCAGGTCGTCGTTGAATTCCCGGGCCGGATCGAAATAATCGAGCGCCTTGGTGATCAACAGATAAGTGTTGGCATCGAAGTATTCGGAAAATTTGTCGCCCTGATAACGCAGGTAGGATTCGATCTCGAAGTCGATGCCGAAGTTGAATTGATAACCGCCGTTGCGCAATCCGCGGCCGAATTTTTCGGCCATGCTGTCATCCGACAGATAGGTGATGTGGCCGACCATGCGTGCCACCCGCAGGCCGCTCTTCGGCACCACTTTGTGCGCATAGTAATCGCCGCCATGGTATTCCGGATCGGTGAGGATGGCCTGGCGCGCGACGTCATTGAATGCGATGTTCTGCGCCGACAACTTGGCCGTCGACGCGATGACCACGCAATGACGTATCCGCTCCGGAAACAACATGCTCCATGACAAGGCCTGCATGCCTCCCAGCGAGCCCCCCATTACTGCGGCAAATTGCTGAATCCCGAGTTCATCGGCCAGGCGGGCCTGCGCCCTCACCCAGTCCTCGACTGTCACCACCGGGAAGCCGGCGCCATAGGGTTTGCCGGTTGCGGGATTGACATGCATCGGTCCGGTGGAGCCGAAGCAGGAGCCGATGTTGTTCACCCCGATCACGAAGAACCGGTTGGTATCGACCGGCTTGCCCGGCCCGACCATGTTGTCCCACCAGCCGACGTTCTTGCTGCCGTCCACGCCCTCGTACATGCCGGCAACATGATGCGACGCATTCAACGCATGGCAGATCAGCACGGCATTCGAGCGGTCCGCGTTAAGCGTGCCATAGGTTTCATAGACCAGGGTGTAATCGGCCAGCGCCGCGCCGCTCTGCAGTTGGAGCGGCGTGGAAAAATGCTTTGACAGGGGTGAGACGATTCCGAGGGATGACATAGTCTTCTTAATGATGGATGAACAGGGGGCGCTGTTCCTCTCCGAAAACAAAAAAGCCCGAAAGCTGACAGCTTATCGGGCTAAATTCAGGGCTCAGGTGCAAGCGCTTTAGCCGTATTTATAAAGCGCCCGCAAGCTGATTATCAAATCGGCGCCACGCGTAAGAATAACCAATGCATTGCACAACGTCAAACCGCAAACAACTAGGCCAGTTCCGTCGAAAACGCCGGGCTCCCTGGGACTTTTAAGAAAAATGCCCAAACCGAAAGCTTATTCAAAGGAATTTTGGTTTAATGTATGCATCCATAGGCAAATAACAATACATTTCGCCAACAACAGTTCTTTCAAGGAGACAGGCATGACACGCAACCCACGTACTTCCTTTGGACGCTGGCTCGTACCAGCGATGACCGCACTGAGTTTGCTGGCAAGCGGCCCCGCACTGGCGGTCGACAGCATCAAGATGATGGTGCCCGCGAACCCCGGCGGCGGCTGGGACCAGACCGGGCGGGCGCTGCAAAGTGCGATGCAGGCCAGCGGCACCGTCAAGAAGGTCCAGGTCGACAACAAGGGCGGCGCGGCGGGCACCATCGGCCTCGCGCAGTTCGTCAACACGTCCAAGGGCGACCCGACAGCCCTGATTGTCGGCGGCAGCGTGATGGTCGGCGGCATCCTGGTCAACAAGTCCCCGGTCAGCATGACGCAGGTGACACCGATCGCGCGCCTGACCGGTGAATACGATGTGATCACCGTTCCCGCGAATTCACCGATCAAATCGATGAAAGACCTGATCGCGCAATTCAAGTCCAACCCGGGCAGCGTCTCTTGGGGCGGCGGATCGGCCGGCGGCACCGACCACATCATCGTCGCCATGATTGCGCAAGCAACCGGCGTCGACGTCAGCAAGGTCAACTACATTCCGTTTGCGGGCGGCGGCGAGGCAGTGGCGGCCGTCATGGGCGGCCACGTAACAGCCGGTGTTTCGGGCTGGGGCGAATTCTCCGGGCAGATCACCACCGGCAAAATGCGGGCTCTTGCCGTCACGTCTCCCAAGCGCCTGCCCGGCATTGATGTGCCGACGCTGAAGGAACAGGGTGTTGACGTTGAACTGGCCAACTGGCGCGCCGTCTTCGGAGCTCCCGGCATTACCGACGCCCAGAAAAAAGAGTTGATCGCTGCGGTCGAGAAAACCGTGAAGGGCAAGCAATGGCAGGACACGCTCGCGAAAAACGGCTGGACCGACCTGTACCTGCCTGGCGATCAGTTCAAGTCCTATCTGGATGAGGAACTGAAGCAGACCGAGAAAATCATCAACGGCCTGGGTCTGGTCAAGAAATAATCCCGCTATAACGCCAACTCCCTACTCCCGCAAGCGGGACTAGGGAGCAAAACCGACCCGGCTGTTCAAAAACATAAACTCGGAATAGAAAATGACCACCCGTTCCCGCCTCAACCGGGGCGAACTGCTCGTGTCCCTCGCGCTCGCCGCGCTCGGAATTTTCGTCATAATGGGTACGCAAAGCATTCCCGCAGGTGCCGGTTATTCACAGATCGGACCGCGTGCATTCCCCTACCTGATAGGCAGCGGACTGCTGATAATCGGCGGCATATTGACCTGGCAGGCGGTGTCCGGCGGCTGGCGCAACGTACCGATGGACCAGGAGGAGCATGCTTCGCCTGACTGGGCGGCATTCGCGCTTATTTCGGCAGCAGTGATCCTGCACATGGTGTCGATCGGCTGGGCCGGCTTCATCCTCGCGTCCACCTTTCTTTTCATACTGATCGCACGCGGCTTCGGCAGCCGCCGTGTAGTGCGCGACATCGTGGTCGGCGCGGTCCTGTCGACGGCCGCCTTCTTCATATTCACACTCGGCCTCGGATTGAAGCTGCCGAACGGCTTGCTCGGGGGGGCTTAAGCATGGATACCTTCAATGCTTTGATGTCCGGCTTTTCAGTCGCACTCGGCTTCCAAAACCTGATGCTCGGGCTGGTCGGCGTCACGCTCGGCACATTGGTCGGCGTGCTCCCGGGCGTCGGCCCCGCACTCACGGTTGCGCTGTTGCTGCCGGCAACGGCCAGCTTCGAACCAACCGGTGCGCTGATCATGTTCGCCGGCATTTATTACGGCGCAATGTATGGCGGCTCGACCACCTCAATCCTGCTCAACACGCCGGGCGAGTCAGCCACTATCGTGACCTCGCTGGAAGGCAACCTGATGGCGAAAAACGGCCGCGCCGGTCCGGCGTTGTCGACCTCGGCGATCGGCTCGTTCGTCGCCGGCACCATCTCGGTGATACTGCTGACGCTGATTGCGCCGCTAGTGGTGAACTTCGCACTGAAATTCGGGCCGGCCGAATATTTCGCGGTGATGGTGCTGGCTTTCGTCACCGTGTCGACGTTGCTGGGGGCGTCCATGGCACGCGGCCTGGCCAGCCTGTTCTTCGGCCTGTGGATGGGCCTGATCGGCATCGACGGTCAGACCGGCCAGCCACGCTTTACAATGGGCATTCCCGAACTGCTCGACGGCCTCGACGTGGTTGTGGTCGCAGTGGGCCTGTTCGCCGTTGGCGAGACGCTTTATCTGGCCACCTATCTCAATCGCGAGGGCGACCGGATCGAGCAGGTGAAGGGATCGATCTGGATGAGCGCATCCGACTGGGCACGCTCATGGAAGCCCTGGCTGCGCGGCACATTGCTGGGCTTCCCGATCGGTGCGATGCCGGCCGGCGGCGCCGAGATTCCAACGTTCCTCTCTTACGCGATCGAGAAGAAGCTGACGAAGTACCCGGAAGAATTCGGCAAGGGCGCGATCGAAGGCGTGGCGGGACCGGAGGCCGCCAACAACGCGGCGAGCACCGGCACGCTGTCGATGCTGCTGACACTCGGCTTGCCGACTTCGGCGACTGCGGCGATCGTGCTGGCCGCGTTTCAGCAATATGGACTGCAACCCGGGCCGCTGCTGTTTGAAACACAACCGCTGCTGGTGTGGGGGCTGATTGCCAGCATGTACATCGGCAACGTGCTGCTGCTCGTGCTTAACCTGCCGCTGGTGGGCTTGTGGATCAGGCTGCTAAGTATCCCGCGCCCGCTGCTGTATGGCGGCATCCTGATCTTTGCAACCCTGGGCGCCTACGGTTTGCGCAACTCCTGGTTCGACCTGTTGCTGTTGTATATGATCGGATTGATCGGGTTCCTGATGCGCAGATATGACATTCCGGTCGCGCCGACCATCGTCGGCATGATCCTTGGGCCGCTGGCGGAACAACAGCTGCGGCGAGCGCTGTCGATCAGCCAGGGCGATGCGACCATCTTTCTGACGAAGCCCATTTCGGCGGTAGTGCTGGGGATTGCGGTGCTGTTGCTGCTCTTGCCGCCATTGTGGAAATCGTATGCTGCCAAACGTGCTGCCGGAAGACTTCAGGCGTCGGCCACGCCGTAGCTTGTAGACGGCGGTTGAAGGCGGGGTGAAATTACATCGCCCGCAGCTGTTCAACCGCCTCGAGGATCGCAGCCGGCTCCATCGCACGCAGGATCTTCTTGGTCTGCGGCACGATTACATTGAGATCGCTGTTCAGGATTTCCTGCTTCACCGCGAGCAGCTGGGTCGGATGCATGGAGAATTCGCGCAATCCCATGCCCAGCAATAGCCGCGTCAGTTTGGTGTCACCGGCCATTTCACCACATACCGATACCGGCACGCCTGCCTTGGTGCCGATCGAGATCGTGCTCGACAGCAGGTAGAGTATCGCCGGATGCAATGGGTTATACAGATGCGCGACTTCATGGTCGGCGCGATCGATCGCCAGCGTGTACTGGATCAGGTCGTTGGTCCCGATCGACAGGAAATCCATGCGTTTGACGAACATCGGCAGCGTCAGTGCGGCCGCCGGGATTTCAATCATCGCGCCCACCGGAATCAGCGGATCGAACTTCTTGTTTGCTTCGCGCAATTGCGACTTCGCCTGCTCGATCATCGCCAGCGACTGGTCGATCTCGAACGCATGCGCCAGCATCGGGATCAGCAGCTTGATCGGTCCAAATGCGGATGCGCGCAGGATCGCGCGTAACTGTGCCAGGAACATCTGCGGCTCGGCCAGGCAAAAGCGGATGGCGCGCAAGCCGAGCGCCGGATTGAGCGCGGTCTGTTCGGCCATATCGAGCGGCTTGTCGGCGCCTATGTCGAGCGTACGGATGGTGACCGGGCGGCCCTTCATCGCGACCACCGCCTGGCGGTAGGACTCGAACTGCTCATCCTCCGACGGCAACTTGTTGAGGTAGCCGGTGTGGCCCATGAACAGGAACTCGGAGCGGAACAGGCCAACCCCGCTCGCTCCGGCTTCCATCGCGGCGGCACAATCTTCCGGCAGCTCGATGTTGGCAAGCAGGGTGATATCCGTTCCGTCTCGGGTGACGGCAGGTGTCTTCTTGAGTTTGCCGAGCTTCTTCCGGTCGCGCAGCAAACGTGCCTGCTGCTCGCGGTATTGGTCCAGGACTGTCGGCGTCGGATCGACAATTACGACGCCCGCGTCGCCATCGATGATCACCCAGTCGTCCTGCTGTATCAGCGCCGATGCGTTGAACATACCGACCGCCGCCGGGATATCGAGGCTGCGCGCGACGATCGCGGTATGCGAGTTTTGTCCGCCGAGATCGGTGACGAAGCCGCCGAAAGCGCGGTCCTTGAACTGCAGCATGTCGGCCGGCGAAATGTCGTGCGCGACGACAATCATGCGGCCGGCCGATTCTTCTTCGCCGCTGATCGTGGTCAGGCTGCTCGCGGTGCCGGTCAGTACTTTCAGCACCCGCTCGCCGACCTGCTGGATGTCGGCCTTGCGCTCGCGCAGGTAGGCATCCTCGATTTCATCGAACTGCGCGGACAGCTCGTCGATCTGGGTCACCAGCGCCCATTCGGCGTTGTAGTAACGGCTGCGGATGATATCGAGCGGCACTTCGGAAATCATCGGATCCGACAGGATCAGCGCATGCACATCGATGAATGCGCCGAGTTCGGCCGGCGAATCCTTCGGCAATTCATTCCAGATGGTTTGCAGTTCCTTGTGCACCGTGGCGATCGCCGACTGCAATCGCATCACTTCGTCTTCCACCTGCTCCTGGGGGATCAGATAATGTTTGACATCGAGGGCCGCAGGGGCGAGCAGGTGCGCGCGGCCTATCGCTATGCCACGCGAAACGGGTATGCCATGGAGCGTAAAGGATGCCATAGGATGAAAACCTGTTCGATCTCTATATCTCTATTCGCCTTCGCCGAATTTGTTCTGGATCAGTTCCACCAGCGCGTCGAAGCACTCCTTTTCATCGGGGCCTTCGGCCTCGAGTACGACGGTTGCCCCCTTGCCCGCTGCCAGCATCATCACTCCCATGATGGATTTGGCATTGACGCGTCGCTTGTTACGGGCCATCCAGACTTCACTTTGAAATTTCGCGGCGAGTTGCGTCAGCTTCGCCGAGGCGCGCGCATGCAACCCGAGCTTGTTTACGATTTCGATCTCTTTTTGAATCATCTTTTTCTTTTTCTCTTCATTCAGTTGGGAGAAAGCCGAACCCTGTTATCCACCCTTACTGCACCGCCCTGCCCTCCCGCCAGCGCCATTTCGACCACCACATCGATGGTATCGGTCCGGTACGTCAGCGCGCGCAGCAGCATCGGCAAGCTGATGCCGGCGATGACTTCGATACGGCCGGGGTCTGACAGGCGCAAGGTGCAGTTGGATGGCGTACCGCCCATTACATCGGTAATGACGAGGACACCGGAGCCGTCGTCGATGCGCGCAATCGCTTCCTTAGCCAGCTGATTGACTTCGGCCGGATCCTGGTCGGCGCGCACATCGATCGCCTCCATGCGGTCGGGGCGTCCTCGAAACACATGCGACGCGGCCTCGATGAAGGCGTTGCCAAGCGGCGCATGGGTCAAAAGAAGAATACCAATCATGGTTTATTTTTTTGTCGAAGCCGGGCCATGATGAACGCCATGGAAGGGCAACCCGGGGCGAACGCCCCGTCCGCATTTATGCGGCCGCCGCCTTTTCCAGGGCATCGATGAACATCGCCGCGACATCGAAGCCTGTTTGTTGTGTAATTTCTTGAAAGCAGGTCGGGCTCGTTACGTTGACTTCCGTCAGGTAATCGCCGATCACATCCAATCCTACCAGCAATAAGCCCCGGGCCGACAAAAGCGGCCCGAGCGCCGTGCCGATTTCGCGGTCGCGCGCCGAAATCGGCTGGGCGACACCAAGGCCGCCGGCGGCCAGGTTGCCTCGCACTTCGCCGTTCTGCGGAATGCGCGCAAGGCAATAGGGCACCACTTGCCCGCCGATCACCAAGACGCGCTTGTCACCTTTCGCAATGTCGGGGATGAAACGCTGCGCCATGATGGTATGCGCACCGTTGCCGGTCAGCGTCTCGATGACGGAGCCGAGGTTCAGGCCATCTTCCTTTACCCGGAAAATGCCGGCGCCGCCCATGCCGTCGAGCGGCTTGAGGATGATGTCCTTGTGCTCATTGTGGAAAGCGCGCACACGCGTGGTGTCGCTGGTGACCAGCGTCGGCGCGGTGAACTGCGAAAACTGGGCGATCGCGAGTTTTTCGTTGTGGCTGCGGATCGCCTCCGGCCGGTTGAACACGCGCGCGCCCTGCTTCTCCGCGATCTCCAGCAGATAGGTCAGGTAGATGTATTCCATGTCGAACGGCGGATCCTTGCGTACCAGGATCGCATCGAATTCGGTCAGGCGCTTCTCCGACACCGCGTCGACGCTGTACCAATGCTTTGCATCGCCGGTCAGCGAAATGCGTTCCGCCTTGGCCGCGACGACGCCGTTGTCCAGGGCCATGTCTTTCTGCTGGAACGCATGGATCTCGTGCCCGCGCCGGGCAGCCTCGGCCATCATGGCGTACGTCGAATCCTTATAGGTTTTAAACGTGTGCAGCGGATCGGCGACGAATGCGATTTTCATGGACACTTCAGCTTAATAAACTTCCGGATTCGGGTCGGTTTTTTCCAGCTCCAGGGACGCGGCCAGCAGCGCCAGGCGCGCCACCACGCCGTACATGTAGAAGCGATTCGGCGCCGCGGTGCCGGGCTTGGCGTGCAGGTCGGGCAACGCATGCTGCTGGGCAAACGCGAGCGGCACGAAATGCGCGCCCGGCGAATTCAGGTTTTCGTCTACGCCGCGCTCGGCATGCACCCGATAGAAACCGCCGACCACGTAGCGGTCGATCATGTATACCACAGGCTCGGCGACGGCGTCGTTGATGTGCTCAAAGGTATGGACCCCTTCCTGGATGATCACGTCGGAAACCTCGAGGCCTTCCTTGACCACTGACATCTTGTTGCGCTGCTTGCGGTTGAGGTCTTTCACCTCGCTCGCATCCTTCACTGTCATGATGCCCATGCCATAGGTGCCGGCATCGGCTTTCACGATCACGAAAGGCGTTTCCTTGATGCCGTATTCCTTGTATTTCTTGCGGATCTTGGTCAGCACCATATCCACAGAAGTTGCCAGGCATTCCTCGCCGGTGCGCTCCTGGAAATTGATCTCGCTGCATTTCGCGAAGTACGGATTAAGCATCCATGGATCGACGTCGATCAGCTTCGCAAACTTCTTGACCACTTCGTCATAGGCGGCGAAGTGGTTGGTTTTGCGGCGCACTGCCCAGCCGGCGTGCAGCGGCGGCAACAGGTTTTGCTCATGCAAGCCTTCCAGGATCGGCGGGATGCCGGAAGACAAGTCGTTGTTCAGCAGAACGGTGCACGGATCGAAATTTTTCAGGCCGAGGCGGCGGCCGTTGGAGAAACGCTCCAGCGGTTCCAGCACGATCGTGCTGCCATCGGGCAGATCGATCTGGGTCGGTTCCTTCACGTCATCCGCCAGCGAGCCCAGGCGTACATTGAGACCGGTCTGGCGGAAAATTTGCGTCAGGCGCGCCACGTTCTGCAGGTAGAAGGTATTGCGGGTATGGCGCTCGGGGATCAACAACAGGTTTTTAGCGTCCGGGCAGTACTTTTCGATGGCAGCCATCGCGGCCTGCACCGCCAGCGGCAACATTTCCGGTGACAGGTTGTTAAAGCCGCCGGGAAACAGGTTGGTGTCTACCGGGGCCAGCTTGAAACCGGCATTGCGCAAATCGACCGAGCAATAAAACGGCGGCGTATGCTCCTGCCACTCGAGACGGAACCAGCGCTCGATCGCGGGTGTGGCGTCGAGGATTTTCTTTTCGAGATCGAGTAGCGGGCCGTTCAGGGCGGTAACGAGGTGCGGAACCATATAAAACCTTCAGATGTTAGTGCTGACGCGAATAAGAGTGATGCGATTCTAACGGGAATTGCTGCATTGCGTCGGCAGGCTGTTGTGCCGTCCGCACGGGTTTTCGCAGGGCACCTTTCATAAACAGCAACGCGGCTGGCGTTAATTACATGGAACGTAACGACTTTCATTTGTAAATCGGGGCAACAAGCCCATTTTAAAGAAGCGGGCAAAAAAAAGGCGCCTCATGAGAGGCGCCTTGAACAACCGCCCTGGAGAGCGGCTTAAGGACGAAAATGGTTAGATGCGGCCATCAGATGTGGTACGCCGATTCGCCGTGGCTGGAAATGTCCAGTCCTTCGCGTTCCTCTTCTTCCGGCACGCGCAGGCCGATCACCAGGTCGACGATCTTGTAGGCGATGAACGCCACCACGCCGGACCAGACGATGGTCGTGATAACACCCTGCGCCTGGATCCAGACCTGGCCCGCGATCGAATAATCCGGAGAGACCTTGTTCGCGACATAGTCATAGATACCGACGCCGCCCAGCGATGGCGCGGCAAATACGCCGGTCAGCAATGCGCCCAGGATGCCGCCGACGCCGTGCACGCCGAACACGTCAAGCGAATCGTCCGCGCCGAGCATGCGCTTCAGTCCGTTCACGCCCCACAGGCACAGCACGCCGGCCAGCAAGCCGATCACCAATGCGCCCATCGGTCCGACGAAACCGGCGGCAGGGGTAATCGCCACCAGTCCGGAAACCGCACCCGACGCGGCGCCGAGCATGGACGGCTTGCCCTTGCCCATCCACTCGCCGAACGACCAAGACAGCGATGCAATAGCGGTAGCCAGCAGCGTGTTGATGAATGCGAGGGCGGCGGAACTGCCTGCTTCCAGTGCGGAGCCGGCGTTGAAACCGAACCAGCCCACCCACAACAGCGAGGCGCCCACCATGGTCATGGTCAGCGAATGCGGCGCCATCGATTCCTTGCCGTACCCGACACGCTTCCCGATCATATAGGCGCCAACCAGGCCTGCGACGGCTGCGTTGATGTGTACCACGGTGCCGCCGGCAAAGTCGAGGTCGCCCTTCTGGAACAGCCAGCCGGCAGCGGCAGTTGCTTTTTCAGCGGCAGCCGCATCGGTGTAGGCGTCCGGACCTGGCCAGAACCAGACCATGTGCGCAATCGGCAGATAGGCGAACGTGAACCACAACGCAACGAACAGCAGCACTGCCGAAAACCGGATACGCTCGGCGAACGCACCGACGATCAGGCCGCAGGTGATGGCCGCGAAGGTGGCCTGGAATGCCACGAATACAAGCTCCGGTATGACGACACCCTTGCTGAAGGTCGCTGCCACCGATTCCGGTGTAATGCCCTTCAGGAACAGGCGATCGAACGAGCCGATGAATTTGCCGCCCTCGGTGAATGCCAGCGAGTAGCCGTAGATGCTCCACAACACGACCACCATCGCAAACACCATGAACACCTGCATCAGGACCGACAGCATGTTCTTCGAACGGACCAGGCCGCCGTAAAACAACGCCAGGCCGGGGATGGTCATCAGGATCACCAGCACGGTCGCCATCATCATCCAGGCGGTGTCGCCCTTGTTCGGCACCGGAGCGGCCGCGGTTGCAGCCGGAGCCGCCGCGGTTGCAGCGGCCGCCGGAGCGGCGGGCGCCGAAGTCGACGGTGCCGTAGCCTGCGCGACCACCATCTCCGGTTTGGTTGGAGTATCCGCCGCTATTGCCGACGGAGTGAGGCCGACCGCAAACAACATTGCGGCGGCGGCGAATGAATGTGCAATGAGACGGGTAAATTTATTTTTCATTTGATCTGCTCCCTTAGAGCGCGTCCTTGCCGGTTTCCCCGGTGCGGATGCGCACGACCTGCTGCAGGTCGAATACGAAAATCTTGCCGTCGCCGATCTTGCCGGTGCGGGCCGAGGTTTCGATCGCTTCGATGACGCGATCAACGATTGCGTCATCCACCGCCGCTTCAACTTTCGTTTTCGGCAGGAAGTCGACGACATACTCGGCACCGCGATAAAGTTCGGTGTGCCCCTTCTGTCGGCCGAAACCCTTCACCTCGGTGACGGTGATTCCTTGCACCCCGATCGCCGAAAGGGCTTCGCGTACTTCATCCAACTTGAAGGGCTTGATGATGGCAGTAATGAGTTTCATGGTGAACCTCGTGCGACGTTAAAAGGTTTTGGAGAGTGACAGAACTGCGGTCGATTTGCCCGTTTCCCTGGTCTTGCTTCCATTGCTGACCTTGTAAAACGCCTTGTCGGCATTAGTGCTCACCACGGCAAGTCCGACCGTGGCAAAGCCAAAATCGCGCGTCACCCCGACCTTGTAATCGGTGTAGCTGAGCTCACCGTAGTTCTTGACGGTCTGATGACCGGCATGCAGGCCCAGCACGGTCTTCTCGGCAATCTCGAAGTTGGCGTTCAGGTCCAGGTAACCGGAACCTTTGGAATCGCCGCGGCCGGGCAACGCGCTGAATGCATAAATGCCGGCAGTCGTATTGTTCAGCCCGAAGAAATCGGTAATTCCATAGCTGTATTTCGCGGAGAACCACTTGTAGGCGGCCCCGACGTAGATCTCGCCGTTATCGAACTTCTCGGTTGTGCCTCCGACCAAAGCGCCCGGGTAGTAGTAATACAACACTCCGATATCGGCTGTTACGTCTTTTACAGGCTCAAATTTGAAACCGGCATACACGTCCATTTCCAATCCGGCGCCCTGGGGAAACTGCACGCCGCTGACGTTCGAGTTCCAGTTGCCAACATAAAAGCCGCTGCTGTGCGCATAATCAAAACCACCCTGGATCGCAGGCTTTCCAAACGTCTGCGAAATGCCGCGGAAACGATAGTCGCCGGCCAACGTCAGATTGCCGGTGAACGTATGATCGGAAGCCGCTTGCGTTTGTTGTGCGAAGGCAGAAGCTGCAAACGACGCGAAGATGGCGGTGGCGAGTATCAACTGTTTTTGCATGGCATCCCTTTTTTTATGGCGAAACAAGAAAGTGGTTCAACTTTGTTAGTTACAAGCGTCTTAGCACGACTCATGCCACCCTATTTCGCTCCGGATACGTTATTATTTTTACTATTTAGCGCCATTTCGGTCGCATTTTTGCGATGTCGCATTCACTGCACCACAACATACGCACCACACTGATGCGCACCTGATTGGAGCGCACCAAAGTAGTGCTCACTCAAATATACCGGAGCCACACCATGGACAAACCAAATTTCCTGAACGACCTGCAGGCAAAGTTTCAACAAGCCATCGACAACTCGCCGGCAAAGGACATCGAAAAGAATGTGAAAGCAATGATGACCCAGGGCTTTTCAAAGCTCGACCTGGTGACGCGCGAGGAGTTTGATGTACAAACGCAGGTGCTTGCGAAGACGCGCTCGAAGCTGGAAGTACTTGAAGCGCGCGTGGCCGAATTGGAATCGCTGCTCGACGCCAAATTAAAAAATACCCCCTGATCCTTGCCTCATTGAAAAGGCGTGCGAACCCGGGATGCATGTGATCGAGGAACCCGATGAGTCTAGCTGTTTTGAAAAGCCGCGCGCTGGCGGGAATGGAAGCGCCAGAAGTAACGGTCGAAGTTCATCTCGCCAACGGACTACCCAATTTCACGATCGTCGGCCTTCCTGAAACGGAAGTGAAGGAATCGAAGGACCGCGTGCGCGCCGCACTCCAGAATGCGCGTTTTGAATTTCCGTCGAGACGCATCACCGTCAATCTCGCCCCCGCCGACTTGCCGAAAGAGTCGGGACGCTTCGACCTGCCGATTGCGCTCGGCATTCTTGCCGCTTCCGAACAAATGCCGGCGGGTGAGCTCGACCAATATGAATTCGCGGGCGAATTATCGCTCTCGGGAGAATTGCGGCCGATCCGCGGTGCGCTGGCAATGACTTATGCCATGCATCGCAGCAGCGCTGCGTCCGGCGGCAAACGCGCATTCATCTTGCCGCGCGCGAGCGCGGATGAAGCGGCATTGGTCAAGGACGCGACCATATTTCCTGCGGATACCCTACTGCAGGTTTGTGCGCATTTCGCATCCAGAAACGCGCAAACCCGTCTCGCACGCCATGTCGCACTCGCCGCTGACGCGCGCCCTGCTTATCCCGACTTTGCCGAAGTCAAAGGCCAGGCCCAGGCCAAGAGGGCGCTGGAGGTCGCCGCCGCCGGTGGACACAGCGTGCTGATGATAGGCCCTCCAGGAACCGGAAAATCGATGCTCGCGGCGCGCTTCCCGGGGATATTGCCACCGATGACGGATGAGGAAGCGCTGGAATCTGCCGCGGTGCAGTCATTGACCAGCGGCTTCTCGACTGCACGTTGGAAAGCGCGTCCCTTTCGCTCACCGCATCACACCGCTTCCGGCGTCGCGCTGGTTGGCGGCGGCGGCACGCCGCGCCCCGGAGAAATTTCCCTCGCCCATCGCGGTGTCCTCTTCCTCGACGAGTTGCCGGAATTTGAACGCCGCGTACTGGAAGTACTGCGCGAACCGCTGGAGTCGGGGCGCATCACCATTTCACGCGCCGCGCGACAAGCCGATTTCCCGGCACGCTTTCAACTGATCGCCGCCATGAACCCTTGCCCTTGCGGCTACCTCGGACATAGCGCGAACAAGTGCCGCTGCACGCCCGATATCGTCGCGCGATACCAGGACAAGATTTCCGGCCCGCTGCTCGACCGCATCGACATGCAGATCCAGGTCGGCGCCCTCCCCCACGACGACTTGCTCAAGCAGGCCGACGGCGAACCGTCAACCGCCATCGCCGCACGCGTTGAACAGTCATTCACAACGCAGATCGAGCGACAGGGCAAAGCCAACCATGCTTTGTCAACGACAGAGATCGACCAGCATTGCAAACCGGACCCGGCGGGAGAGCAACTACTGCGCAGTGCGATGACACGCCTGAACTGGTCGGCGCGTGCGTACCATCGTGTACTGAAAGTGGCGCGTACTGTGGCTGATATGGCGGGCGCTCCGACTATCGGGCAGGCGCATGTCGCGGAAGCGATTCAGTACCGCCGGGCGCTGCGCGAAAGATAGCGGGAGCGGCACTGCATCGCGGAACCCGCTGTTCCCTGGAACGTCTGATCGAGGGAATAGCGGGTTATCGTTGATATCACATCAGCCTGGGCGTAATGTCCTGAAGAGCGAACAGGTACGTATCAGCGCTACTGCCGCTTTCGATTCGATCACTACCGGCACCTCCGGTAAAAGTATTGGCCTATCCTCTGCATTGCCATAACTGCTGCGGTATATTGTTGCGATTACACTCATACTGCGAGTCGCCGTGTTCCGTCATCCCTTCGAGTTCGGACTCACTGATCAAAGCCATCTCAATCGCTGGTTCAAGCGCACTTACGGCGTAACGCCGGCACAGTATCAACAGCAAATCGGTACAAGACCGGTCGGCAGCATGCGCGGATAATCCCACGCTATGTTGATCGGACTTCTTTGCGCCCTCGGCGCCGGCCTCATGTGGGGCCTCGTATTTGTGACTCCCCTGATGCTGGCGGACTATCCGGGCCTCGTGCTTTCATTCGGGCGTTATATCGGCTTCGGTTTGATTGCCCTGGTTCCGGCTTTCTTCGACCGCGTTCGCATCGCGGCATTGACCAGAGCGGACTGGATGGCCGCGCTCAGGCTTTCGCTGGTGGGGAATATCCTGTACTACGCCGCGCTGGCGACAGCGATCCAGCTCGCCGACGCGCCGGTGCCGACCATGCTGATCGGCACGCTACCGGTGATCATCTCCATCTGTTCCAACCGGGCGCCTGGTCATCCTTCCGAAGCGGTCGCCTGGAAGCGCCTCGTACCATCGCTGGCGGTTATCTTCATCGGATTGATGCTGGTGAACGCGAGCGAACTGGCGAACCTCGACGCCGGACGTTCATTGACCGACTATGCGCTTGGCTGCTTCATTGCGCTGGGGGCGGTCGCCGCATGGACCTGGTATCCCATCATGAATGCACGCCACATGAAAAAGAATGCGCATATCAGGTCGTCGACCTGGGCGACTGCGCAAGGCCTGGCTACTTTGCCACTGGCGCTGGCCGGCTTCGCCGGCTACGGGCTGTATGTGCACTGGGGTGAAAGCAGCTACCAGTTCCCACTCGGCGCGCGGCCTCTCCCCTTCATCGGTCTGATGCTGACCCTGGGTTTGTGCGCGTCGTGGCTTGGCACGCTCCTATGGAATCGCGCGAGCCAGCGGCTGCCGACATCGCTGGTCGGACAGTTGATCGTATTTGAAACGCTGGCGGCATTGCTGTATGCATTCCTTCTCCGCGGCGCCGCGCCAACCACGCAGGTGATGGCCGGAATCGTTTTGCTGTGCGCCGGCGTCATGCTCGGTGTGCGGGCATTCCGGGCCGCATAGTGCCGGCGCGGCCAACCCGATTCGCCGCGCCCTGTTACCATGCCGGTCATGCTGAAGATATCTTTATCGCCTGTCCTGGCCGCCGTGTGCGCGGCTGCATTAACACTGTCCGCCTGCAACCCCACCTACAACTGGCGTGAAGTGCGCGGCGTCGACGCTTCCTACACGATCACGCTGCCCGCCAAGCCGTCTTCTCATGCGCGCCCTGTCAATCTCGGCGGCACGCAAGTGACGATGACCATGACCGCGGCCGAAGTCGAGGGAGTCACCTTCGCGGTCGGCAGCGCTGTGCTGCCCGATGCGGCACAGGCACAGCAAGCCCTGGGCGCAATGAAGACCGCGCTGGTCAATAATATCGGCGGCACCGTCAGGCAGGAAAAAATATCAGGCCCCCCTGCCGCACCCACCGAGATAACCATCGAAGCAGTCGGGACGCCGGGAGCTAATACCAGCGGCCAGCCGCGCCTGCTGTTCGCGCGATTTATTGCAAAGGACACCAGGGCGTATCAGGTTATCGTGCTCGGCAAGGAAAAGGCCGTTACTCGCGAAGCGGTTGACACCTTCCTCACTTCATTCAAGCCGGATTGATGTTTATCCGAGGCGCGCTCGCGATCCGGGTCTTCCTGAGCTTTGCCGCCGGCTACCTGCTGTCCTATGCATTTCGCTCGGTCAACGCGGTGATCGCGCCGTCGCTGCTCTCCGACCTCGGCATATCGAACTCGGACCTGGGCCTGCTGTCCGCGGCATACTTCCTCAGTTTCGCCTGCCTGCAACTGCCGCTCGGTATCTGGCTGGATAAATATGGTCCGCGCAAAATCGAAGCGGCCTTGCTGATGTTTGCCGCGGCAGGCGCCGCGATATTTGCAATGAGCACCTCGTTGCTCGGCTTGTGGGTCGGCCGCGCACTGATCGGCATAGGCGTATCCGCCTGCCTGATGGCGCCCTACAAGGCGTTTCGCATGTGGTATCCGCCGGAACGGCAGGCGCAACTGGCGAGTTGGATGCTGGTAGCCGGCTCTGCTGGCGCCTTGCTGTCCACGGTCCCTGTCAGCGCCGCATTGCCGGCAATCGGCTGGCGCGGCGTGTTCTGGATCATGGGCGCACTGGTGATGTGCGCCGCGGCCGCAATTTTCTTCCTGGTGAAAGAAGTGGAAGAAACGCATGGCCCGGACCATTCGCTGGCCGCGGGTGGAAGCGGATATGGCCATATATTCGGCAGTGCCTATTTTCGGCGATTGGCTCTCCTGGGCATGCTGAGCACCGGCAGCTTCGGCGCGCTGCACACGCTTTGGGCCGGACCATGGATGATGACAGTGCTCGGCATGAGCAAACAGGAAACGGCCAACATCCTGTTCCTGTTCAACTTAAGTCTGATGGCCACTTACATGCTTGTCGCGTGGTGGGCGCCGCGCCGGCTCTTCAGGGAGGGCAAGCAGGATCGGAAGGTGATCCGCGCAATTGCCGTCGGCGTACTCGGCGCCATCGTGGTGCAGACCGCAATGGTGGCAACAACCGCCCCTCTCGCATGGCTGCTGTGGATCGCATTCGCAGTCTTCATTACAGTGGCGACACTGATCCAGACTAGTGTCAGCCTTTCTTTCCCGGCCGCATTGGCAGGCCGTGCAAACACCGCCTTCAACCTGATGGTGTTCCTCGGTGTGTTCGCCATGCAGTGGGGTATCGGCCTGTTAATAGATGCATTTGAAAGCTACGGCGCATCCACTGCGACGGCGATGCGTTCCGCTTTTGGCGTATGCATTGCAGTACAGGTCGCCGCGCTGATCACTTTCCTCATCGATCGCGCACAACTGCAACGACTTTGAATCCATAGCAAAATCGCCAACTCATGCTATGGTTAAATCATCAGTGATAGATCAATGGAGGCTCCATGTTAGTGAAATTCAGATCCAAAGCCGCAGCCGATGTGACGATGTACGAAGAACACGCAAAGCGCATGCTTGACCTGCTGGGCAAGGATGCGAAAATCGGTGTCATCACCGCAGCGGAATTGCCGGAAGCAATTTCCAGGCTGGAAGAAGAAATCGCCGAAAGCAAAAAGCACCCCGTGTCGGAGGAGGTGGAGCGCGATGTGGTGGCCCACCATGGCGCACAAGGTGACGACAACGAGCATGAGCAGCCGGAACATGTCAGCTTTGCGACCCGTTCCTATCCATTGCTGGAAATGATGCGTGCCGCGCAGCGCGGCAAGAATGACGTGATGTGGGGCGTCTATTGATATAGCCCACAGCGCCTTGACTATGCCGCGCGAACTGACGATCACAGCGACTGACGGCACGCCGTTGCATGTTGCCGACTGGCCGGTCGCTGACGGGGACGCAGTTCGCGGAGGCATTGTATTGATGCATGGACTGGGCGAGCACTGCGGGCGATACGCGCACGTCGCGCACTTTTTCAATGACTGCGGCTGGACAGTTCGCGCTTATGACCATCGGGGTCACGGCCGTTCCGGCGGCATGCGTGGCGATGTACCCGATGATGACGCAATGCTGCGGGATGCGAAGATTGTCCTTGATGATTTTTCCACGCAGTTCGATAGGCCACCATTGCTACTGGGGGACAGCATGAGTGACGCCTTCGCAGCCCGCTTTGCCGTTGGCGCCTTCTCGCACTTGCGCGGACTGATCCTGGTTTCCCCTGCGTTGTCGGTGCGCTTGTCCCCGGTGCAGAAGCATGTTCAGCGCGATCGCTCCCGGCTTCGGCGTACACAACGGCCTGCCGACCCGCTATCTGTCGCACGACCCCGCGGTAGCAGACGCATATAACAAGGATCCGCTGGTGCATACCAAAATCAGCGCCCGTCTGGTGAGGAGCATGCTGGCCGCAATGGACCACGCGCAAACGAACGCGTCGTCCATTGCCATCCCGGTCCTGCTGCTGGTCGCCGGCGATGACAGGCTGGTCGATGCGTCCGGCAGCGACGCATTCCATGCAGCGCTTGCGCCGGGTGTCGGCACCATGCATCGGTACCAGGATTTTTACCACGAAGTTTTTAATGAGACAGGAGCACAGCGGGTGTTTGACGATCTGCGCGAGTGGCTGGCTCATCTGAACTAGCGCAAAAATTTTTCATTCGCCACACCGTTTACAATCATGGTTTTACTCCTCACCGCCGCGAACCGTTCATGAATTTCTTCGGCGTTACCGACTTCGGCCTGTTTTTCCTGGCAGTCCTGTTGCTCAATGCCACTCCCGGCCCGGACACCGCGTATATTGTCGGCCGCAGCGTGGCGCAGGGGCGCGCGGCAGGGCTGGTTTCGGCACTCGGCATTTCCCTTGGCTGCTGCGTGCATGCGCTCGCGTCAGCTCTGGGTTTAACGGCTATCCTGGCGGCCTCCGCCACCGCATTCATGGTAATTAAACTCGCCGGTGGAGCCTACCTGGTTTATCTCGGCATCCGAATGATGCTGGCCAAACCGGCGCGCGAAGCCGAATCCAGTGCGATCGGCCCGACACGTTCCCTGCGGAAGATTTTCTGGCAGGCGGTGATTACTAATGTGCTCAACCCGAAAGTCATCCTGTTTTTCCTGGCATTCATTCCGCAATTCGTGCGCGCGGATTCCGGCCAGAAGACCGCTGCCTTTCTCGTGCTCGGTGCAATCTTTGTCGGCATCACTACCTGCTGGAACAGCGGGACTGCCTTCCTGGCAGGGACCCTGGCCCGGCGTGCCGGACGCAATCCGACCGTCAGACTCTGGCTCGAACGATCCGTCGGCGCGGCATTTGTCGCGCTGGGCGTGAGGCTGGTCCTGACCAAAAACTAAGTCAATCAACGAAAAGCTGCATCAACGTGCCTACCACCGTGTCTATCCCCCGCCTTAAAATCAATTTGAAAACCGACTCGCTCGCCTACAGCCTGCTGGGTGCCGCGCATGCAGTAGTTCAGGTGCAAGAAGGTACCGCGCTGCCGCAGGCATTGACCAACATCTTCGGCCAGACCAATGCCCCGCCACAGGCACGAGGTGCGATTCAGGATATTTCCTACCGCACCATGCGCCGGCTTGGACGCGCCGAAGCGCTGCTGACTAACCTGACAAGCAAGCCGCCTACTCCTGCGCTGCTGCACGCGTTGCTGTGCTGCGCGCTGGCATTGATCTCCGATCCCGATGACGAGGCCGGCGAGGCTCCGTACGAAAACTTCACCGTGGTGGACCAGGCGGTGACGGCGGCGGCCGCCGATCCTCATATCGCGCAAGCAAAAGGCATGGTGAATGCCGTGTTGCGGCGCTTCCTGCGTGAGCGCGACGCCCTGCTGCAGGAAGTGCTGAAACAGCCGGCCGCGCAGTGGAATTATCCGGGATGGTGGATAGACACGACCAGGACGGCTTACCCGGACGACTGGCAGGCTATCCTCCGCGCCGGCAACAGGACGCCGCCGCTCACCCTGCGCGTCAACCGCCGCAAGGGCAGCGTGGAAGACTACCTGGCAACGCTATCCGGCGCCGGCATTGCGGCAACCCGCATCGGACCGGACGCCGTACGGCTGGAGCATCCGGTGCCGGTAATGCAGATTCCCGGCTTCCCGGAAGGCATGGTGTCGGTGCAGGACGCGGCAGCGCAACTGGCCGCGCCGCTGCTCGACGTACGTGACGGCATGCGTGTACTCGATGCCTGCGCCGCGCCGGGCGGCAAGACCGGCCATATCCTCGAACGCGCGGATGTCGACCTGCTCGCGCTCGACTCCGACGCGCGGCGACTGCCTCGCATCGACGAGAACCTGCAAAGACTGCAACTCGATGCAACGATGCAGGTCGGCGACGCCGGCGCCAGAGATTGGTGGGACGGAGTACCGTTCGACCGCATACTGGCCGACGTGCCGTGTACCGCCTCCGGCATCGTGCGGCGTCATCCTGACATACGCTGGCTGCGGCGCAAAGGCGACGCTGCCCAGCTTGCAACCGTTTCGGAACGCATCCTGGACAACCTTTGGCGGATGCTGCGCCCCGATGGTAAATTACTGTTTGTTACCTGTTCGCTATGGCCGCAGGAATCGGAGATGCAAGCCGCGGCTTTTGCGGAACGCAATCATGCTGTCCGGTTGCCCGCACCGGGACAAATGTTGCCGACCGCCGGCCCAGGCCAGGACGTGAAACAGGATCATGACGGTTTGTTTTACGCGCTGTTCCAAAAGCCGCCGGTCTGATAGTATCCGTCAACCAAGAGCCCGCTCCGGCATGGAGCAGGCTCCTGACTCGGTCAAAAACCTTTGAACGGGCAATATGATGCAACTCTGTCATGAGCCCGCACCGCATACGAGTGACTCCCCGACTTCTTCCTTTCCTGGTCCGCTGGCTTTTGACAACGTTGCTGCTTGCGTTGACGATCGCGCCATTGTCAGCCCGTGCGGCCGTCGGCATCGAGATCACGCAGGTCAAGCTTGAAAATACGGATGAAGGCTATAAGCTGGCCGCCAATTTTGCGGTGGAGCTCAATCGCGGCCTGGAAGACGCGATCACGCGCGGCGTCCCGCTGTACTTCACAACCGAGGTCGAGTTCACCCGGCCACGCTGGTACTGGTTCGATGAAAGAGCCATTACGGCAACGCAGACCATACGCATTTCCTACGACGTATTGACCCGTCAATATCATGCCTCTATGAGTGGCCGGCTACACCAGAGCTTCAGCTCGCTGGACGACGCGTTATCGTTGTTGCGGCGGCCCAGCCGCTGGGTGGTCGCGGAAAAGGGCGAGCTGAAACCGGGAGCAACCTATAACGTCGCCATCCGCATGGGACTCGACGTCGCACGCCTGCCCAAGCCGTTCCAGATCAATGCGCTGAACAACAGCGACTGGCGGCTGTCATCCGATTGGAAACAGTTCTCCTTCAGGGCGGATTAGATGACCCGGCTATTGCGTTACTTTCTGGTGGTTGGCGGCGCCATCGTCAGTATCCTGCTGTTCCTGCTGGCATCCGCTTCCGAAAACTCCGCTCTGTTCGACCAGCATTATCCATGGCTGCTCGGCCTGAACGCGCTGATGGCGGGCGCCCTGCTGGCGCTGGTCATCCTGCTGCTCACACGCTTGCACCGGCGCTACAAGCGGCGCCAGTTCGGGTCCCGCCTGATGGCGCGCCTGGTGATCATGTTTGCCATGATCGGCATCCTGCCCGGCACCGTCATTTACATGGTTTCGGTGCAGTTCGTGTCGCGTTCGATCGAGTCATGGTTCGACATTCGGGTCGAATCCGCGCTGGAATCAGGCTTGACGCTGGGACGCACCTTGCTGGACGGTTCGCTCGCTGACCTCGCGTCGCAAGCCCGCGGCATGGCGCTTGAACTGTCCGAAATGTCGGATTCATCACAGATTACGCACCTTTCACGCCTGCGCGATTCAAGGCAGGTACAGGAGGCAACCATCGTCACGGCCAGCGGCCAGGTCGTGGGCTCCGCCGGCGGCCAGATCGGAACGCTGGTGCCGGAACTGCCAACCGCGACGATGATGCGCCAGGCGCGCATGACACGTGCTTTCTCAGTGATCGAAGGTGGCAACGAATTCCAGGAAAGCGCCTCATCCAACGCGGCCGCCAGCACCGGGGCATCTCAAGTGGGCAACCCGAGCGCGGCCGGCACGGGCGGATTGCGCCTGCGGGTGGTGGTGATGATTCCTGCATCGAGCAATGCGCTGACGCTGCAGAATGAAGTGCGCTACCTGCAACTCTTGCAGCCGGTGCCCCCCCACCTGGCAACAAATGCAGAGGCATTACGGGCCGCTTACAGCGAATACCAGCAGCGTTCGCTGGCGCGTACCGGACTGCGCAAGATTTACATCGTAACGCTCACCCTGACCCTGCTGCTGGCGATCTTCGGAGCCATCACGGCCGCGTTCCTGATCGCCGGCGACCTGGCCAGACCCTTGTTACTGCTGGCGGAAGGCACCAAGGCGGTCGCCGAAGGCGACCTGTCGCCGCGGCCGATTGTCACCACCGCGGATGAACTGGGTACGCTGACGCAATCCTTCAATACCATGACGCGGCAGCTGTCCGAAGCGCGCGCATCGGTCGAGAAAAACCGTGCAGCACTGGAAAACGCAAAAGCCTATCTCGAATCGGTACTGGCGAACATGTCGGCCGGCGTGATGGTGCTTGACGCTCAGTTCAAGCTGGTGACCTGTAATGAATCCGTCGAACGCATCCTGCTGCGCGACTTCGATCAGCATATCGGCAAGCCGCTGTCGTCTATCGAGGGCTTGCAGTCGCTGGCCGACGCCGTCACCAAGGGATTCTCGGAGCAGAGCGCGCAATCGGCAGCTGACGGCGCCGGTGCGGACGGTCGCCATTGGCAACAGCAGATTGAAGTTCCGCCGTTGGATGCCGGGAAGCCCGACGCCGATGGCGGACATGGAATTACGCTGTTTGCACGCGGTTCGCACCTGCCGGTGCAAAGCGGCACCGGCTATGTAGTTGTGTTCGACGATATTTCAGATGTGATTTCGGCGCAGCGCTCGATCGCCTGGGGCGAAGTCGCGCGCCGCCTGGCGCATGAAATCAAGAACCCGCTGACCCCGATCCAGCTGTCTGCGGAGCGCCTGCAAATGAAGCTGGAAGACAAACTGGGGCCGCAAGAGGCAGCGATGCTGACCAAGGGCACAACCACGATTGTGAACCAGGTCTCGGCAATGAAGCGCATGGTGGACGATTTCCGCGACTATGCCAAAACGCCGCCCGCGGTGCTCACCCCGCTGAACCTGAATGCGCTCATAGAAGAGATACTGCACCTGTACGTCGGCGGCGACGAACGCGACATCATTCATCCCACACTGGCGCCGTCGTTGCCGCAGGTGATGGGCGACGCCACACAATTGCGGCAGGTCATCCACAATCTCTTGCAAAACGCGCAAGATGCAGTTGCCGATCGCGCCGGACAAGACTATGCGCCACGCATCGATGTGATAACGGAAGCGATCCGCTATCAGGATTCGGATGGTGGCAAACGTACGGCGGTACGCCTGTCCATCATGGACAACGGCCCGGGATTTGCAGCTAAAGTCATGTCCCGCGCGTTTGAACCCTATGTGACCTTGAAGGCAAGGGGCACCGGCCTGGGCCTTGCGATGGTCAAGAAAATCATCGACGAGCACGGCGGCCGCATCGACATCCAGAACCGTCCGGACGAAGACGGTGCAAAGGTGGCAATTTTGCTGTTAAAGTTAGCACCGGATTGAAATATTTACCGCAGTCCTGCATGCATCGCTTTTCCGTACGCGCTACAGTGGCATAGGGCTGACAGGGATACAAACTATGACCGGGGCCATTCCCCGGTTGGCCGCTGACACAGTGATTTACAATTATCTTGCTTCACGGCGGGTTCAATATTAAGCGACAATAGAAGCGAACAAGGCAAGCATATGGCAAATATCCTAGTAGTCGATGATGAGATGGGCATACGCGAGTTGCTCTCGGAAATTCTGGGCGACGAGGGTCATGTCGTAACGACGGCGGAGAACGCGCAACAGGCGCGGGAACAACGCGCCGCCGGCACGCCCGACCTGGTTCTGCTCGACATCTGGATGCCAGACACTGACGGCGTGACGCTATTGAAGGAATGGCAGCGTGACGGATTACTCACGATGCCGGTCATCATGATGTCCGGTCACGCGACGATCGACACCGCGGTCGAGGCCACCCGAATCGGCGCGCTCAATTTCCTCGAAAAACCGATTGCGCTGCAAAAGCTCCTGAAGGCCGTGCAGCAAGGCTTGTCACGAACGCACGAACCGGCCCGGCCGGCGCTTTACCAGGCGCGCCCGGTCCCGGTGTCCATTGAAGAACCGAGCACACCGGTCGCCACTTTTTCCGCCGCGTCGCCAACTGCGCTGGCGCAACAACCGGTGATGCAGGCGACAGCGGCCGTATCCGACGGACATTTCTTCGGCATGTCGTTTGACCTGCCGCTGCGCGAAGCGCGCGACGCCTTCGAGCGCGCCTATTTCGAACACCACCTGGTGCGTGAAGGCGGCAGCATGACGCGCGTCGCTGAAAGAACCGGACTCGAACGCACCCATCTGTACAGAAAGCTCAAGCAATTGGGCGTAGAACCGGGCAAGGTAGCAAAGAAGGGGTGACCCTCACCACATTGGTCATTGGCGCCCGCGCTTCCCTGCGCGAAGCCGCAATCGCCGGCGCCCTCGACGCGGACAGTCTGACCGCGCTGATTCTTGAGGGTTTGCCAGACGGAACTACAGCGCTGGATGGCATTGCTGACCTGAAGAATGTACATATTGCACGTATCGCCCCTGGTTGTCCCTGTTGCACCGGCAACCTGACCATGCGTGTGACACTTAACCGCATCCTGCGCCGCCCTCCGGCGCGCTTGTTCATCAGTCTTGCATCGACGACTCATCTCGAGGAGACTCGGCGCTTTCTGCAGCAGCCGCCGTACGATAAATTGCTTGTGCTCACTAAAGACGTCGACGTTTGACGCGTTTTCCTCAAGACGAAGTTGCTGCATGCGTTTGCGCAAGTGTTTGTTTCCTGTCACAGCTTGAAAGCGTTTAAGTTGGCCCCATTTTTGCATTAGTGAAGTAGGGCATACAGCAATCAATCCGTAGCACAAGGAGCGCGACATGAACTTGATCTACAACAGCGAGCAATATAGCGTAGTGGAATTCGGGGCCGACGACGGCCGGGAGGCCCTTCGCTTCGGCGGCTACGAGATCATGGATAAATCCGGCAAACGCGAAATTTTCATCGGTGGCGCGTTGGCCAGATCCTTCCGCGAAGAAGTAGAGAACCTGATCGCGACGGAACCGAGCGTCGAAGAAATCGACGACTTCCTCGGCAAATATGACGAGCTCATGCGTCAGCCGATGGTTCTTCACTAAGTCGTTGTAGGCCCTTGCGTGCAAACGCAAGGGCCATGTTTCCCCTACCTCATCCGCCTTCTTTCACTGCAGGCGTCCGCAGCAGGTATCCGCCGCCTCCTTCGACAGGCGAGCCGGAACCGACAACCGAATACTCTGTTTGCGCTTCGTCCCGCCCTCCCGCATCCCAGCCATTTCTGCCGCTTCCGCATTCATGACCCGGAAATAGTTGCACGCAACAAGGAATCCTTTACCGTTCCTGCGTGTGGCATGATGACGCCCATTTAACGAGGCCCGCTACAGCGGCGTAGCCCGCACCACCGCATTTGAAAAGTCATGCAAGCGAATTCCCGCCCTGTCA
>JBBWZW010000430.1:0-6415 GCA_039649305.1 Burkholderiales bacterium
TCAAACGTGACGTCATTGCCTTTGCCCGTGCCCGCCGACGCGAGTCCGCTTTTCGCATCAATAGCACTGGTTGTGTTCACGTTTCCTCCGGAATGAACTGCAGCGATTTGCTGTCCATGGGTGGCGCGACCGGGCGCAAAGTTCCACACGATGACCGCGGCTTCGCCTGATTGCCCTTTCTACAACGCGCGTCGGGATGGAACTATGGGATTTATATCAACACTCATCGGTTGCAAGAACCCCGATCGACGGCGCCGTTCACCAGGACGGTCGGTCGCGCTACTGACAACGTTACAAGGGTATGCAATGGGCCGGAAGAAGACACGATCAGCGGGACCGGGAAAGGTCCATGCAGCGAAAATCTGTGCCGACGCAGATGCAATGGGCGCAATGCGCAAATAAAGGTGATGGATTTTTGGTCAGGCCAGGCCGCGGCGGCCCCGCGCCCTGCAAGAATGGCAACGACGCAGGCGGCTCGCCGCCCCCGCAAAAAGACACGCTTCTATGTGCATTTCGTTGCCAAGTGACCCACTAGTTACCGTGCGTGGCGCCGACCGCGGCAAAACGAAGCAGGTCCGAGTCGGTCGGGTCCGGCCACTGCTGCCCGGCAAACCACATACTGAAGGCGGTTCTCGCGCTGGCGGTGCCAAGGCCGCGCGCAAGGTTGATGCCTTTGGCGCTGTCGCTTTCCCTGAAGCGGATAAGCCACTCATCGCGCACGTCCGGGTCGAGTTCCTGATACATCGAAAGCGCATCCTTCGCGCGCGCGACAAAGTAGCGCTCCCTGATTACCTCTACTGACGCTTCCACGCTCGGCTTTTTTTCGATCTTCTGAAGCGTCTTCTTCGCGACCTCGGTGTTGGAAGCGTAGCCATCGCGCAGCGCTTGCTTGAAATAGCCGGCGGGAGAACCGATCTTCGCCGCCTTCGGGTTCTTCATCCGGTTCTCGGTCAGATCCAGGGTGGCCCTGAGCTTGCCGTCTTCCATCGTCACCAGCAAATTGCACGCGTCTTCCTGCGAGATCCCCAACGCCATCATGCGCTGCACCAGCTCGCCATCGATAATCGGCGGCGCCGACAGCGCCAGCAGTTCCTGCCGGGCCGGCGTCACCCGGAACTGAAGGCTGGCTACCCGCCTGCCCTGTTTGTGTTCGATCAGCTCGACGTTAATGTCGGTCACCATATTTATCTCGGTGATCGCATACTTGATCACATCGCGCTTGAAATACTTATATTCCGGCAGCACCTCACCGACTGGATTGCCGGTCAGCGCGCCATACCACCAGCTCCACTCCGCGCGATTGGTGACCTTGGATGGATTGCTCGCATAGCGCCGGCAAATCTCGTACAGTGCCAGGCTCGCGCCGCTGCGCAGCAACGCCTGGTAGTACACCGACAGCTTGGTGTAGGAACCCGGCGCCATCACCATGCTTTCCACCTCTGGTGGAAACGCGAAACCAAACCACAACATCCCCCCCTGCTTCTTCAGCCCGCGGGGGTTCACCAGCTTCACGGAAGACACCAGGCGTTCGCTGGTCCACTGGATCGCATCTTCTGAATAGATGCGGATGTTCTGCAGTTCCTGCACCTGTTCCTTGAACAGCGCGGTGTCCCGGCTGTCATACGCGGCATCGCGCGCCAACTCGGCAAGCGGAATCCAATAGTAGTTTTTGGCGACCTCCGAATCGATCGGCGCATTCTCGCCCTTCTTGCGAATGCGCTGCGCATGGTAGACCATGACATTGAAAATCTTGCGCGACAATAGCGAGAGCCGGCCTTCGGAAACGCGCAGCCCGATTGCTTCGTTCGTCTTGCGGAATTCCTTCAGCTCGGTGCTGACCGGGGCCGCGGCCCTGCCGGATTTTTTAGCGTCGCTCATGATAATGAAAGGTGAGGAACGGTTGCCTCGTTTTGCTCACCTTTGAAATGGTGCCCGAAAAGTGATCGTAAAGCAATCACCGTTACGGTCCATCGACGACGCGTCGCGCGGTTAAATTCACCCTTTGGTCCCTGTAGAGCCTCACCCAAGAGCTGCCGCAGAATGCCCGTATCCACTCACCAAGGTGCCCGTAGGCGCTCACCCAAAATCGGGAAGCACCCCGTATCCCCTCACCTGTATCCCTGTAGAGTCTCACCCTCCTCCCTGTAGAGTCTCACTATAGCGGCCGCAACGCCTTACCCGTGCTGGGTTTTCCCGAATTCAAGGTTTACAATGTTTTAAGGTGTTTACTTTCAATTTCTCAAGCAGGCGACGGGCGTTGTGAAAAGTAATACGTACAAAAGCCGCGGTCATTCAGAACGTGCGTCAGCCCGTAAGCGACACGTTACGTTGCATACGACACGCATTTAAACTTGCTGCCCCCCCGTAGAAACTCACCTTTGTTCAACTTATTGCGGAAAGGTGAGTCGCAGCAGGGAGCAAAGGCCATTTTGGTGTAAAACGTTTCCTTTAAGCGACCCCGAGGTGGGTCTTTCCGCCGAAGGGCGGCGTGCCTTAGGCGGCCGAGCTTATCGATGACGCGCTGAGCAAGAACTAATGGTGAGTTTCTACGGGGACCAGCTCCCTGTGGAAGCTCACCTATTGCCTATCCCCGTACAGTCTCACCTTTACGCCGGCTCGGGAGTCAACAGCCTCGCATTCCTATTCACGCGAGGCGCTGGCAGCGACGTGGCTGCCGTACGTGGAATATTGGGATGCGGGTACCCGGCTCTGGTATCTGCCGCGTGGTTGCCCGTCATTTTCATGATCGACTTGGCAATCCCTGTTGAAGCTCACCTTTGGGTCGCGAGAAGCACGATGCGCTCAACAGGGGAGAAGCAGCGCTAACGGGTGAGCTTTTACAGGGAGGGGATCCCTGTAAAAGCTCACCCGTACCCTGATCCCTGTGGACCCTCACCTTTTGCACCGCGAAGACGCGCCGTGCGCGGATTTTTCGGACGCTTGGTCGCTCGTCCCTGCTCGCGCGTACGCTCGACGGTCCTGACGCCGCATATACGCCTCAGTAGCCGCCGTTTTCCGGCCTCGCCCCTTTTTTGTCCCTGTAGACGCTCACCTTTCGCACTGCGCCGTCTTCGGGTATGGATGCTGTGTCAGCGCGCGGAGACCTGATGCCCTGGCGGACACGTGATCTGGCGTTCGAAACGGCGGAATTTGCTGGTGCGGCGGCAGACGCGCCCCACGCCGTGCTGCGTAGCCACAAAGGTTGGATCGAAGTGATTGTTAACTTGCAAATTGGTTGTTTACTCGTTAACCTACCGCGAACTAGACACTCAGTAGAGAATTTTATGGATAAGTGTCGACTACATCAGTCAGTGTCGAACTTGTCACTATGGGACAGACGCGTATGACAGCAACAAAAGTAAAGCAGCCACAGCCGATCGTTTCGATCCTGCCCGAGCCGTCCCGCGTGGTGAACCGGGTGCCGCTGGAAGCGATTACCGGCATCGCCGAACGCGCCAGCGAGATGCTCGTGGAAGTCCGCGAAAGCATGCTCGCGCCGCATCCCAGAAAAAATCCACCGGTCTATACGACCACCCAGGTGGCCGCATTATGCCGGATCGACCGACAGCGCGCGAACTACTATCTGTCCGCACGCAGCGACATGGACCTGCCGGCCGGTACCCTGCACGGCAAGGGCAACAGCCGCGAGTTCACGCTGGCCGAAGCGCGCGAGTGGATCGACAAGATTGCCCCATTCGCCAAGCGCCCGACCGGCGCGAAGGGCAGGAAAATCGCCATCGGCAACTTCAAGGGTGGCGTCAGCAAGACCACCACGGCAATGACGCTCGCGCAAGGCCTATCGCTATTCGGGCGGCGCGTCCTGATACTGGATCTCGATCCGCAAGCCTCGCTGACCGCGCTATGCGGAATCCTGGCCGACAGTGAAGTCAAGGACGAGCAGACGGCGTTGCCCTTGATCTATGGTGACGAACAGACGCTGGACTACGCGGTGCAATCGACCTATTGGGATGGCATCGATCTGATCCCCGCCAGTGCGGCGCTGTTCGGCGCCGAGTTTTACCTGCCTTTCAAGCAATCCAAAGACAGCAAGTTCCAGTTCTGGAATGTCTTGAACAAAGGCATGGAGTCCCTGCTCGACAAATACGATGCGGTAATCATCGACACGCCCCCTGCCCTGTCGTACATGACCATCAACGCCTTCATGGCCGCCGACGGCTTGATCGTCCCTACCCCACCCAGCGCGCTGGACTATGCGTCGTCGACCCAGTTCTGGAATCTGTTTTCCGACCTGTCGAGCAGCATGAAGCAGGTCGCGCCGGAACTGAACAAGAGTTTCGATTTCATCCATGTGTTACTGGCCAAGGTCGACCAGAGCCAGGCCGCCACCCACGTGGTGCGCGAATGGATCACCAAGACCTATGGCGGCCTGGTCCTGCCGATCGAAATCCCGACGACCACCGTGACGCAAAGCGCCGCAGCCGAATTCGGCACCGTATATGACATTTCGAAGTACGACGGCAGCCTGAAAACCTATCAGCGGGCACGCGAGGCATATGACCGGCTCGCCCAGATTATTGATCAGGAGCTGATCGCCCTCTGGAACGCGAAGAAAGAGCCAACATGAGCATGAAGGACCGACTCGCGGCGAAATCCGCCAATATCGGCACCACGCCGCGCCCCGACAAAGATCCGGCCGAAACACGCGTCGCGAAGACTGCGCCGGGCCAGTTAATGTCGTCCCTGCCCTTCCTTGCCGAGAAAGAGCGGGAGATCGACGAGCTGCGCGAAAAGCTGCGTGAAGCGGAAAAGAAGGCGCCGCACTCAGAGCTGCCATTATCTGAATTGCATGAAGTCGAAGGCCGGCGGCGGCGCCTGGCGCCCGAGCAATTCGACGAGCTTCGAGAAAACCTGCGCAACAATCCGCTGGTCCAGGCGATCACCGTGCGCACACGCCCGCGCGGCGGCTACGAAATCATTTCCGGTCATAACCGCGTTGCGGTGTATCGCCAGCTCGGGCGTGACCGGATCCTCGCCATTGTGCTCGATGATGCAACCGACTACGTCACCGAGACCAGCGCGCTGTACGCCAACCTGTTCCAGTCCGACTTGTCGGACTATGAAAAATATCTCGGCTTCAAGCGCCTGATATTGCTTACAGGCAAAAGTCAAAAAGAGGTTGCCACTGAATCGGGCGCAGCGGAGAAATCCGTTTCGCGTTGGTTATCGTTCGGCAACCTGCCGGACGAAGCGCTTGCCCTGATTGAACAGGCACCGGACAAGATTGGCGGCGCTGCCGCGATGGCATTGGCGGCGCTGAGCAAAGATGGCAAAGCGGCGGCCGTGGTCGACGCCGTCAAGGCGATTGTCGAGGGGAAAGTCAGCCAGGAAGCTGGCGTACGTCTCGCCAAGATGGGCAAACCCGCACAGGTGGCAGTTGCGCGGGCTGAGCCGGTAACGATCCGCGCGGGCAAGGCGGTGTATTGCAAGATGGTCGGCACCAAGCAAACGCTGCGGCTCGACTTCCGCAGCGAAGAGGAGCGTCTGGCAGTGGAAACGGCGATCAAAGAGGTGTTGGACCGGTTCGCGCAAGGCCACAAATAGGAATCTCAACTTGAGATTCCTATGGAATCAATAACTTATGGAAAATTGAAACCACAAGGACAGCGATGACGATTTAATCGACTAGTTTTTTCAGACCCTTGAAATGCAAAAAGCCCGGCGGGAACCGGGCTTTTGTGCAAGTTGCCCCGGCCAAAACCGAGTACAACGAATCGAACATAGACAATCCGATTCTAGTGCGAAGCAAGCCGGGGTGCAAGGGGTGTTGTCACCTTTTTGCACTTACGGAGCATTCATGAGCCTTCATGAAACCGCCGGGAGCGAACTCGTCCCTGCGAAACGCAAGAATCTGCCCAACCGCATCCTGCGCGCATTTGATAATGCCAAGCATTTGGGCGGGCTACAGCGCGGCGTCAAAGACACCCTTGCCGAGCTATGCCGATTCATCCCCCAGGACCGGCCGTTCGACACCATCTTTGCCCACAAGGCGACGATCGCCGCGCGCGTTGGCGCATCCGAGCGAACCATATACCGGCACTTGGCGACGCTGCAACAGCGCCAGTTAATCGAGGTGCTCGAACAAGACCGCAAAAGCCGCAACGGCCGCTTTAGTGTCGCCCGCATCCGGCTGACGCCTATGGCAGCCGTCCTGCTGGGGTTGATTGACTCGGCCGATACACGGGCACCCTCCCCTGCCCTTTCCAGGGCTGAGGCGCTGCCACAGTCGATACAATCGCATGACGCCTCGCACATCCGGCCTCTAGAAGTATCAACCGGATCCGTCGATCACGCCGCGCCGCCAAAGGGAGTTATCCCCAGCGCACCGTCTGCCAAAATGGCATCCGGCCATACGTTATCTGTACCCACTATCTCAAAGAATCAACCGCCTCAGCGC
>JBBWZW010000447.1:0-4151 GCA_039649305.1 Burkholderiales bacterium
TTCCTGCCCGACAAGGCGATCGACCTGATCGACGAGGCCGCGGCGAAAATCAAGATCGAGATCGATTCCAAGCCGGAAGTGCTGGACCGTCTCGACCGTCGCCTGATCCAGCTGAAGATCGAGCGTGAAGCCGTCAGGAAGGAGAAGGACGAAGCTTCACAGCGGCGCATGGCCCTGATCGAGGAAGAGATCCAGAAGCTCGAGCGCGAACTGGCCGACCTCGAAGAAGAGTGGAAAGCCGAGAAAGCGGCGGTGCAAGGCACCAAGCACATCAAGGAAGAAATCGAAAAAATCCGCCAGGAGATGGAAGAGGCCAGGCGCAAGGGCGACTGGCAAAAAATGTCCGAGCTGCAGTACGGGAAACTGCCGCAACTGGAAGCTCAGCTCAACCAGGCTGATAAGGAGGAGGCCGAGCAGGGCGCGGCGAAACCGGTCAAGTTCAAGCTGTTGCGTACCCAGGTCGGCGCCGAAGAGATTGCCGAGGTGGTGTCGCGCGCTACCGGCATTCCTGTTTCGAAGATGATGCAGGGCGAACGCGAAAAACTGTTGCACATGGAAGACGAGTTGCACAGGCGCGTCATCGGCCAGGATGAGGCGATACGCGCGGTATCGGATGCGATCCGGCGTTCACGCGCGGGGTTGGGCGATCCGAACCGTCCTTACGGTTCGTTCATGTTCCTCGGTCCGACAGGTGTCGGTAAAACGGAGCTGTGCAAGGCTCTGGCGGAGTTCCTGTTCGATACAACGGAGTCACTGATCCGGATCGACATGAGCGAATTCATGGAGAAGCATTCGGTGGCCCGTCTGATAGGCGCGCCTCCGGGCTATGTGGGCTACGAGGAAGGCGGCTACCTGACGGAAGCGGTGCGGCGCCACCCGTACAGCGTGATCCTGCTCGACGAAATCGAAAAGGCGCATCACGACGTGTTCAACGTGCTGCTGCAGGTGCTGGACGATGGCCGCTTGACCGATGGGCAGGGGCGCACGGTGTCCTTCAGGAATACGGTCATCGTGATGACTTCCAACCTCGGCTCGCACAAGATCCAGTCGATGGATGACAGCGACCCGGCTCTGGTCAAGCTGGCTGTCATGGCCGAGGTCAGAACGCATTTCCGTCCGGAGTTCATCAACCGGGTCGACGAGATCGTGGTGTTCCATGCACTGGATGAAAAACACATCGGCCAGATCGCACGGATCCAGTTGCAGGTCCTGGAGAAACGCCTGGCGAAGATGGAGATGCGCCTGAAGATCGAGGAAAGCGCCTTGCAGAAGATCGCGGAGGCTGGTTTCGATCCGGTGTATGGCGCGCGTCCGTTGAAGCGGGCTATTCAGCAGGAGATCGAGAACCCGTTGTCGAAGCTTATCCTTGAAGGCAAGTTCGGGCCGCGGGATACGATCCTTGTTACCGTGACGAATGGGCACATCGCGTTTGAAAAAGGCTGATGAGCGGATGTAGGGTGCGCCCTGCGCACTGGAACTACGCGGTGCGCACGGCGCACCCTGCGTCCTATTTTTGAGCGAAGAAAGCCGACGGCGATTGCCCGAAGGTTTTCTTGAACATCGCGGAAAAGGCTGACTGGCTCGCATAGCCGAGCTCCGCCGCTACCCGCGACAAGGGCAGGCCGCGCGCGATCAGTCCGGCGGCATGCGCCAGCCGCACCTGTTGCCGCCACTGACCGAAACTCATTCCTAGTTCGCGCTCGAACAGACGGGCCAGAGTCCGGCCCGACGCACCGGCACGCTGCGCCCAATCATCCAGCGTCAGCGGCGATGCCGGGTCGGCGATCAGGGTTTCGCACAGGGCTTTCAATCGCTTGTCGCTCGGCAGCGCCACACGAATCGGCAATGTCGCCGAACGCGCGAGCTCGTCGAGGAAGAGTACCGACAGCATGCGCTCGCGCGGCTCGCCCGCATTCACCTGCGACAGGGCGACGATCAATTCGCGCAGTAGCGTCGATACGTCGAGCACCGCGCATTGCCCTGCTTCGAACAGGCATACCTCGTGATGTACAAACACCGCGCGCAGGCGCGCTTTCTCCAGCGTGGCCACTTCATGCGTCACATTGGCCGGGATCCAGATGGCTCGCATCGGCGGCACGATCCAGGTACTGTTCCCGACCGTTACCCGTACCACGCCATCCAGCGCGTAAGTGACCTGTCCCCACGCATGCGCGTGGGCTGCCAGCAGTTCCGATGCTTCGAGATCGCGCGCAACCATCCGCACGGGGCGGTCTGGAGTAGGCTCCCGGCCGCGCCATTGAAGCCTGGTATGGGTCACAGGTTTTACGGGCATGTCAGAAATTCGATAAAGATTGTCTTTCTATCTTAAAACAGACGGGTGTTTTTTGCTTACACTGCTCTCATTACATCCAGTAAAGAGAACGCAATGAGTACTGCAGCACCATCAATCCGCCAGGACGCCCAGGTGATAGGCATGGTATGCGTCGCGCACGGTATCTCGCATTTCTTCCAGTTGCTGCTGGCGCCGTTGTTTCCGTGGCTGAAGGTCGCATTCAACCTGTCATATGCGGAACTCGGCCTGATAGTGTCGGTGTTTTTCGTCGTTTCGAGCGTGTCCCAGACCGTGGCCGGCTTTGTGGTGGATCGCATCGGCGGGCGTAACGTGCTGTTCGCCGGCCTCGGCCTGCTGGGCCTGGCGGCGCTGCTGCTGTCGCAGGCGCAAAATTATGCAATGTTGATGGCGGGCGCCATGCTTGCCGGGTTGGGCAATAGCGTGTTCCACCCGGCAGACTTTACGCTGTTGAACAAGCGGGTGTCGGCGTCGCGCCTCAGCCATGCGTTCTCGGCGCACGGCATCTCGGGCAATCTCGGATGGGCGGCGGCGCCGGTCTTCCTCGGCACCATTGCCGGGCTATTCGGATGGCGTACCGCATTGTTCGCCGCAGGCCTGGTTCCACTCGCCATCCTTGCGGTCCTGTTCACCTACCGTGACCTGCTCGATACCGAGGAGGTGAAAGCGGCAGTGGCTCCCGCCAAGAAAGAGCAAGGGCATGTCCTCGCCTTCCTGCGTGTGCCGGCAGTCTGGATGTGCATGGTTTTCTTTCTGATCACCGCCATGGCCGGGAGCGGGATCCAGAACTTCTCGATTCCGGCGCTGGGCTCGCTGTACGATATTTCGTTGGCATGGGCAACCACCTGTTTTACCGCCTACATGCTGGCCTCCGCAGCAGGCATGGTGTGCGGCGGTTTTCTTGCCGCGAAGACGACCCGTCACGAGCGCACGATTGCACTGGCGCTTGCGGCCGCGGGAGTGATGGCGTGGCTCACCGCAGCCGCAATCGTGCCGTCGATGCTGACGATAATACTGATGGCGTCTATCGGTTTTTGCTCGGGCCTCGCCGGACCGTCGCGCGACTTGCTGATACGCGCCGCGGCGCCGAAAAATGCGACCGGCCGCGTCTACGGTGTCGTCTATTCCGGTCTTGATGTAGGCATGGCGATTGCACCGATCCTGTTCGGCACCGTAATGGACGCGGGCCATCCTTCCTGGCTGTTCATCGGCATCGGTTCGTTCCAGATGATGGCGATCCTGACCGCCATGAGTGTCGGGACTAAAAATGCGCGCAACGCGGTAAAGGCGCAGGCGGCATAACTTTTCCCCGGGGCGCGGACGGGGTGCTGGTGGCGAGTGAAAAGCTCTGACTTAGGCACCGCGCAGGGATAAGTTGGGCAATTTGTCGGCCGTCGCGGGATGCGGTGCAAGGCGTGAGGAGGAGCCATAGCGAGCTATGGCGACGACGAGCAACACGTTCGCACGAAAAAAGAAGAACAGGCTCTCTGACACGCGCCCGCTACGGCCGGCAAAATTGACCAACTTATTCCTGCGCGGCGCCTTATAGCAATTCGATACTGTCCAGGTTCAAATAACAACTTTCCCGCGTACTGACGACGAAATCAGTGAGATAGGGCTTGCCTGATACTTCAGGCAGGCATGCTGCATACAGGCGTCCGGTCAGGCCTTCCAGGGTAATTTTCTTCGCCAGCACATAATCCCTATTTAGGTAATTTTGCGCCGCCCAGACGGGCAGAGTGGCGATTCCCCGGCGGCTGGCAACCAGCTGCAGCATTGCCACCGTCAATTCGGTGGTGCGGCGCGCGGTGTCGATGCCTGCCGGTTTCAGCACCTGCCG
>JBBWZW010000519.1:0-9695 GCA_039649305.1 Burkholderiales bacterium
TCGCTGACGAACAGGTGGGCGTAGCCGAAGTCCCAGATCCCATTCCTTGACGCCCTGTATTGCGCGCCGAAGGCGAGCCATGTCCGGTCGTCGTCGGGAATGCGCGGCGTGCGGAACCCGTCCCTCACAGGCGTAGGATCGTAGGCGATGCCGCCCCGAACTTTCCAAACGTCGTTGTAGCGGTAGTTGGCCGCGATCGAAACGCGCGTCGTGTTGCGCCAGTTTTCCACGGTGACGTTGTCGGGTGCGCCGTTGTCGAAGCGCACGCGCAGTTCCTCGAAGCGGCTCCAGCGCATCCAGTTGACGTCGGCCATCAGGGACCAGCGCGGGTCGATTTCGACATAGCCGCTGACGTTGATCGATTCCGGCAAATCGACATCGGCCCTGGCGCCGGTATTGGAAAAAGTGCGCGAAGCGGCGAGCGGGCCTGGCAAGCCGGCGGGTTTATCAAAGCTGGCGTCGCCGGTAATTTTGTGACGGATCTTCGAGCGATACGCGACGCCGATCCGGCTCTTCGCGTTCGGCGCGTAGAGCACGCCAAGATTAAAACCGAAGCCCCAGTCGGTGCCGTCCACCTTCACCTTGCCATCCCTCGCCTGCGGCCTGAAGCCACTGGCCGCGCATGGAACCGGTCCAATCGCAACGGCGCATACGCTGCCGAAATCAATCGCACGCGTCAGCTCGACATCGACATACTGCGCGCTCACTCCGGCGCCGAGGGACAGTTGGTCGTTGTACCGGTACGCGAGCGCCGGATTGATATTCACGCTGACCAGTTCCGATTTCAATGCCTGGTAGCGACCCACCCAGTTCGCGTCGTATTCGGTCTTCAGGCCCCATGGCGCCTGCAGGCCGATACCGAAGCGTAGCCTCGGGTCGACATCCATAGCGTAATACAGCGCCGGCACCAACGCCCAGTCACCGGCATCGCCGCCGTTGCCGCCACTCAGTGGCATCCCGGTCGCGGACACCGAGCGCCGGTTATCGAATTTTGTGGAGGTTCCGATTAACGATCCCACCGCCATGAACTGGCGCCCGGCCATCATCGTGAGACCTGCGGGATTGTAGTAGATGGTGCCGGGATCTTCAGCAGCCGCCGCGCCGCCGGCGTGCGCATTACCGACACCGCCAGCGCTCATTTCATTGAGAGCGAAGCCGCTCGCGTATGCATGGCTGAACGGGAGCAGCGCACACACCGAGACAATTGCGGCGAGGCCTGGTGCAGCTAGCGCGGGGCCGAAGCGAACATGTTTCATGGTGATTCTCCTCTTCTCCCGGAACGCGCGCGGCACGTCCACCGTAAAGATGAACCAAGACTTGTCGAAAATACGCACCTGAAGTGTTCGGCATTTCGCGCAAAGGCAGTTTGAGTCGCATCAAGCGACCCCGGCAGCCTGAGGATCCGCCGCGGCTTTGCATCGACATGGCAACTGACAGCAGGTAAGTCGGCGCCGTGTCAGTCAAACACTGTATCGCCATGCATGCGCTTTTCGACTGACGGAATGGCCGGTTGCATGTCGACGTTTTTTATTGATTCAGGATACAATTCTGTCGAGGCAATCTCATCCTCCGACGATCCCAATTCAAAGTGCTGCGTTACCTGATCGCGATTAGCAGCCGCTACAAAAATATAATGGTTACCCCTTCCGCGCCTGCCCCCTCCGCCCCCGTCTCCCTACACGAAGTCGCCGAAAAGCTTGCGCAACTCGCCGCGGAAAACAAGGCACTGATCGAACGCGCTGCAGAATATGCGATCAGCGAACAGCGTTTCCGCGAACTGATCGAACTAACGCCCGCGGGTTACATCCTGTCCGATGCGCAAGGTGTGCTGGTAGCGGTCAATCCCGCGCTCTGCCACATGTCCGGTTATACGCGCGAAGAACTGATCGGGCGCAGCCTCAATGAGTTGTTCCCGGTATGTCCGTTGGATGACGCGTTGTTTATACCGGGCGGGGTCAGTGCCGTTCATGCGAGGGAAGTGGCCGTCAAACACAAGCACGGCCATCTCGTTTATGTGCTGGTCAACGCCGTCATCAAGCGCGACGACCTGGGAAACGGCTTGTCGCTGACGGCATTCCTGACCGACATCACTGAACGCAAACAAGCCGAATGGCGGCTTGAACGGCTGGCCACCCACGATGCGCTTACCGGCCTGCCGAATCGCGCGATGCTCAATGAGCGGATGCAGCAAATGCTGGAGTCGGCGCCGCGCAATGATTCAATTGCGGTGATGTTCATCGATCTCGATCGCTTCAAGGAAGTGAATGACTCGTTGGGGCATGAGCCCGGTGATATCGCGTTGCGCGAAGTCGGACGGCGGCTGCAAAAAAACCTGCGGCCCAGCGATATCGTTGCGCGTCTCGGCGGCGACGAGTTCGTCGTGGTCGCAAACTGTTCGCAGGGATCCGAATCCGCCGAAAGGATAGTCGACAAATTGTTCACCGCGTTTGCAGCGCCTGTCGATATCGCGGGACAGGAAGTCTACGTCGGCGCTTCGATCGGCATCAGCATGTTCCCGCAGGACGGAACCACCAAGGAAGTGCTGTTCCAGAATGCCGACACGGCCATGTACCGCGCCAAGGCCGCGGGCCGGAAAACTTATCGATTCTTCGAGGCGGAAATGAGCCTCGAAGCGAAAACGCGCATGATGCTCGAGCACTCATTGCGCCGCGCTCTCGACCGCAACCAGTTCGAGCTCCACTACCAGCCGCGCATCCACCTGAAGACCATGGCGATCGTCGGCATGGAAGCGCTGATACGCTGGAACCACCCGCAGCTTGGCCAGGTGTCGCCCATGCAGTTCATCCCGATAGCTGAGGAAAAAGGCCTGATCGACCAGATCGGACGCTGGGTGCTGGACGAAGCCTGCATGCAGGCGCGCCGGCTGATGGACAAATACAACCGCTCGCTCTGTGTGTCGGTCAACGTGTCGGCCCGGCAGCTCAAGTCGCGGGATATCCTGGGACAGGTGGACGATTCGCTGAAGAAAGCCGACCTTCCGCCCCGACTGCTTGAACTCGAACTGACCGAAAGTGCGCTGATCGAGGATATTGAAATGTCCGCCGGCGTGTTGAAGGAATTGAAGAAGCTGGGGATTCTGCTGTCCGTCGATGACTTTGGCACAGGCTACTCAGGGCTGGCCTATCTGCGCAGTTTCCCGCTCGATACGCTCAAGCTCGACCGTTCGTTCGTCACTCAACAGGATGATGGCATCAGCAGCTTCAAGTTCATCAAGGCCTTCGTCGACCTTGCGCACACGCTGAATCTGTCGGTGGTCGCGGAAGGCGTGGAGACCAACGAGACTTTGCAGTTGTTGCGGGATGCCGCTTGTGATGAAGCGCAGGGGTATCTGCTCGCACGGCCTCTTACGCTGGAGGCGTTTGAGGCTTATTTGTCGCGATTGCCGAACGGCGAGGCGAAGGCGAAGTCGGCGTAGGGACTCCACTCTCCCGCAAGCGGGAGAGTGGAGCAAGTCACCGTCCCGCCTTCCGCTGCGCCGCTTCAATCGACTGCAGCGTCGCCGCTGAAGCCTCTTTCCACGGCCCACCCAAAGCTAGCGCCTTCTGCGCAGCCTGCTTCGCCTCCTCAAACTGCCCAAGCTCCGACAAAACCGTCGCAAGATTGTTGAACGCCGGCGCACTATCCGGATGCTTCTCCGCAGCACGGCGAAACGCCTCCGCAGCAGCCGCACGATCGCCCGACGCATAAGCTGTATTGCCATGCCCAAGCTGCAATACAAGATTGTCCGGCCAGCGTTGCAAAGCCGCTTCGTATGCCTTACGCGCTTGCGGTGCTGCAGTATTCTTTTCGAATGCAACCAGCGCATCAGCGGTCGCGCCCTGCTCCGCCGTGACTGGTAAGCGGCCCGCGGGTAGCGTCACCATGGCCCAGTAATCACTGCGTTTCCAGGTGTGCTCGAAGGTTGACACCGGCATGGCCAGCCGCTCTGTAGTGCCGGAGCGCAGGATGATCTCCTCCCGGTTGAGGTCATAGCCGATCACCAGCGCGTAATGCCAGAGCGGAGAGATGGGGAGACTTAAATTCTGCAGCACTACCACCGGATTGCCGGCGGCAACCTCGGTCAGCAGAGCGTCGAGCCGCGGCGGGATGGTCATGCTGAAGGCGCCGTTGCGGCGGCCGGCAGCGAGCATCTCGGGCTGAAAACTGCCTTCGCGCTTGGGCACGAACACTTGTGGCACCAGTGCTTCCGGAGAAATGCTGATCCCGGCCGCATTCAGCGACATCGCCAGCGTCGCCGGACCGCATTGATAACGTTCCTGCGCGAAGAATGGCGTCGCCGTGAGTTCAGCACGCGGCGGCAGGTGTGAGGGAGCTTGCTGCATCAGCGCGCGCGTCTGTGTCGCGCATCCGCTCAGCAATAGGGTCAGCAGAAAAAAAACTCCCGGCAACCACTGCCGGGAGTTCTTGAAGCCTAATGTCATTTAACGACCGGATCGGGTGAACGGGAAGACTTTGGTCAGGCCGAGAATATCAGTCACCAGCAGCAACACGAAAATGAACAGCAGCACGCCGAGAACGTCACCACCGGCAGGCATGGTATCAATCTGCTTAGCCATCGATGCTGCCTCGGCGTCGGTCAGCGCTGCAACGCGAGCCTGTGCCTCAACCTTGTCGACGCCCATCTTTTCCAATTGCACGGTGACGTCGGGACGATCAAGCGCAGCGGCGATTTTCGCGCGGTTTTGCTCGGCGGCGCCTGCGGCAGCAATCTGTTCCGTGCCGATCATCGCTGCCTGGACGCTTTGCGTGAAGCCTACGAATGTGAATGCGGAGAGCAGGGAGTAGACAAACAGACGCTTAATTTTCTGGATCATGATTTCCTCTTTTTTGTTGAGTCGTTGTTGAGAAGCGGTTGAATTGTAATTACATCAAGCTTGCAGGGGTTCAATGTTGCAATCAGTTACACGCCCTTGGTGCACAGTTTTCCATGCACGCAAATCTTTACATTGATAAATGTCAATCGAGCAAGGCCTGTAACGTTATAACACCGTAACCTTGCAATTACGTTATATGTTTGTGAAACGGCAACAGCAATAACAATTAGATAATAACGGCAGCCTTACTTTTCCGGCACTTCGACAGGCTTGTCCTCGTGCAGCGCCAGGTTGAATCCGCTGGTTGCCGAGGAGCCTGGCCCGACCCGCTCGGCCTTCAGCTTGATCTGTAATCGCAGTTCATTCGCCGAATCCGCATTCCGGATCGCCTCGTCGTAGCCGATATGCCCGGCGTCGTACAGGTCGAACAGCGCCTGGTCAAAGGTGCGCATGCCCAGCTCGCGCGACTTCGCCATGATTTCCTTGATGCCGTGGAAATTGCCCTTCAGGATCATCTCGCTGATCGTTGGTGTATTCAGGAGTACCTCGATCGCTGCCTTCCTCCCTTTGCCGTCTTCCGTGCGGACCAACCGCTGCGAAATAATGCCGCGCAAGTTGGATGACAAGTCCATCAACAACTGGTTACGGCGCTCTTCGGGGAAGAAGTTGATGATGCGATCGAGGGTCTGGTTCGCATTGTTCGCGTGCAGCGTGCCGAGGCAGAGGTGGCCGGTTTCCGCGAAAGCGATCGCATGCTCCATGGTTTCGGTGTCGCGAATTTCGCCGATCAGGATCACGTCGGGCGCCTGGCGCAGCGCGTTCTTCAATGCGTGATGCCAGGAATGCGTGTCGACGCCAACTTCGCGATGCGTGACCAGGCAGGATTTGTTCTTGTGGACGTATTCGACCGGATCTTCCACCGTGATGATGTGGCCGGCGGAGTTGGCGTTGCGGTGATCGATCATCGCCGCCAGCGTGGTGGATTTGCCGGAGCCGGTGCCGCCGACCACCAGCACCAACCCACGTTTGGTCATGATGACGTCTTTCAGGATCGCGGGCAGTTCGAGTTTTTCCAGATTCGGGATCTCGGATGCGATAGTGCGGATCACCATGCCGGTTTGCTGCTGCTGCACGAACACGTTCACGCGAAACCGGCAAACGTCGGGCAGCGATATCGCGAAATTGCACTCCAGTTCATTCTCGAATTCGAGTCGCTGCTTTTCATTCATCAGCGCGACCGCGAGCTTCTTCGTGACCTCGCCGGTGAGGCGCTGCTGGGACAATGCCTTCATCGCCCCCTGCAGTTTTATGCTGGGCGGAAAATCCGCGGAGATGAAAAGATCCGACCCTCCGGACCGATGCATTACCTTGAGCAACTGATGGATGTAGTTGCGAGCTTCTTCAACGCCTAAAACGGACATACTGCCTCTTGCATAACTGACCCTTGTATAACGGTCGGACCGGGTGCAAACTTTAGTCAAGATGTAAGAAACGGATGCAGCCGTTTGTACAAATTTCAAGAAGCCAACGACGGCGCGTGTCGCTCGCGGCTACTATCGGTCCGGACAGCATATGCCGTTCCGGGACGGCGTGTCACAGTGCACCACCTACACGCGATGGGTACTATACATGAACTCGCCGTTACTCACTTCTAGGTGGCACGTCATTTGCTGCGGTTGATTGCCCAACTCAGGAAAAGGAGGCCCGATGCTTCCCTACGCTGTCGTTTTCTTTGTGATCGCGCTGATCGCAGCGCTGTTCGGGTTCACCGGGATCGCCACCGGTGCAACTGAAATAGCAAAAATATTGTTTCCGGTTTTTATAGTGATCGCTGCAGCAACCTTCATTTTCAGCATGGTGAAGAAGCGGCGATGACTCAGTGGCGCGCGCTGCGTCCGGCACTCACCTTCACATAACCTCGACAAGGAGCGATTCATGGAAACCAATTACTCATCTGGCACCTCCGGCAACGGATCGGCAGAAAAAGCGTCCTCGGCTGTGGCCGGCCGCTACAACGAGGCTAAAGGTGCCGGACAGAAATCGGCAGCCACGTTACGCAGCGAACTATCGAGCCTGAAAAGCGACCTCGACGCGCTGGTCTCGCGTGCGCCGAGCATGTCCGATGATGAACTCGCCCAGGCACATACCAGATTGATGGCCCAGTTCAGTTCGCTGCGTTATGCGGCCAAAGGCATCGCCAGCGAAGCGAGCCGCCAACTCAATCGCGGCGTGGAAACCACGACCGAATATGTAAAGGACAAACCGATGCAATCCATGGCGGTGGCAGTCGGTACCGGCTTGTTGCTCGGCATGCTATTCAAACGCCGTTAGACATTGCGCATAACTGATTCCTATGAGGAAGCTACGATGCTCTCAGCCCTACACACTCTGCACAAATCGAAAACGATCTCGATGATTGCGCTGGATCGGGTCGGAGACTATCTCGATCTGTTAAAAGTTGAGATGAAGATCCGCGAGAACGAGCTGCTCCTGCGCATTGCGGGGTACGCAGTAGCCGGGGTATTTGGTCTTCTTGCCACGGTGTTTTTAGGGCTGGCGATTATCGTAAGTTTCTGGGACTCCGACTACCGCGCGCTCGCCGCCTGGTTTGTGGTCCTGTTGTATGGCGCGATCGCGGGAATCAGCCTGCGACTTAGCATGAAACATTTCCGCCCGCCCGCTTCTATCGGCACGACATTGCGGACGGAAGTGCGCAGAGATATAGACGTCATCAAGGAAAGCCTATGAGCAGCCTTCAATCTCTGGAAGCGGAAAGACTAGTCATACTTGCTCGAATGCAAGCCAATCGTGAACGGTACCGGAGAATGCTGATGGAAACTTCCGACGGACAAAGCCATGACACCTACCTGCATGGTGATCAACCTGCGGGTGATTTTCATTCTTCCTCTTACGGCCACTACGGCCATAGCTTTGCCGACACCTCGGGACCGAGGCATAACCCGGCGGTGGTCTGGGTAAAGGAGCACCCTTTGTTGTGCGCGGCGGCAGTGGCGGCAGTGATCGCGATCGGCCCGCGCCGCATCGCCCGCAGTGTCGTCAGTAGCGGTACTGCACTTACAGCATTGACGCTGCGCAATCAAGCGAACGTTGACATGGTTGGCAGACTCCTATCATCAGTAGTCAGCTATTTGCAACGCGAACGTACTCGCCCTCGCCCATAGACGTCCGGAGGCGTCCATGAGTGAGGCACGTGAGTGAGGTGCCCCGTCGTTGCACAGGGTTGCCTACTGACCCGTCGTCCTGCAGCTATGAAAATAAAGTTTTTTACTACTCTTGAACAGAAAGGGAATAAATCATGAAGAAAATCATTTCGGTATTGAGTATTTTGGTTGTGTCGGTCGGCCTCACTGCCTGTAACACGATGAAGGGCTTTGGAAAGGACGTCGAGCGCGGCGGCGAGAAAGTCCAGGGCGCCGCACAAAACCAGCAAAACAAGTAAGCAAAACTGCAGCACCTCAGGTACTTGCACCCCTGAGCGGGCCGATGACCGTAACAGGCATCGGCCCATCTTATTTGTGGTTTGGGTTCACGCGGGAGACCGACGCCCGGCTCCGCGTCACCGGCGCTGTCTTTCCTCCTATTTTTTTCCACCGCCAGCACCGCTGATGCCGCCGGTGCCACTGGAGCCAGTGGCAGTAGCCGTCTCACCCGATTCGAGATTGGCGACGCGTGTCGGCCATGACAACACCACGGATGCAACCTCCTGGGCCTTCTTCCCCGGCTTCTTCGCAACGGTGACCGTTTGGTCGATCGCATGGCCGTTCGCCACCGCATGTACCTTGTACTTGCCACCTTTCGGCAAATCGACCAGCATCATCGGGCCGTCGCAAGTGGTTTCCAGGACTGCGTTTCCTTTCGCATCCTTGATGGCAACGTTAACGTCGGCCATCAGTTCACCCTTAGTGTCGGCAAACGTGAGCAGCATGTCGTGTTTTTTCGCTTCCCGCTTCATCAGGGTTCGCTCTTCCGCGCCGACGCCGCCGCAGACGTAGGTGACACCGTCTTTGGTCTTTGGCTGCATGCCTGCCATCGGCGGCATTGCGGCGCCCGGCTGCGGCTGTGCTTGCGCACCGGATGAACCGGAAGTATCGGTGCCTGGCAGCGGTGGCATCTCGGATTGCGTTCCGGATGCTCCGGAGGTCTCCTGCGCGGGGGGCGCCGGCATGCCCGGCTGTGCTCCGGACGTATCGGGATTTGCCGCCGGCATGCCGGATTCGGTACCGGATGTGCCGGAAGCCGGATGGGGAGGCATACCTGAATGCGCACCGGATTGCGGGCTGCGGGTGCCGGTGCCGGGCGGTCCGGACTCCGAGTTCAACTGCTGCGTTCCAGGCTGCGCGCCCGACGGGCCTATGCTGTACTGGGACTGCTCCCCGGCCTGCGAATCGCTTTGCACGCCGCCGGTAGCGCCGGGGCTCGAGTGCGCCTGCGCCAGCGCGCCGGAAGACGCAAAACCAAGAGCGATAAGTAAGATCGATGCGGTTTTCATGAATGTAAATCTCCAGAGCCGAATTTGCGCGACGGAACAACGCGGCGCGCACGTCACCATCTGCGCAAACGCCTTGCGGCGACCACCGCAGCCGCAGGAAAGCGCTGATGAACGGGTCGATGTCAGTCCGTCCCAGCTGTCCTTGAAGGCTTCGGACCGACGGTTATTCGCGCATAGCGATGCATCATCCATGCCTATATAGACTGGTGCGAGAGGGTGCGAGAGGGTGCGGGTCTTTCTGGAGCAGGTCCGGTGGAGCGGCGGATTTTGCGGGCGGAGGGCCGCATGTTTCAGTGGCCGGAATAGAAAACGGCGGGTCACAACCCGCCATTTACAGGACCCTACCTAAC
>JBBWZW010000455.1:0-2769 GCA_039649305.1 Burkholderiales bacterium
TCTTTGCAGCCGAAGCATTATTGCGTTGGCGCCGGCCGGGGATGCGAGCGACCTCCTGCAGCGAATTCATCACGGTGGCGGAAGAATCCGGGCTGATCGTTCCGATCGGCTTGTGGGTGTTGCGGGAGGCGTGTAGCGAGCTCATGCGCTGGCGAGCCAATGGCCGGCCCGACATGCGCATCGCCGTCAATTTTTCGGCGCGGCAGTTCTTCCAGCCGCGTTTCCATGAGACGGTGATGCAGGTGTTGAGCGAGGTCGGGCTGCCGCCCGACGCGCTTGAACTGGAGATTACCGAAAGCCTGCTCGTACAAAACAACGAGGAGAACGTCTCGTTGCTCAAGCAATTAAGCGCGACCGGAGTGCAGTTGTCGCTGGACGACTTCGGGACAGGTTATTCCAGCCTGTCTTATTTGCAGCGATTTCCGATTGATGCGCTGAAGATCGACCGCACCTTCGTGAACGGCATCGACCACGACGAGAACCAGACGGCGATCGTGACGGCGATCATCGCGATGGCGCATAGCCTGCGCCTGAAGGTGATTGCCGAAGGCGTGGAAAGCCGGAGTCAGGCCGCTTTCCTGAAGGAGCATGGCTGCATCACGGTACAAGGCTATTTCTACAGCGAACCGGTACCCGCGAGCGACTTTAACCGGCTGTTGCACGAAAAACCTTATACGGTCGGCGACCTGATCGCAATGCCGGTGGATGTCGTCTTCGGGCGCGGCGGGTCGGGAGTCCAGTTTCAGGAATCGATAGAGAGGCATTGAAGTGAAAGATGAGACTTCTGTAAGGAGACTGTAAGACATGAGAGCCACTCACGCTGTATTAAAACGATGGCGATGCGCTGACGACTGCTCCGCCACATGGCGACGCCATCGCCGGCATGGTGCGCGGGTAGTCAGGAGAGGAACATGACCGATAGCCCCGAACCGGTAAGACCTCCAGCCTCCACGTGTATCCGGCCCCGTCTATTGTCATTTTCATCACGCACTTCCACCGTCGCTTCGACCAGACCTGCGCCGATGCCCTCCGGCTGAACCACAGGTCAGGTGATTCGCCTCTTCCTACGGAAAGGAGCAAACGCCATGTCGCGCGTTCGGGATGGAAATGTTTTTTAAATTACTATTCAGTCTTGCATTGCTGGCTCGTGCCTCGCTGGCTGCCGGAGAGGATTGCCCGAGGTTCGAGGGCACCTTCAATCGAAAGCCGCCGACACTCCACGCGGAAGCGGAGGCAGACTCGCGCCATGCGACGCTCAATGGCGCCGAGGCGGCCGCTTTGGACCGGAGCGCGCCCGGAACCCAATCGGCGGAGCTGGTCCAGGGCAGCCAGTTTGACGAACTGAGGGAACACTTCGACACCCGGCTGAAGAATGCGGAGAGCGCTTTGCTGCTGGAGCGCAAGCAGCGTGCCCAGCTCCGTTCGCTGGCGGCGTTTCTGGCCCTGGCATTAGTCGGTGTGCTGATGGCGAGCCTTGCTTTCTATATACGCAAGCGCGCCGTGGTAGCCAGGATCGAGATGGCCCACAGCAGGGCACTCGCCGCGGCCGAGGCAGAGGCCGACAACGCGAAACGCGCCTTCCTTGCCAACATGAGTCATGAACTGCGTTCACCGCTCAATGTGATACTCGGATTCACCCAGCTGCTGGAGCGTGACACAGGGTTGCCGGAAGAAACCCGGCAAGACCTGGGCATCGTGCACAACAGCGGCCAGCACCTGCAATCGCTGATCAACCAGGTATTGGACCTATCCAGGATCCAGGCCGGCCGTGCAACCTTGGATGAGGTCGACTGCGACCTGTATGCGCTGCTCGATGAACTGGAGCAGGCATTCGGTTTCGCCGCGCGGAAAAAAGGCTTGCGGCTGGAGATCGACAGCGCTGCCGATGTGCCCCGGTATATACGCGCCGATGCGATCAAATTGCGCCAGGTGCTGATCAACCTGCTGGACAATGCGGTCAAATTCAGCAGCGAAGGGTGCGTTGCGCTGAATGTCAGCGTATCGACGAGCGGGCATGGACAGACCTGCGCACTCGGCTTTGCCGTTATCGATACCGGTCCCGGCATTGCGGACGACGAGCTACGCAAACTCGGCTGTGCATTCGTGCAGGGACAGGCCGGACGGGTGGCCAGGATCGGAACGGGTTTGGGATTGGCCATCAGTTGTAGCTTCGTGCAGCTGATGGGTGGCGAATTGAGGTTCTCAAGCTGGCTCGGTGAAGGCACTACCGTTTCATTCGAGATTGCGGTGCGCGTCGGCGAGGCGGCAGCGATGGCGCCGCGCATCACCCGCGGTTGGCGCATTATCGCGCTCGCACCCGGTCAGCCGGCCTACCGGATCCTGGTCGCCGACGACATCGCGGAAAACCGCCAGCTGCTGACCCGTGTACTGACGCCGCTCGGCTTCGAGGTGCGCGAAGCATCCAACGGCGCCGAGGCGATTGCGGTATGGCAGGAGTGGCAGCCGCAACTGATCTCGATGGACATGCGTATGCCGGTCATGGATGGACGCGAGGCGACACGGCACATCCGTTCCACCCTGAAAGGCAACGACACCGTCATCATCGCGATCATCACTGCGGGTGGCGTCGAACTGGAGCGCGAAGCCATCCTGGCCGACGGTTGCGACGACGTCCTGCGCAAGCCGTTCCGGGAGCGGGATCTGCTGGAAATGATGCATCGGTATTTGGGCGTCGAGTTCGTCTATGAAGGCGCTGAGGGAGCGGCCACCGTTCCGCCGGCGAATGCGGCCATGGTCGGTGCGTTGCCG
>JBBWZW010000023.1:0-3866 GCA_039649305.1 Burkholderiales bacterium
AATACGGTGTGGCAAGTTCGCGCTTAGGCGCCGCGCAGGGATAAGTTGGGCAATTTGGCGGCCGTCGCGGGATGCGGTGCAAGGCGTGAGGAGGAGCCATAGCGAGCTATGGCGACGACGAGCAACGGGGCAACGCGCCCGCTACGGCCAGCAAAATTGACCAACTTATTCCTGCGCGGTGCCTTAGCCTGCATTTTGCTCATTCATATCCTTGAGTTCGCGTTTTCCACCGGTCACCGCAATCGGCCCGGCGCCATATACCGGCATCGCCAGCACGGCCAGGCACCAAACTATCAGCGCACCAGAAGGCAGGTCATACACAAGCGAAATAGCCAGCCCGAGCGCATATCCGGCAATCCCGAGGGCATACGCGATCGGCAGGCGCCGTCCAACCGGATAGGCGCGCACTGCGAGGGCAGGCACGATCAGGCTGGCGAATACCAGATAGACGCCGACCAGTTGGACCGAAATAGTCACCGCAAGCGCGAACATCAAATAAAACGACAGGCGCCCCAGTCGGCTGCCGTAGCGAAAGATGACAAAGGCGATGACGGCGGTTGCGATCGCCGGCAGGATCAGCTGGTCATAACGCACCCACAGGATTTGCCCCGCCAGAAGGTCGCGCAGATGCTCGCCGCCATGAGGATTATGTGCGAGCAGCAGCAGGCTGCCGGTGGCTGCGAGTACGAACAACACACCGATCTGCGCCTCCTGCACATCCGGCCATCGCTTCTCGGTCCAGGTGAGCAGGAATGCACCCAATACCGCTGCTGCGCCGGCCGCCAACTGCACGGCCCAGCCCTGGTCAAAGTCAGCCATCCCGGCGACGATCACGCCGAGCGCGGCGATTTGCGCGATCGCCAGGTCGATGAACACGATCCCGCGCTTCAATACCTGCGCACCGAGCGGCACATGTGTGGCCAATACTAGGGCGCCAGCCAGGAATGCCGGCGTTATGATCGTCAGATCAATGGCTTCAAGAGTCATTTGGCCGCTCCCAGAAGTCGTTGCACGCTGTCGTCGAACAAGCCGAACAAGTCCTTCGCGCCCTCGCTTCCGCCGACGGTAAAGGGCAGCACCACTGCTGGAATGTGCGCATGCTCGGATAACCATTGCGAGGCACGTGCATCCTGATAGGCTGCCCGCACCACCATCTTGGCCGGCTGTCGCTGCAATTGGGTGACCAGTTGCGACAAATGCGCCGCGCTCGGTTCAACGCCCGGTTTCGGTTCCAGTGTTGCCACCTCCCGCATGCCGAGCCAGTTCACCAGGTAGGCCATATTTTTATGATGCTCGACGATGGCGATGCCTTTCAAAGGTGCCGCCTGCTGCGTCCATTTCTGGATCGCCGCACTCCAGCGTGCGGAGAAATCCTTGTGCCGCGCCTGGAAAAAGGGAGCATTGGCGGCGTCGATCTGGCTCAGGCGCTGGACCAAGGCATCGGCCACGCGTGCGACATTGCGCGGATCCTGTTGGATATGCGGATTGCCAGCTGCGTGCACGTCCCCCTCGCTACGGTCCAGGCGCGTGGGCACTTCCAGGCGCGGCACGAGCGTGCCGGCTTCGAGGTAGCCCGGCTGTCCGGGAACGATTTTCGGATTCCCCGCCTGCTGTACCAGAATCGGCAGCCAGCCGACCTCCAGTTCCAGCCCGGTGCACACCAGCAGATCGGCATTGCGCGCCCGCGCAATCAGGCTTGGACGCGCCTCTATCCGATGCGGGTCCTGCATCGCCGTTGTGGCACTGGATGCCTTTACTTTGTCGCCGCCGATCTCAGTCGCCAACGCGGCCCATTCCGGCTCGCACGCAAGTACATTGACGGTTGCATGAGAACTTCCCGCCGTTAAGACTGCCAATGTCGCCATCGCGCTAAGAATGAATGTTTTCACTTTGAACTCCTAGAAGGTGTGCGCGCCATGAACGCCGAGGCTCATGATGTATTGGAGGAAGATCTGATTGTCGGTCGCGCCCGGACGCGATTTGTCTTGCGCGAATTGCAGGCGCAAGCGGCTGAATTCCGAGGGGGAGTGATCGAACATCAGGCTGGTGCGCGACGGATGGTAGGCGGCCAACCGGGGGAAATCGGCGGAGGTCAGGGTGCCGCTGGTGACCAGTCCGATGTCCGGCGTACCGGAATTCAGCCTGTCGTAACGCAGGCCGACGCGCCACATCGGCATGAATTGATAGATGCCCTGCAGGTACCATCCCGACTGCGCCGTTGCATAAGCTCCGGCCAGGGATTGCCCGGTTGTATCGAACGCAAGGGAACCGCTTTCCTTGCGGCGGAAGTATTCACCTTGCAGCTTGAAGTTGGTCTGCGTGGCATTGCCGTTGGGCGCCCATTTATAGACGGCGTCAGCAATCCACGTATTGGCATGGCCACTGATCGCATTGGTCACTCCGGTGCCCGCACTGTTCACGTCGTCATATGGGAGATCACTTGATCCGGTACGCATAAAGGAGAGGCCCGCGCGCCAGCTTGCGCTTTCCCCTATGTCGTCGCCTACATGGGCAAATAGTGCGGTGGCGCCGACGCCGTTTTTATTGCGGTCATTGCCGGGAAAGCTGCCGCCGTTGCCGGCTTCCAGCCCGAGTTCGAGGAAGCGCTCGGTCGGCGCCAGCCACTTGAGCTGAGCCCCGTCAGTCCTGTATTGCCCACCGAAAAATGCCTGATAGACCAACGGCGTGTCGACGAAATCCCACGCATGCGCGTGGATGTTGTTGAGATAGCCGACCGAGGACAGCATGCGTCCGCCCTTGAGGTTGAGGCCATTCGACAGACCCTTGGTCTGAAAGAACGCTTCTTCAACGCCAACACTATTGTCTGGCGCAAGGGCAAAGGTCAGCTGCCCGGCGAACCGGGGATCAATATTGGCGCTGAGTGTAATTTCCGATTCACCCAGATTGAAGCTGCGGTTACCTGGGCCGATTTCGTCACCTCCCGGTACGAAACCCTGGATTCGGAATTGCCTTGGGTCCTGCGACAGGTTGGCATACGTGCCGCCCAGGATCGCTGAAATGGCGGGGTTGAAAGCATTGGCCGAAGCTGCGACGGCAGAGGAGGATGCGGCTGGCGCGGTGGTCGCGCCAGCCTGCGCGGGAACAGCCTGCGCCGGCGCGGGCTGCGCTTCAGACGCCTGAAGTCGCTGTTCCAGTGACTGGATACGGGCTTCATAGTCTCGCTTCATCTGCCGGATTTCTTCACGCATTTGTGCCAGTTCTGAATCGGCAGCGGCAAACGTCGGTATAGGCGACGTGACTGTACAGGCGGCAGCCAGCGCCGCCGACAAGGTGGTTCTTTTCAACATGTTTTTCCTAAACGCGAATAGACGGAAGGCTAGCGCGAAATCTCGGCTGGCAGTAATGAAAAATAGCGTCTACGCGAGGGCAGGCGGCGCGCGGGACTCGAACGCGAGAAGGGCGGCGGAAAGTGGACGGGCCGGCAGGGCTGCAATAGCCGTGTCGGCCGAGGCGGGAACAAAGATGACGAAGGACGATGAGCCGGTCAGCCCCGTACCGAGGGCAGCGAAGGTGAGGCACTGGCCGCACTGCAATTCGCTTGGCAGTTGCTTCTTTTCGGTACTGGTGTGGGCACCCGACGAGAGATGAGAAACCGCATGCGCCATCCCCAGCTGCTGGGAGAGCAGCAGCAGGAAGGCGAACACGATATGTTGAAAGACTCGACGGGATTTCACTGGGGCATGACGAAGTGCGATGTTTGGCTCTATATGAGCATGGTCCGCTGCCCTGCGGTGCATTAGCGGTGCACCAGATTATATCAATTGTTGACATCCTCCCCGCCCTAAAGGACGGGGATTCCTACGGCGCCACGCGCTGATCTGCGGGTCGCTTCGGCGGGTTCCTGC
>JBBWZW010000461.1:0-7496 GCA_039649305.1 Burkholderiales bacterium
AGCAGCGGCAGATCGCACACATCGGTAATGCGGCGGATGTCGGTCAACACATCGTCGAGGCCGGAAATGCCCAGGTCGGGCAAGCCGAGCGAACCGGCCGCGACGCCGCCGCCGGATAAATAAATCGCCTTGAAGCCGGCATGTTTGGCAAGCAACGCGTGATTGGCGTTGATGGCGCCGGCGATTTGCAATGGCGACTCTTCCTTCACCGCCTTGCGAAATGCTGCACCTGCTGAATGGAGACTCATGTCTTTTTACCTTCCTCGTTACGACTGTTTCTTGGGCAAACCGGGGAACGCATCTGCAAGCGGCATGCCACACTTGGTCATCTGGATGCCGGTACGCGAAATATCCTTCCGAATCAGGCACTTGAAGTGAGGGGGAGTCTTCCGCATATCAACCCGCACGGCGTCCGACGTTTCAATCTGTGTTACATTTGGAACGTTGAAACACGTGATGAAACATGAGCCGCCCTCCTCCTCTCGCCGAGCACGCAGACAAACCGGTCATCTGGACCGTCTCCATTTCGCGCCTGTCCGACCTGTTTCGCGACATTACGCTCGAATTCGACGACCGGGCGACGATCGAACCGGTGTATCTCGGCTTCGAAGATGCGGTGCGCCACATACGCGAACGCATACTTACCGAGCGTTGCGACGCGGTGATTGCCGCCGGTTCCAATGCCGCATATCTGAAGAACCGTCTCTCGGTGCCGGTGGTCATTGCCAAGGCGAGCGGCTTCGATGTAATGCAGGCGCTGGCCCGCGCGCGCAAGATCTCGCCGGAGATCGGTCTCATCACCTACCAGGAAACCATGCCGGAACTCGCGGAATTCCAGGCCACCTTCGGGCTCAGGATGATGCAGCGGACCTATGCCACCGAGGAGGATGCGCGGTCGCAAATCATCGAAATGAAAGCCGCGGGCATCAAGGTCGTCGTCGGCGCCGGGCTGGTGACCGACCTTGCCGAGGAAGCGGGTCTCGCAGGTGTGTTCCTCTATTCCGCTGCATCGATCCGCCAGGCATTTGTCGACGCGCTCGAAATCGCGCGGTTCACGCATCTGGAGGCTATGCGTGGACGTACCCAGCCGGTTGCCGATACGCTGCGCGCCAAACATGGCGTCAATGACTTACGCGGCGATTCGCCGGCAATGGAAGCGGTACGCCAGGCTATCGTCCTGTTTGCGAGGTCGCCTGCCTCGGTGCTGATCCAGGGCGAGACCGGCACCGGCAAGGAGCTGGCGGCGCAGGCGATGCATCGGGAAGGACCGCGCGCGCGGCAACCGTTTGTCGCTATCAATTGCGGTGCAGTCGCCGAGTCGCTGCTGGAATCCGAACTGTTCGGCTATGAGGAAGGCTCGTTCACCGGTTCGCGCCGCGGCGGGCATGCGGGACTATTCGAAGCGGCCAATCGTGGCACGCTGTTTCTGGATGAAATCGGCGAGATGCCGCTGGTGCTGCAGACCAGATTGCTGCGTGTATTGGAGGAACGTGAAGTGGTGCGCGTAGGCGGCACGCGTCCGATTCCGGTGAATGTGCGCATCATCAGTGCTACCCATTGCGATCTTGACCAACGGGTGCGCGATGGCCGTTTCCGCGCAGACCTGTTTTACCGGCTCGGCGTATTGCGCCTGTCACTGCCGCCGCTCAGGGATCGGTCGGAAGACTTGGTTGCGTTGGCGGAATGGTGCCTGAAGACTGGGCTGGCCTCGCTTGGCTCGCGCCCTCATGCGAACCTGCATGCGGAAGTGCTTGCATGCGTGCCGTTGTTGAGCGCATACGCATGGCCCGGCAATGTGCGCGAGGTACGCAACCTGATGGAGCGCGTCGCGTTGTTCCTCGCGGCTGAACCGCTGCAAGCATTATCTCCAGGTTTTCTCATGTCGGTTGCGCCCGAGCTTGCAAGAACCCCGGGGGAGAACGTGCGCCCGGTGCAGCAATCTGCCGAAACGATCGAACAGGTTCTTGCGCGATTTAATGGCAATCGTGAAGCGGCCGCCAAGCATCTCGGTATAAGCCGCACCACGTTATGGCGAAAAATCAGGCAGGGGTCGTCGTAGGGGGAGTGGGCCGCTTCACCTCAGAACAACGGCGCGGCCAATCCCTCACCAGCAAAGGTCCGCTGGATCGCGGGACGCGCAACAAGCCGCTCCAGATAGCCGCCGAGGTGAAGACGGTTGCGTGCCGGGTTCTTCATCATCCGCGTCCAGCGCGACAGCATCAAAAGATAAGGATCTACAGCGCTGTATCGCGCTCCCAGCAGATACGAACCACCATGTGATGCAAGAGCATCCTCTATCAAATCAAGCATGCCGCCGACGCGCGCTTCCGCATGCGTCTTCACCTGCGAAGCCCCCGCCTTATCGTCGATCAGTCGCTCCGGATAAAAATACGTCATCAATTCAGCCTGCAGCGTGTTGGTCAGGTAGACCAGCCACTTGTAGAACTCCGCGCGCTCGGCGCTGCCGACGGCCGGCGCCAATCCTGCTTCGGGATGCCGGTCGACCAGGTGCAGGCAGATCGCCGCAGCCTCGTAGAGCACCAGTTCGCCGTCAATAAGCGTCGGCACACGACCGTTCGGGTTCAGCTTCAGGTATTCCGGGCTTTTCTGCGCATTCGTCTCGCGGTCTACCAGCACCAGCTCATAGTTGACGCCGAGTTCTTCCAGCAACATGTGCGGCGCGAGATTGGCATTGCCCGGGTAGTAGTAGAGTTTGTACACCGTTTCCCCTATCATGACGTGTCTCCTGAAAACGCCATTATGCAGAACTCCCGCCCACCACGCCCTGACACACCTTGCGTTGCCGTTTGTTCAACTACCTTCGACGACGTATGCCGCGGCTGCGGACGCACCGTGGATGAAGTGTCGCAATGGGTGTTCATGTCGGATGAAGATAAAGACCGCGTGTGGGTCAGGATCACCGCGGAAGGCTATCCGCGGCGCAATACCTGAACGGCGGCAGGGTCACAACTGGTGACCGACCAGCGACATCGTATGCTCCACCACTTTTTCCATCGGCGGCCGATTTTCCCACTGATCGAGTGTGATACGGCGTGAGCTCGCCAGATCCTTCTCGAATACCTTGGTCATCTCCGCCGCGAACGCCGGGTCGTAAACGTTCAGGTTCGCTTCGTCATTCAATCGGAACGAACGGTTGTCGAAATTGGTCGATCCGGTCGACACCAGAAAGCCGTCGACGATCATCACCTTGCAGTGAAACATGGTGGGCTGGTATTCATAAATTTCGACGCCGGCCTTGAGCAGATCGCCCCAGCGGGCGCGCGATGCACGCCTCACAATTTCAGTATCGATTTTATCTCCCGGCGTGATGATCCTGATCCGCACTCCGCGTTTTGCGGCATCGGCGAGGGCTTTTATCGCACGATCATCCGGCACAAAATAAGAACTGGAAAGCAGGATGCTCTTGCTGGCCGACGCGATGGATAACAGGTACATCAACTGCATGCTTTCGCTGCCGCCGGTCGGTGAACTGCTGAACATTTGCGCCGGCGCTTTCCCGGCGTTTTCGATCTTCGGGAAATACTCGGCGGAATGCAGCACACGCCCGGTCGCTTTCATCCAGTTGTCGAGGAATACCGCCTGGAACTCCAATGCCACGGGTCCCTCGGCCCGAAAATGTGAATCACGCCAGTGCGACTCATCCTGCGCATCGCCGGACCATTGATCGGCAATGCCTACCCCGCCGGTGAAGCCGACGCGCCCGTCGATCACCAGCAGTTTGCGGTGGGTGCGATTGTTCATGCGGGTCAGGTTGTACCAGGCCGGTTCGTGATAACGCTCGACTTCGACGCCACATTGTTTCATGCCGTCGACCATGGGCGCATCCATCTTCGCGCTGCCGACCCAGTCAAGCAGGACATGCACCTTCACCCCTGCCCGCGCGCGCTCGCACAATGCTTCGGAAAACGACTTGCCGATCTCTCCCGACCAATAGATATAGGTCTCGAAGGTGACGGTCTTTTTCGCGGACCGGATCGCGTCCAGCATGGCCGGAAAAATCTGGTCGCCGTTTTCCAGGTGGTCGACGCGATTGCCTTCAAGTATGGTCGGGCCAAGCAGCACACCCATCGAGCGCAAAAACTGCGGGTCGGTTACCGAGTACAGGCGCTTCACATCGCTGTCGATCTTCTTTTCGCCTGACGTGAAGTTGGCGATGACCAGTGTCAGCACCAGCGTCGCTACGACGGCTATGCCGATATGTGCGTAATTGATTCTCAATTGGTTTCCAGCTCGATCCACGCGGCATTACCCGGCGGCTGCGAATTAAGTAAGTCGAACAATGATCTTACGCCCGGAAACAATACGAGTCTTGCGGTGGATAAAGCTTTAGGCGCGGCATCTACACGCGGCAAGGAAATTTGGAAGCGGACCGTAAACGATCTTATTCGTTCACGGTCGCAGGTCGGAACAACAGTTACTCGTCCTTGGCGCCGTCGATGCCCAGTTCGTGGATTTTGCGCGTGATCGTATTGCGGCCGATGCCGAGTCGCACCGCCGCGTCGTTCTTTCGACCGTGCGTATGTTTCAGCGCGGTCTTGATCAGCGTCGATTCGAATTGGCGGCCGAGCGCATCCATCACTTCCGGCTGCCCGTCGGCCAGCATGTGGGCCGCTTCCGATTCCAGCAATGCAATCCAGCTGGCCTTGTCCGCGGAGTTGCTCCCGACGATCGGGGCGCTGCCGGTGGGAAGCACGCTTACGCCGGGCACATCAGGCTGCGGCGTCGGAACCAGCGCCTGCATTGCGGCCGGCGCAGGCGCAGATTCCTGTCCGTGAGTCAGCTCATGCGGCAGGTCTTTGACCTCGACAGCCTGACCCGGCGCCATCACCGTGATCCAGTTGCAAAGGTTTTCCAGCTGGCGGACGTTGCCGGGCAATTCCAGGCCAGCCAGGAATTGCATCGCCGCATCGGACATGCGTTTGGCCTCGACGCCGAGCTGTTTCGCGCTCTGTGCCAGGAAGTGGCGCGTGAGCAGCGGGATGTCTTCGCGCCGCTCGCGCAGGCTGGGCAGGCGCAGCCGGATCACGTTCAGTCGATGGTACAAGTCTTCGCGGAACAGGCCGTCCTTGACCCGTTGCTCGAGGTTCTGGTGGGTCGCAGCGATGACGCGCACGTTGGCCTTCAGCGGCTGATGTCCGCCGACGCGATAGAAATGGCCGTCGGACAGCACGCGTAACAGACGGGTCTGGAGGTCGAACGGCATGTCGCCGATTTCATCCAGGAACAGCGTACCGTTCTCAGCCTGCTCGAAGCGGCCGCGGCGGGTCGCTTGCGCACCGGTGAAGGCGCCGCGTTCATGGCCGAACAATTCCGACTCCAGCAGATCCTTCGGAATCGCAGCGGTGTTCAATGCGATATAGGGCTGCGTCGCTCGCGGACTATGCTTGTGCAATGCGCGCGCCACCAGCTCCTTGCCTGAGCCGGACTCACCTGTGATCAGCACCGTCACATTCGATTGCGACAGGCGACCGATTGCGCGAAACACGTCCTGCATCGCGGGCGCCTGGCCGAGGATCTCGGGCGTCTCGGCCGACACCTGCTCCACGTCCGCTTCGCGCAAACTCTCTCCGAGCGCGCGGCGGATCAGCTCGACCGCTTTGTCGACATCGAAGGGCTTGGCGAGATATTCGAACGCGCCGCCCTGGAATGCCGCTACAGCGGAATCGAGATCGGAGAACGCGGTGATGACAATAACAGGCAAACCCGGATGCTTCGCTTTGACAGCCTGCAGCAATTCAAGTCCGGAGGTGCCTGGCATGCGGATGTCGGAAACGAGCACTTGTGGTGCGCCGTTTTGCAGCGCGTCCAACGCGTCGCGCGCATTGGAGAAGCTTTTCGTAGCGAGGTTTTCGCGCGCCAGGGCTTTTTCAAGCACCCAGCGAATTGATTCGTCGTCGTCAACAATCCAGATTGGTTTCATATTTCCTTGGCATTCCGCTGATCCTGCGGCCTGGTCACGGCAGCGGTATCAAGATTCTGAAATCCGTATATCCCGGACGACTCTCGCACTCAATTACTCCCATGTGCTGTTGCACGAAGTTTTGCGCGAGTGTCAATCCCAATCCACTTCCACCGTCCCGCCCGGATACGAGGGGATAAAAAATGCGGTCCTGGATCTCGGCCGGGATACCCGGTCCATTGTCGATGATATGCAAGTCTAATGCCAGCCTGTAACGCACCTTCGCGATCGTGATCTGGCGCGCGACGCGAGTCTGGAACGTGAGCACCGCGTCGCCGACGATGATACGCTCCGACAGTGCCTGCGCCGCATTGTGGACGATGTTCAATACCGCCTGGATCAGCTGCTCCTTGTCGCCCCGGAATTCGGGGACCGACAGGTCGTAGTCGCGGGTGATCGTCAACCCGGCGGAAAATTCGGCCACGATGAGGCTGCGCACGCGCTCGCATACTTCATGAATGTTAACGTCGCCGACGATATGCGGATGCCGGTGCGGCGCCAGCAGGCGATCTACCAGCGTCTGCAGGCGATCGGCTTCCTTGATGATCACCTGCGTGTATTCGCGCAGCTCCTTCAGGTGCCGTTCCGGCAGTTCAAGTTCCAGCAACTGCGCTGCGCCACGTATGCCGCCCAGCGGGTTCTTGATCTCGTGCGCGAGATTGCGTATCAATTCCTTATTGGCCTGGCTCTGGTCGAGCAGCCGCTCTTCGCGGTCGAGTTTCAGTTGCTGCACATTCTGCCGAAGCTCGATCAGCACCGGTGTGTCGCGATTGTCCAGTGGCGTAACGATTACGTGCACCTGCAGCGCGTCCCGTCCCACACGCTGCAGCCTCAGGTCCAGCCGCTTGTCAGTAAACCGATGTTCGACCGCTTCGGCAAATATCTCGGCCAGCTCTTCGCCGTTCAGGAACAGGTCTTCCAGTTTTTGATTCGCGAGCGCCTTGTATGAGCTTTCCAGCAGATTTTCCGAGGCTGCATTGGCATAGGTAATGCAGCCCTCCGCGTTGAGGATAATGACCGCTGACGACAGCAGGTCAAGGCCGTCCAATAAGAGAGGTGTTTTCAATATTGATCCTCCGGAAAATGGGTGACAACCGCGGTTGTCACCCATTGCTGTCGATCGCTCCCCTCTTCCCCAAAGGGGCAAGGGCAGGTTTTCGCGAACCATGGTTCGCGCTGCCGCAGCCGGTTTGGCTTGCAAGCCAAACCGTGGGGCGCGGAGCGGGGGTTGGGGGTGGGGGTGGGGACATGCGATAGGAACGGCTAATGCTGTGCCAAAACGTTAAGGCGTTGAAGTCAGGGCAAGCGCGCTTTTCGCTGCGTATTCCTTGGCGAGCCCCCTCACCCCCACCCGTCTCCCGCTTGCGGGAGAGGGGTGTTATCAACGGCCAGCGGCAAATAACTGATCTTTTTCGGATAAGTAGCGTAGTTGTGTGTCACGCCTGAATATCTGATCCCGCGAAGGCGGAATGACCCCAGGTGTGCCACACAGCCAGGCATTGGAGATGAATATGAG
>JBBWZW010000074.1:0-20294 GCA_039649305.1 Burkholderiales bacterium
GGTTGTAGAGATTGCCTTCGAGGTCAATGAAGATCGCCTCACCCGGCATCACATCACGCAGGAAACGGAAGCCGAGGCCTTCCAGCGCAACCGACTCGCTGGCGAGCATATACTCCGGGCCGTTTTCCGTGTCATTGAAGCCGATGCATAGCGGCCGGATGCCGTAGGGATCCCGGAAAGCCAGCAAGCCATGTCCGGCGATTTGCGCAACGACCGCATACGAGCCGCGTACCCGTTTGTGCAATACCGTCACCGCCTTGAACAACGCCGCCGGATCGAGCGAATAACCCGAAGTCGACTCCTGGATTTCATGGGCCAGCACGTTCAACAGCACCTCGGAATCGGAATCGGTATTGATGTGGCGGCGATCGTACTGGAACATCTCGATCTTGAGTTGTTCCCAGTTGGTGAGATTGCCGTTGTGCGCAAGGATGATGCCGAACGGTGCGTTCACATAAAACGGTTGCGCCTCCTCCGCGCTGGCCGAGCCGGCGGTCGGATAGCGCACCTGACCGATGCCCGCATTGCCGGGCAACGAGCGCATATTGCGCGTGCGGAACACATCACGCACCAGGCCATTGGCCTTATGCATGGAAAACATATTGCCATGAGTGGTTGCGATGCCCGCAGCATCCTGGCCGCGATGCTGCAACAACAGCAACGCGTCATAAATGAGCTGATTAACGGGACCGTGAGAGACGACGCCAACAATGCCACACATGGTGGACTCCTCAACAAAAACGATTCAAAACTGTACGTGCCGCGCGAAGTCGCCCGGCAGGAATGGCTTGACGGTACGCGCCGCAGTTTCCGCATAGGGACTGAACAACGCGTCTTTCCAGAATGGCTGTTGCGGAAGTGCCGTGGTGCCACACAACAGCACTACCGCCAATACGATTAGCAGGCCGCGCGCGAATCCAAAGAGGCTTCCCAGTCCGCGATCCGCCAGGGTCAATCCGGTTGCCTTGATGAACTCATCGATAGCCATGGTCAGCAGCATTACCAACAATCTTACGCCGATAAACAATGCGATAAAGGCGATGATCAATCGAGCCACGTTTCCAGGTATCACATCCGGGAGCAGTATCGCCAGGGTCTCGGCATAGGCATTCGCGACCACCAAAGCGACGATCCAGCTCAACAGGGACAGTAGTTCTTTAACAAGACCGCGCAGGGTGCCGATGACAACAGAACAGATCAGCACAAACAAAACCAGGAAATCAAATATCGTCACAGTCGAAGTGGTCAAGCCGGCACGATAGTGCCATTCAGTCCCAGCTTGACGATCTTCGCACGCACTTTGTCCGCCTCTTCCTTGCTGCCGAAAGGACCGACGCGGATACGGATGCGTTCCCCGGTGTCGGTTGCGATCTTCTGTGTGTATGATTTGATACCGGCGTCTTTCAGTTTGTTCTGCAGTTCGCTGACCTTATCCTTAGTCGCCAGGGCAGCGACCTGGATTACAAATTTTCCGGATTTTTTTTCGGCGGCGGGTTTGCTCTCCGACTTACCTTCCAACAGCGCGATCGCACGCGATGAATCATCCGCCTTTGCCGGCGCCTTGGACTCTGGCTTGCTTTCACTCCTGGAAGGTGCGGCTGAAGGCTTTTCGACAGCAGCAAGCTGTACAGGTTTCGCAGATTTCGCATCTTCTTTTGGCTTCTCGGCCGTCGGCGCGGGTTCTGCCGCTCCCGTCTGGGGAGCAGGCTTTGCGCTGGCGGCAGGCGGCGCTGTCGGTTCGACCACTTCCTCCTTCGGATCGAGCGATGCCGATGTAGCTACGCTGGATGCGGCCGAGGTGGCAGGCTGGCGGCTGCCGTTCGGCTGCGCCGCTCTATCCTTGGACGGAATCTGAATCGCGATGTCGTTTGCCAAAGGCTTCGGCTCGGAATCCAGGACCATAGGCAGGCCGATGACCGCGGCCAGCACCAATGCCACCGCGCCGATCAGGCGACGGCGGGCGCGCTTCTTCTGGGGGAGCACCGGATCGAGCGCTTCGTTGTCTTTACTGCCCTTCCTGCGGCGGCTGCGGCCACGCAGTGCGCTCGATTCGTCCTCGGCACTTGAATAGTAGGCACTGCCACCGGAAGCGGATTCCTGCTTGTTTTTGCGGAGGAACGAGAACAAGCTCATGCGATAAAAAGTGAATTCTTCAATGAAGTAGGGTTCTTCGGGCTTGCATCACACCGGCCACGGTGAGGAATGATCCGAACACCGCAATTCTATCATTCTCCCCTGCCCGGTTACGCGCCTTCGCGAAAGCCTCCTCAGGCGATGCAAAAGTTTCAATCGATTTCTCCGCGCCCGCCTGGCTCTTTGGCACGACGCCCGCATCGAGCAGCTTCTGTTTCAACAGCTCCGCGCTGGCTGCGCGTGGCACAGGCAGGTCGGTCACATACCAGTGATCGATGCGATCCTTCAGGTGGGCGATAACGCCGTCGATATCCTTGTCCTGCATCGCGCCGAACACTGCGTAGGTATATGCATGAAAGCCCATGTTATCGAGGTTCTGCGCCAGCGTGGCAGCCGCATGCGGGTTATGCGCGACATCGAGGACGATACTCGGCCTGCCGGGTAGGACCTGGAAGCGGCCGGGAAGATCGACCATCACCAGGCCGGTGCGCACTTCCTGCGCTCCGACCGGCAGGCGATTGCGCAAGGCTTCAAGCGCAGCCAGCGCGGCGGATGCATTCAGCAACTGGTTGGCGCCCCGCAGGCTGGGATAGCCCAACGAATTTCGCCTCTGGCCACGGCCGCCGTAATTCCACTGCTGCTTGTCGCCTCCATAGTTGAAGTCACGTCCCAGCAGCCACAGGTCAGCGCCGATCCGCTCCGCATGGTCGATCAGCGATTGCGGAGGCACGGGGTCGCTGCAGATCGCTGGCCTGCCCGCCCGGAAGATGCCTGCCTTTTCAAAGCCGATCTTTTCACGCGTATTGCCCAGGTAATCGGTATGGTCGATGTCGACACTGGTGACCACGGCGACATCGGCATCGATCACATTCACCGCATCCAGCCGGCCACCCAGTCCGACTTCAAGGATGACCGCATCGAGCTTCGCTTGCGCGAACATGTGCAGGATAGCCAGCGTGGTGAACTCGAAATAGGTCAGCGACACGTCGCCCCTTTTGCCCTCCACTGCCGCGAAGCTTTCCACCAGCGCTTCGTCCGTTACGGATTCACCGCCCATGCGGGCGCGCTCGTTAAAGTCGATCAGGTGCGGCGATGTGTACAGACCCACCCGATATCCGGCTTGCAGCAGGATCGACTCAAGCATCGCGCAAGTCGATCCTTTGCCATTGGTGCCGCCGACCGTGATGACCGGACAGTCGAAATGAAGGCCCAGCCTTTCCTTGACTTGCGCAACGCGCTCGAGGCCCATGTCAATGGCCTTGGGATGCATCTTTTCAAGCCTGGACAGCCAGTCGGCCAATGTGGTGGGAAGGTTATGCATTGCTGTGAGACGAGAGAGTCGAAAAAGGTTAGACGACCTGACAGGCCCGACGAAAGCGGCCTGAAAGCAAAAAGCCCGGACCTGTGCGGCCCGGGCTTGGGTATTTTACATCCTGTTTAAGCGATTACTTCAGCAGGCTGATTCTGCAGCAGCGCCAACAACCGGGCGATTTCCTCACGCATCTTGCGGCGATCCACGATCATGTCGACCGCACCTTTTTGCACAAGGAACTCGGCGCGCTGGAAGCCTTCCGGCAATTTCTCGCGCACCGTGTTTTCGATCACGCGTGGGCCGGCGAAACCGATCAACGCCTTCGGCTCGGCAATCACGACATCGCCCATGAAGGCAAACGAGGCCGACACGCCGCCCATGGTGGGATCGGTCAGCACCGAAATGAACGGCAGCTTCTTCTCCGACAGCTTGGTCAGCATGGAAGTGGTCTTCGCCATTTGCATCAGGGACAACAGGCCTTCCTGCATGCGGGCGCCGCCAGTCGCGGTGATGCAGATGAACGGGACCTTCTGCTCCAGTGCGATCTGGGCGCCGCGCGCAAAGCGCTCGCCGACCACGGAACCCATCGAGCCGCCCATGAATTCAAATTCAAAACAGGCGACCACCACCGGCAATGTCATGATGGAACCGCCCAGCACGATCAGCGCGTCGGTTTCGCCGGTCGCGTCAAGCGCGTCTTTCAGGCGGTCCGGGTACTTCTTGCTGTCCTTGAATTTCAGCGTATCCACCGGCAGCGCTTCCTGGCCGATTTCATAACGGCCACCCGCATCGAGCAATGCGTCGAGGCGGTCACGGGCGCGGATGCGCATGTGATGGTTGCATTTCGGGCAAACGTGGATGTTGGATTCCAGGTCGGTGCGATAGAGCACTGCTTCGCACGACGGACATTTCACCCACAACCCTTCCGGCACCGACTTGCGGGTTGCCGAATCGGAACGCTGTATGCGCGGTGGGAGCAGCTTTTCAAGCCAACTCATAGTGACCTCTTCTTTCTGTTCTTTACGTGCCGAATTGTACCGCTCGCCTTGCCGCACGCCAACACCGTACGTTCAAAGCGCATGTTTCGACCAGCCACTGTTGCTCGGATGCGTTGTTGAATTACTCATCCAGAGCCTTGCGGATACCGCTGATAAACGTCTGCACTGCCTGCACTGCGCTCTCGCGCGGTGTGTTTTCCAGTTCCTGGATGATCCTGCTGCCGATGACTACGGCGTCCGACACGGAAGCAATCGCCTTCGCAGTTTCTGCGTCGCGGATGCCAAAACCGACGCCGACCGGCACTTTGACGTGCTTTTTGATGCGCGGAATCATGTCGGCCACTGCCTGCAAATCCAGGAGGCCAGAGCCGGTAACACCTTTCAGCGAGACATAATACACGTAGCCGCTGGCAATCTTGCCGACCAGCCCGATACGTTCGTCGGTCGAAGTCGGCGCCAGCAGGAAAATCGTGTCGAGGCCCTTCTCTTTCATCGAGGCGGCAAATTCTTCACATTCTTCGGGTGGGTAATCGACCACCAGCACACCGTCCACCCCCGCATCCGCGGCCGCTTCGATAAACACGGAAACACCCATACGCTCGATCGGGTTGGCGTAACCCATCAGCACCACCGGCGTGTTTTGATTCGTATTACGGAATTCGCGTACAAACTGAAGGACTTGTCGCAGGCCGACCCCGTTCGCCAACGCCCTCTCGGAAGCCCTCTGAATCACCGGGCCGTCCGCCATTGGATCGGAAAACGGCACCCCCAGTTCGATCACGTCTGCGCCGCCCGCGACCAACGCGTGCATCAAGGGCACGGTGAGTTCAGGCGCCGGATCGCCGGCGGTGATAAATGGAATCAGGCCCTTTTTATTTTTTGCTGCCAACGCGGACAGCGCGGATTGTATTCTGGACATTATCTGGTTTGTATTCTTGTCGTTATAGCTTCTTCTTCATCCGCTCTGCAACGGTGTGCATGTCCTTGTCGCCCCGGCCGGACAGGTTGGCAAGAATGATTTTATCGTTCGGCAGCGTCGCGGCCAGTTTGGCCGCATAGGCAAGCGCGTGGCTCGATTCCAGAGCCGGGATGATACCTTCGATGCGACAGCAGTTATGGAACGCTTCCAGGGCTTCCTCGTCGGTCACACTGACATATCCGGCACGACGGGAATCCTTCAGCCAGGCGTGTTCTGGCCCGACGCCGGGATAGTCCAGGCCGGCCGATACTGAATGCGTTTCGATGATCTGGCCGTTCTCGTCTTGCAGCAGGTAGGTGCGATTGCCGTGCAACACCCCGGGCGATCCCGCGGTGAGAGATGCCGCATGCTTGCCGGTGTCGAGGCCCTCGCCCGCCGCTTCCACGCCGATCAGCTGTACGTCTTTGTGGTCGATGTACGGATAAAAAATACCCATCGCATTCGAGCCTCCGCCGATGCAGGCGACGACGTAATCCGGCTGGCGGCCGGTCATTTCAGGCATCTGCACCAGGCATTCGTTGCCGATCACCGACTGAAAATCGCGGACCATCATCGGATACGGATGGGGACCGGCGACCGTGCCGATGATGTAAAACGTGTTTTCGACGTTGGTGACCCAGTCGCGCATCGCTTCGTTGAGCGCGTCCTTCAGCGTCTTGGAACCGGAATCGACCGGCACCACTTTTGCGCCGAGCAACTCCATGCGGTAGACGTTCTGCACCTGGCGCTTGACGTCCTCGCTGCCCATGTAGACAACGCACTCCAGGCCAAAGCGGGCGCAAATTGTCGCGGTCGCGACGCCATGCTGCCCTGCGCCGGTCTCGGCGATGACGCGCGGCTTGCCCATGCGTTTGGCCAGCAATGCCTGCCCGATCACGTTATTGATCTTGTGCGCGCCGGTATGGTTGAGGTCTTCCCGCTTGAAGTAGATTTGCGCGCCACCGGCCATCTCCGACCAGCGTTTGGCGTGGTATATCGGGCTGGGGCGGCCGACGAAGTGCTTCAGCTCGTTGTCGAATTCAGCAAGGAACTCCGGATCAGCCTGGTAGTGGGCGTAGCCTTCTTTCAACTCATTTAACGCGTGCGTCAGTGTTTCGGAGACGAAGGTGCCGCCATACGGACCGAAATGGCCTTTTGCATCCGGAAGGTTGTAACGCGCGGTCTGGTGCATCGCCGCAGTAGGGGTTGGTTGACGCTCTGCAAAATTCCCGAGCGCGTTCAATTCTTTCATGATGTTCACTTTTAGTATGTGGCCATGGTTTGCGGCCATTGCCATCTTTTCATCCCCATTCCCCGCTGCGAGAGGAGCCGGGGAATGAGGGTGGTTGTTTACGGGATCATCAGGATCGGGATAACAATCAGCCGATCGCGGCATCCGCCTGCCGCACCGCGCTGATAAAAGCACGTATGGCGGCGATGTCCTTGATGCCCTTGGTCCGTTCGACGCCGCTGCTGACGTCAACCGCATAAGGGCGCACGCGTGCCACCGCCTCAGCCGCGTTTTGCACGCTCAAGCCACCACTTAAAACGACCCGAGGCGCGAGCTCTTTTGGAATGAGAGACCAATCAAAAACCTTTCCACCGCCCCCGTAGCCATCGACAAATGCATCGAGCAGCAGCCCTGCAAAGAGTCCGCTGGCGGCACGATAATCTTGCTCGTATTTTAGCAAATCGGCGTGAGTCGTATCCGCGTGGACCCGGATTGCCCGGGTAAAAGGCCTACCGACCTTCGCTGCAATCGCGCTGCATTGCTCCGGCGTCTCGTCGCCGTGGAACTGCAAAAGGGCGACGGGTGCCTCGGCCACGACGTCGGCTACCGCTTCCGGCGTGGCATTCACGAACAATCCAACGGTGGTTACAAAAGGCGGCACGGAACACATCAGCCGGGCAGCGGCTGCGGGATCGACGTAGCGCGGGCTTTCAGGATAAAACACGAGGCCTATCGCATCGGCGCCGGCTTCGACAGCAGCCTGGATTTCTTCGGGGCGGGACAGCCCGCAAATCTTGATTCGGGTGCGGATACTCATAGGACCGTCAGAATAGCACGAGGGATGCCACGCTCAGCGCGTCTGTCACAAAAGTCAGCGCCAGGGCATGGCGATGAAACGCTCCTGCGGCAACCGCCATTTTTCGTCGTAATCGATTTTGCCCAGGTACAGTCCATCCGGCATGAATGTCGGCGCGGCCCGGCTGCGGTCGCCGCTTTCGAGTACCTCTTTCATCCATTCCGGTGACTGATTTCCGTTTCCTACGTACACGAGCGACCCGACGATGTTCCGCACCATATGGTGCAGGAAAGCATTGGCCCGCAACGTGAAAACAATCACGTCGCCGTACTGATCAACACTGAGCTCGTGCATGTTCCTCACCGGGGACTTCGCCTGGCATTCCGCGGCCCGGAATGCCGAAAAGTCATGTGTGCCCAGAAGGTGAGCGGCGGCGGCTCGCATCGGCTCGACCGCGAGGGGACGAAATGTCCACCCGGCCTTGCCCGACAATAACGGCGAACGCACAGGATGGTTGTACAGCACATAGTGATAAGTCCGCGCGGTCGCGGAAAAACGCGCATGAAACTCGTCAGCCGGGTCATGGGTAACCTCGGTTGCCCAGCGTACCGCGATTGAGGTTGGCAAAAACGCATTCACGCCGCGCACCCAGGAAAACAGGTCGCGGTCGAGCGCCGTATCGAAATGGACCACCTGTTCAAGTGCATGAACGCCCGCGTCGGTGCGTCCGGCGCAAGTGGTACGAATCTCCGTCAGGGAAAACTTTTTCAGTGCTTCTTCGAGCACATCCTGCACCGTTCCGCCGCTGGGCTGGGTTTGCCATCCGCGCCACGGCGTGCCGTCGTATTGGATACCGAGCACAATGCGTTTCAATTGAAATCCGTCTTAAAGTCTTTAGTACTTCACACAAAAAACAAAACGGGCGCACGCTTAGCGTTGCGCCCGTCCTTTATCGGCTAACCGGGTTATGCAAGTTCGTGCAGCAGGGATCTGGCTTTCTCGCTCTGCTCGGCATTTCCGCCTTTCAGCACTTCGTCCAGCAATTCGCGGGCGCCTTCTTTATCACCGATTTCCTGGTAGGCGATCGCGAGGTCTAGCTTGGTCGCCATCTCCGCATCAGTCGATGACGAGGAGTCGGCCATGCCTGCGCCAAATACGTCACCGGTATCCAGGGCCAGGTCCGGCTTAGACTCCGCTTCCGTGGGACCAAGTTCAAGGGAGATATCCGACAGATCGAAATCGACCGGATCTTTCACAGGGGCAGACTCCGCCCTTGTTGGTGCCTGGGGCTCGTCAAACTCCGCAGCCGGCAATTGCGGAACACCCGGGAAGTCCATGCTCAACGGCGCGTCGAGATCTGCGAGTGAATCAACCGGCTCAGGATCTTTCTTCGAAGCGGGTGCGGGCACGTCGTCAAGATGGAAGGCGGGAACAGCCGTGCTTGCGGGCGCGGCCATCGGCGCAGCGGGCACAATGTTCGGCTCCTGCAGGAAGTCGAAATCGATGGAACCCAGATCGACGTTCGGCTCGGAAGGCGCAGGACGCGCAATCGTGTTCGGCACTTCGATGCTGCTCAGGCCGTCAAGATCGAAATCCAGGTCATTGGTCGCCGGCCTGGCGGCTGGCTGTTCGGTCGGTACATCAAGTACCGGCTCGTCGGCCTTCTTGCTGCCAGAAGAGGACGGGTTGGTAAAGTACGCCGCGTCCGCGCCGAGATCATCAATTGCGCCGAACGATGTATTCGTCTGGGTGCTCGCAAGCAGTGTGGCAAGGTCGGGGTCGCTCAGCGGTTGCGCGGCCGCGACTGGTGCAACCGACTCGGCGCCGGAGCTTTTTCCGGACTTGCCGGCGGCATACAACGGATTGTCCGGGTCAATCGCGGCACCAAGGGTCGCCGCTTGCGCCCAATCTTCGCCCTGCCCTTTGGTCATTCCATACAGCTCGGTCGCCAGGACCTCGAATGCCCGCAGGTCCTTGCGGTTCGAATAAATCTCGAGCAGTTTCACTCGTACCGCATGACGGTCCGGCTGGGTACGCAAAGCCTCTTTGAGGATCTCTTCCGCCTGGGCGTCACGGCCGTAGGCAATGTAGACATCCGCTTCCGCGACCGGGTCGACTTCGTTGCTATCGAGCTGGCTGGCGGTCGCCGAGAAGTTCGAGTTGAAAACACTGTTGTTGGTGTCGACGCTCTGGCCACCAGTGGAGCCGAACAGCGAATTCGCTTTCAGGCTTGAGTCGGTGATGATGCTGTCGTCGAAATTCTTTTGCTGTTTGCGGCGGCGGGCACTCATGATGCCGAGCGCACCGAGCGCCGCGAGCAATACTACGCCACCGGGCAACACCAGCGGATTGTCCAGCAGCTCGTCCAAAAAGCCGGGCTCTTCAACGGGCGCTGGCGCCGGTTGCGCGGCAGGCGCTGCCGGTTTTTCGGCGGCGGCTTCTGGTGCAGCAGGCGCTGCGGCAGAAGCTGGCTGATCGGTTTTGGCTTCGGCTGGTTTGTCGGTTGCGGGAGCTTCCGTCGATGCAGTCGGGGCGGCAGGCGTCGACGCCGGTGGCACCGCAGGGGCTGCAGGGGTAGTCGGCGCAGTTGCCTGAGCCGCAGGCGCGGGTGCTGTCGGTACGGGCGCAGCCGGTGCCTGAGCTACTGGCGCCACCGCCGATTTGGTATCCGCTTGTTTTTGCTGCTCTGCCAGGCCCTGGTTTTTCACTTCCAGCAGCTTCTGCAGGTCAGTGACGTTTTTCTCAAGTTCCTTGACGCGGGCATTGGCCTCTGCGACCGCCTTTTCACGGGCGATCGTGTCTTCGGCACCCGCGGCGCCTGCGCCCGCCTTACCGCCGGCGGCGTTCGGAACAGCAGACTTCGACAACTGGAGCTTGTCCTGCGACTGATTGGCCGGCGTCGCGGGCTCTTCAACCTTTGCAGTAATCCTGCCGGCGGAAGTCTGGCGGGAGTCAGCCGATTTTTCCGAGTCGGCTGTCGCAACCTGACCGGCCAGCTTGCTCCGATAATTCCTGAAGTCCGCCGACTGCGCGACCACGATGCCACGCGCTTCGGTGGTATTGATGCCGCGAGCAGTGTCTTCGCTCGGCACGGACAGAACCTGGCCGGCGCGCAGCCGGTTCATGTTCTTGTCGATGAAGGCATTCGGATTTGCGCGGTACAAGGCGACCAGCATTTGGTCGAGCGACACGCCGCTGGACTTCACCTGGTTCGCGATTTTTGCGAGCGAGTCGCCGTTCTTGACCTTGTATTCATCCGACTTGGTATCGCTCTGTGCGTCAGCAACGGGAGCAGTTGGAGCCGCGGGCCTTGCGGCAACCCTCGGAGCTGGTCTCGGGTTATCAGCAGGCGCCGCCTGCCTCGGCGGCTCGGCCGGCCTGATCGCCTGCGAACCTCTGCCTGCCTCAACCTGTGGAACGGGAAGCGGAGCAACCTGCGCCGACTGGGTCGAACGCATATCCGCCGGATCGAGCAGGAACGTGTATTCGCGGATCAGGCGACCGTTGGGCCCACCGAGTTCGAGCAACATGTCGACGAACGGCTCGTTCAGCGGCTGGCTCGAACTGATACGGATGATTTGCTTGCCGGCTCGCTGCTCCACTGCGAAGCGCAGTGACAGCAAGGAGGGATTGAATTCGATATTCGCCTGCCGGAAGGCTTCCGAAGACGCCAGCTTTGCGACCAGCGCGCCCACTTCGTCTTTCGAGACGGATGTAAGCTCGATTTCCGCCCGCAGTGGTTGTCCGAGTGAGGACAGCACTGTCAGCTTTCCTAAACCCGCAGCATATGCACTGGAAAACAGCACCGCCGAGACAACAGCCGCACTGAGCGTTTTGCGAGTAAACGAACTAAATTTCTGGCGTTTGTTTGAATGCATATTTCGTGGCATAGGTGGCATTCCAGTTGCGTATATTGAGTTGGCACAAGTACCACGCCAATTTAGCATGTTTCAGGGAACTTTCACCATATCATCATGGACTTAGGCGCGCAAGTGTATCTAACTTGCTAACTTCTGTAAGATTTCAGGCCCTTTAGAAGCAAATTTGGAAACAACTTCCGTTGCAACGCCGCAACGCAAACAGGGCCTGCCTGCAAGGGATTCATGGGAATCGACTGCGGGCAGGCCCTGGCGCTGACCGTCACGGTTTCTAGTCTTCCAGAACGATGCGCAACATGCGGCGCAATGGCTCCGCAGCGCCCCACAGCAGCTGGTCGCCCACTGTGAAAGCCGACAGAAAATCGCCGCCCATCTGCATCTTGCGCAGGCGTCCGACTGGAATCGTGAGACTGCCGGTAACAGCCGCCGGAGTCAGGTCCTTCATCGACGCTTCACGATTGTTGGGCACGACTTTCACCCACTGATTGTTGGCGGCGATGATGCCTTCGATCTCGTCGATTGGAACGTCTTTCTTAAGCTTGATGGTCAGCGCTTGCGAATGGCAACGCATCGCACCGATACGCACGCACAGGCCGTCAACCGGGATCGCATCCTTTGCCGTCTTGCCAAACGTTTCGCCGCGGCCGAGGATCTTGTTGGTTTCGGCGCCGGCTTTCCACTCTTCACGCGATACGCCGTTGCCGAGATCCTTGTCGATCCACGGGATCAGGTTGCCGCCGAGCGGCACGCCGAACTGTTTGGTTTCATCCGCGCTCAGCGCATGCTGCTTGGCCAGCACCCTGCGATCGATTTCGAGTATGGCGGAAGCCGGGTCGTCCAGCAGGGCCTTCACTTCAGCATTGATCGTGCCGAATTGCGTCAGCAGTTCGCGCATGTGCTGCGCGCCGCCGCCGGACGCCGCCTGATAAGTCATAGACGTCATCCACTCGACCAGATCCTTCTCGAACAGGCCGCCCAGGCCCATCAGCATGCAGGATACCGTGCAGTTGCCGCCGACGTAGTTTTTCACGCCGCGGCGCAGGCCATCCTTGATCACGTTCAGGTTGACCGGGTCGAGGACGATGATCGCATCGTCCTTCATGCGCAGGGTCGATGCCGCATCGATCCAGTAACCGTTCCAGCCGGCCGCACGCAGCTGCGGGAAAATTTCAGTCGTGTAGTCGCCGCCTTGGCAGGTAATGATGATGTCGCACTTCTTCAGCTCATCAATATTGTTGGCATCTTTCAGCGTGGTTTCGTTTTTCGCCATCTTCGGAGCTTTGCCGCCCGCGTTGGATGTCGAAAAGAATACCGGCTCGATATGAGCGAAATCGCCCTCTTCCTGCATGCGTTGCATCAGGACCGAGCCCACCATACCGCGCCAACCCACCAGACCAACTAACTTCACGATTTTCTCCCTCAAACGCACTTCAATAAACTGTTACCCGCTACGCATTGCACAGCGCGGTAAGCTGGACCCTCACCCTCAGAGGGCTTTCACTACCGCATCGCCCATTTCTTTGGTGCCGACCTTGGTCGTACCTTCTTCATAAATGTCCGGCGTACGCAATCCCTGCGCTAAAACTTTCTTGACCGCCGTTTCCACACGATCGGCCTGCTCCGCCTTGTTCAGCGAGAAGCGCAGCATCATTGCCGCCGACAAAATAGTGGCCAGCGGATTGGCAACGCCTTTGCCCGCGATGTCGGGCGCTGAACCATGTGACGGCTCATACAGGCCTTTGTTCTTCGCATCCAGCGATGCCGAAGGCAGCATGCCGATCGAGCCCGTCAGCATTGCCGCCGCGTCGGAAAGGATGTCGCCGAACATGTTGCCGGTAACGATCACGTCGAATTTCTTCGGCGCGCGCACCAACTGCATCGCCGCATTATCGACATACATATGCTCGAGTTCGACGTCCGGATATTCCTTATGGACGTCGGTCACAATGTCTTTCCAAAACTGGAAAGTCTCCAGTACGTTGGCCTTGTCGACACTGGTCAGGCGCTTGCCCCGCTTCTGCGCCGCCTGGAAAGCGACGTGGGCGATGCGGCGGATTTCCGGCTCGGCATAACGCATGGTATCGAATCCCTCGCGCTCACCTTTGAACGCGCCGTCGGGCGCTACACGCACCCCGCGCGGCTGGCCGAAATAAATGTCGCCGGTCAGTTCACGGATGATCAGGATGTCAAGACCGGAAACCACTTCGGGCTTCAAGGTCGAAGCACCCGCCAGCTCCGGATAGAGTATCGCCGGACGCAGGTTCGCGAACAGGCCCAGGTTCTTGCGCAGGCCGAGGATCGCCTGCTCGGGGCGCAACGCCCGCTCCAGCTTGTCGTACTTCCAGTCGCCGACCGCACCGAACAGCACCGCATCGGCTTCCTTGGCCAGCTTGAGCGTGCCTTCCGGCAGCGGATGGCCGTGCGCTTCGTAACCGGCGCCGCCAACGGGCGCCGATTCCATTTCGAACTTCTCACCGAGCGTGTTGAGTACCCTGACTGCCTGCTCGATGATTTCGGGACCGATGCCGTCTCCCGGCAAGATTGCGATTTTCATTTGATCTTCTGGATGAACTGCGGATGGACAATTAAATGGTATTGGCGAGCCACGGTTGCGTCGCCAGGTGACGCTCTTCGAACGCGCGGATCTTGTCAGCCTGGCGCAGGGTCAGGCCGATATCGTCAAGGCCGTTCAGCAAACAGAATTTGCGGAACTGGTCGACTTCAAACGGATAGACCACGCTGCCGTTGGCCGTGCTGACAATCTGCTTGTCCAGGTCGATCACAAGCCGGAAGCCGGGGAATGCCTTGACCTCGTTGAACAGGTGGTCGATCTGTATTTCGGACAGCACGATCGGCAGAAAGCCGTTCTTGAAGCAGTTGTTGAAGAAGATATCGGCGAAGCTCGGCGCGAGCACGGCGCGGAAACCGTACTGTTGCAACGCCCACGGGGCGTGCTCACGGGATGAACCACATCCAAAATTCTTGCGGGCAAGCAGGATCGATGCGCCCTGATAACGCGGCTGGTTCAGGATGAAATCCGGATTCAGCGGACGCGTCGAATTATCCTTTCCCGGTTCGCCATGGTCTAGATAGCGCCATTCGTCGAACAGGTTGGGGCCGAAACCGCTGCGCTTGATCGACTTCAGGAACTGCTTCGGGATGATGGCATCGGTGTCGACATTCGCGCGATCCAGCGGTGCAACCAGTCCATCGTGTAGGGTAAATTTGTCCATGATCTTGATTCCAATTGCCGCTTACCTTCAGGGGCAAACGGCTACACTCTCAATTATGTTTTGGCGGCGCTTTCGACTTACTCACCGGCCGTCCTGATGCCCTGGAGACTCAACGCAATGCGCGGACGTCCACAAAATGTCCGGCAATACCCGCAGCGGCAGCCATGGCGGGAGATACCAGATGACTGCGTCCGCCCTGTCCCTGCCGACCTTCGAAATTGCGGTTGGAGGTCGATGCGCAACGCTCGCCAGGTTCCAGACGGTCCGCGTTCATGGCCAGGCACATCGAGCAACCCGGCTCACGCCATTCAAAACCGGCGTCCCTGAAAATCTTGTCGAGGCCTTCGCGCTCGGCCTGCTCCTTCACCCGGCCGGAGCCCGGGACCACCACCGCCAGCTTGACGTTCGATGCGCGGAACTTGCCGCGCACGACCGCCGCCGCGGCGCGCAAGTCTTCAATACGCGAGTTGGTGCAGGAGCCGATGAAGACTTTGTCGATGCGGATGTCCGAGATCGCCGTATTCGGCTTCAGGCCCATGTAGGCCAGCGCCTTTTCCATCGCGTCACGCCTGGCGGCGTCTTTTTCTTTGTCCGGATCCGGTACGCGGTCGTCGATCGACACTACCATCTCGGGCGAAGTGCCCCAGGTGACCTGCGGCCTGATTTCCGCTGCATTCAGCGTGACCACCAGGTCGAACTTCGCACCTTGATCGGAATGCAGCGTGCGCCAGTATTCGACCGCGCGATCCCAGTGTGGCCCGACCGGGGAAAGCGGACGGCCTTTCACGTAATCGATCGTGGTGTCGTCGACCGCAATCATGCCTGCGCGGGCGCCTGCTTCGATCGCCATATTGCAAACCGTCATCCGGCCTTCCATCGAGAGCGAACGGATGGCGGAGCCGCCGAATTCGATTGCATAGCCGGTGCCGCCGGCAGTCCCGATCTTGCCGATAATGGCGAGGACGATGTCTTTTGCTGTCACGCCCGCCGGCATCGCGCCGTCGACCTGCACCAGCATGGCTTTGGATTTCTTCGCCAGCAGCGTTTGCGTCGCGAGCACGTGCTCGACTTCCGATGTACCGATTCCGTGCGCCAGGCAGCCGAACGCGCCGTGCGTCGATGTATGCGAGTCGCCGCACACGACGGTCATTCCCGGCAGTGTGGCGCCCTGCTCAGGCCCGATCACGTGCACGATGCCCTGGCGCCTGTCGCGCATGTTGAAATAGGTCAGCCCATGTTCCCTGGCGTTGTCGTCCAGTGTCTCGACCTGCAAGCGCGAGATCGGATCGGCGATGCCGCCGGCCCGATCGGTCGTCGGGACGTTGTGGTCAGCGACAGCCAGGTTGGCGGAGACACGCCATGGCTTGCGTCCGGTGAGCTTCAGTCCTTCGAACGCCTGCGGACTGGTGACTTCATGCACCAGGTGGCGGTCTATGTACAGGATCGTCGTACCGTCTTGTTCGGTATGAACGACGTGCGATTGCCAGAGTTTGTCGTAGAGCGTTTGAGCCATGTCGCAAAATGTGCCAAGCAGCACGAGTCGGGGAATAGCTCTCGATTATGCCATAGTTGGGCAAGGCAAAAGCGCACGGCCGGCTTTGCCCGACCAATGAAAAACGCCCGCGGCATAGGCAGCGAGCGTTTTTGTTATTTATTTTGCAACAACGTTACTTCTTCTTCGCCTGCTCATACAGAGGCATTACGCGTGCCGAATAATCGGTCAGGTCGCTCATCCGATCCTCGCGCGACGGGTGGGTCGACATGAACTTGGGCGGCTCGCCTCCTGCCGACTGTCCCATCTTTTGCCAAAGTGTGATCGCTGCCCGCGGGTCATAGCCGGCGCGCGCGGCAAGCTCCACCCCGATGCGATCGGCTTCGGTTTCGTGGCGGCGCGAATTCGGCAAGCCAAGCAGGCCCATGTACGCGTATTCCGCGCCCTTCGCCCCGACGTCACCTAGCCCGAACAGCGCGGAACCGACCGAGATCAGTCCTCCGGCAACCATTTGTTCCGACGCACGCTCGCGTGAGTGTTCGCGAAGCGCATGCGCAATTTCGTGACCCATCACCGCAGCCAACTCATCGTCGGTCACCTTTAGCTTCTCGATGAGGCCCGTGTACACCGCCATCTTGCCGCCCGGCATGGCCCATGCATTGACTTCGGGAACTGACAGGACGTTGACCTCCCAGTTCCATTTCTGCGCGTCGGGTCGGAACGCGGCTACCTGCGGAATGATGCGGTTTGCGATGGCACGTACGCGATTGACTTGCGCCTGGTCACGATTCAGCACCCCTTTCTGCTTGGCTTCCGCCATCATCTCGCTGTACTGTTTGCCGGCAGCCTGTTCGATCTCTTGCGACGAGACCGCCATTCTTTGCTGCCGGTCGACACCGACCACGCCGCTTTGCGTCGTCTGTACCGTTTCGCAAGCAACCAGTGCCATGACAGTTGCTGCCAATGCGACCGGTTTGAATATCGTGCGCTTGACGAATTTGTTCATTTTTTTACCTCATTATGTGGTTGCCAGCGGTACGACAATACGGCCGCTCCGGTCGCCGCCAACGAAAATATTGCTGCCATCAAATAGACCGCATGGGACCCGAATGTATCCCACAAACCACTTAAAATCAGCCCGCCGATCGTGCCCCCTAACCCGTAAGAAATACTGATGAACAATGCCTGGCCGCGCGCCTGCAGCGATCCCGAGAACCATCGCTGTAAAGTCGCAACCGATGCCGAATGGTGCGTCCCGAACGTCGCAGCGTGAAGCACCTGCGCTATCAGAAGCAGGACTACCGACTCCGCGCCGAAGCCGATCATCAGGAACCGCACCACGGCGATCAACAGACTGGCCACCATCATCCGCTGCACGCCGAAGCGGCGGAACAGCGGCGCCTGATAAAAGAAGAACACGATCTCCGCGATTACGCCCACCGACCACATCAAGCCTATCACCGTATTGCTGTAACCGATTTGCGCCAGATAAAGAGAATAGTAGACATACAGCGACGCATGTGCGGCGATCATCAGGAAGGTCGACGCAAAAAAGGCGATCACTTCGCGCCGCTTCAGGAGCGACGCCACCGATGGAGCGTCTTGGTGCGCGGGTGGATGAGGCGACTCATCCATACGCAGGCAGGCGGCCAGCACCATTGCAAGCGAGGCAAGCGTAATCCATGGCAGGAAGCCGATGCCCCACCAGTCAAGCATCTGCCCGCCGAGGGTCACCGCCGCGATAAAGCCGACCGAGCCCCATAGCCGCACCTTGCCATAGTTCGTGAGGTCGCCGCGCATTTCGGACAGCATCAGCGCTTCGGATAACGGCCCCTGGGCACTGGTGAATGCGTTGAGCACGACCATCACAACGAAGAAATGCGTAAAGGTCTGACCGAAAAATATTCCGCAGAAGGACACCAGCGCCGCCATCGCGGTGAAGCGCAGGACGGCCACCCGCCGCCGGCTATGGTCCGCGACCCAGCCCCACAGGTTCGGCCCAAAAATGCGCATGACCTGCATCAGCGACATCAGGACGCCGATTTGCGTCGCGGTCATTCCATTTTCCGCGAAATACAGGCTGGCATACGGCGAGAACACGCCGACGTAACCGTAATACGCGAAAAAGAAAAGCGCGAAACTGACCGACTGTTTAGACCAGGATGGGTGCGGCACGTGGATGGCTTTTCGGAGCGGCAGGCTCGTTGGGAATTAGTCCGGTTTTGCGTGCTGCTGCCCCGCTCCTGCCGAACGGGGGACTTTCACGTCGTGCTATTACCTGGGCCGGGCCGGAATTTTCGGCGTTGCCACCTCGACGTCGCCGCATTGCGCCCGATGGCGCAGCGCATGATCCATCAGCACCAGCGCCAGCATTGCTTCCGCGATCGGAGTGGCGCGAATGCCGACACAGGGATCGTGGCGACCGAAGGTTTCGACGCTGATGGGATTGCCGCTCTTGTCAATGGAGCGGCGCGGAGTACGGATACTGGAGGTCGGCTTGATGGCGATCGACACCGTGATGTCCTGCCCGGTCGATATCCCGCCCAGCACGCCGCCGGCATTATTCGAGAGAAAGCCATCCGGCGTCAGCTCGTCGCCGTGCTCGGTACCTTTCTGCGCGACCGAACGGAAACCCGCGCCAATTTCCACGCCCTTGACTGCGTTGATCCCCATCATGGCGTAGGCGATGTCCGCATCCAGCTTGTCGTAAATCGGTTCACCGAGGCCAACCGGCACATTCTCGGCGACGACATCGATACGCGCCCCGCAGGAATCGCCGCCCTTGCGCAAAGTGTCCATATAGGCTTCCAGTTCCGGGATCATACTGGCGTTGGCGGCAAAGAACGGGTTCTGCGTAACCTGTTCCCAGGACTCGAACGGAATCGCGATCTCGCCCAGCTGGCTCATGCAGCCCTTGAACGTGGTGCCGTATTGCTGCTGCAGCCACTTCTTTGCAATCGCTGCGGCGCCCACCACCGGCGCGGTCAGGCGTGCAGACGAGCGGCCACCGCCACGCGGATCGCGGATTCCGTACTTGTGCCAGTAGGTATAGTCGGCGTGGCCCGGCCGGAAGGTGTCAACGATATTGCCGTAATCCTTGCTGCGCTGGTCTTCGTTGCGGATCAGCAGTGCGATCGGCGTGCCGGTTGTCTTCCCTTCGAAAACCCCCGAAAGGATCTCGACCCGGTCGGACTCCTGCCGTTGCGTGACGTGGCGCGAGGTGCCCGGCTTGCGGCGATCCAGCTCGGGTTGTATGTCGGCTTCGGACAAGGCCATGCCCGGCGGGCAGCCGTCGACGACGCAGCCGATCGCCGGACCGTGCGATTCGCCAAAGGTGGTAACGGTAAAGAGTGTGCCAAAGGTATTGCCGGACATGATCGAGCTCAGGTGTTCTAAACCCTCGATTTTAGCTTATCGCCCGTAGGAACCGCCGAACTGTCGAAATCGACCGGGTGTCGCAGGCCCCTTCCGCGGAATTTTGTCAGGACTTGCAGGCACGACAATGAAATGTCTCAATTTATTTCAAAAGTATTGAAACTCCATATTCCATCCGACAAGATCATCCCGGCGCGAAGCATCTGCACTAATCTGCACTATTCCACAGTGAAAAGAAGCCCCGGCATGGCGCCCGCGTGACCGGCTTCTCCTGAAACCACGGCTTTCCCGGCGCGTGGTCCCGTTCCGCCCAGAAGACCTATCAATCGGAGAGCATATGGCCGTAGAAATAACCTCGATGGACGACGATATCGTCTTCCTGGATGAGACGGCGCAGGGCTCTCACGCAGCCGACCAGGCGGTGGCGCAAGCCGTCTGGCGCGTCATGATCGTGGACGATGATCCTGACGTACATACCGCGACCACCTTTGCACTGTGCAACCTGGAAATGCAGCGTCGCCCGCTGCAGTTTATCCACGCCTACTCCGCCGCACATGCCCGCCAACTGCTGGACCAGGAAAAGGACGTCGCCGTCATCCTGCTCGATGTCGTCATGGAGCAGGACGATGCGGGACTGCAACTCGTGCGTTATATCCGTGAGGTATTGAAACTGGCCGAAGTGCGGATCATCCTTCGCACCGGCCAGCCCGGTTATGCGCCGGAACTAGAGGCTATCCGCGACTACGACATCAATGATTACAAGACAAAATCCGAGCTGACCAGAATCAAGCTCTACACTGCCGTGACGGCTGCGATCCGCTCTTATGAACAGATCGGCGCCATCAATGCGAACCGGCGTGGCCTCGACTTCATCGTACGCGGCAGCAC
>JBBWZW010000127.1:0-6676 GCA_039649305.1 Burkholderiales bacterium
AGGCGCGAGGAGGAGTCATAGCGAGCTATGGCGACGACGAGCAACGCAGCAGCGCGCCCGCTATGGCCAGCAAAATTGTGCAAGTTATTCCTGCGCGGTGCCTAAGCCCCTCTTTTCAAAGCCCGAGGTAAGACTTCCGTATCCTTTCCCCCTGCAGCAACTCCGCGCCCGCCCCTTCCGCGACCACCTGGCCGCGTTCGAGGATATACGCGTGGTCGCAAACAGTCAGCGCCTGACGCACGTTCTGCTCCACCAACAAAATGCCGGTTCCGGTCTGGCAGATCTGGCCAAGCATGCGAAACAGTTCGGTGACCATCTTGGGCGCGAGTCCCAATGAAGGTTCGTCGAGCAGGATGCACTTGGGCCTGCCCATGAGCGCGCGACCCACCGCGACCATTTGCTGCTCGCCGCCGCTCATGGTGCCGGCGAGTTGACGCAGGCGTTCGCCAAGGCGGGGAAACAGGGTCAACACCTTGTCCATCAGCACGCGTCGCTCGGCTGCCGGCAACAGGTACCCGCCGAGTTCCAGGTTTTCTTCGACGGTCATCTGCGGAAACAGGTGCCGCCCCTCGGGAACGAGGACCAGCCCGTTGGCCACGCGCCTGGATACATTGCAAGCCGCAATGGATACACCGGCCAGCCTGATGTCCCCACCGGATAAAGGAAGGATCCCCGATAGCGCCCGCATCAATGTCGTCTTGCCGGCGCCGTTGGGCCCGACGACGACAGTAAGCTGCCCGCGCGGAACGCGGATGTCGATGTTGCGGATGATCTCCAATGTGCCGTAGCCGGCGCTGACGCCTGTTGCCTCGAGCAGCATGCTCATGCGGGCACCTCGTCGCCCAGGTAGGCGTTGATGACCTTCTGGTTGGCGGCCACTTCCGCCGGCGTGCCATCGGCCACCAGTTCGCCAAAATTGAGTACCGCGACACGGTCAACCGTGCGCATCAGGGTGCGGACCGCGTGTTCGATCCATACGACGGTCAGGCCGTAGCGACCACGCAATCTGGTTATGAGACGAGCCACGTCTTCGACCTCGCTTTCGGTGAGGCCGGCGGCCACTTCGTCCAGCAACAGCAGCCGCGGCGCCGTCGCCAGTGCCATCGCGATTTCCAGTTGCCGCTGGCGCGCGGGAGGTAAGTCGCCTGCCCGCTCTGCCACCAGGCCGCCAATATGGGTTTCTTCGATGACCTCGGCGATCAGGGCGCTATCTTGTCCACGACTGCCGAAGGTGTGTGCAAAGCGCACGTTGTCGAGGACGGTCATGTCGGCAAAGATGCGCGGAGTCTGGAACGTACGTGCCACCCCTGCTCTGCAGAACGCATGCGGAGCTTTGCCCTGCATCTCTTTGCCATCGATACGCACGGTGCCGCTGGTCGGAGCAAGCACTCCGCTGATTGCGTGGAATAGCGTGGTTTTGCCGGCGCCGTTCGGTCCGATGATGCCGACGAATTCTCCGGGATTCACCTGCATCGTGACATCAGACAGCGCCTTGAGCCCACCGAATTGCATACCCAGGCCTTGCACCGAGAGCATGGGGGTCATGTCGTCTCCTTGCGTTTGCCGAACAACCTGCCCCACTTGACGCTCGCAATCCCGTCCGGCAGAAACAGCACGCAGACGATCAACAGCACGCCTAGCAAGATCAGGTATGCGTAGGGTAGATTGAGCCGCAATGCATCGGACAGCAGGCTGAGCCCGGTTGCGGCGATCAGCGGGCCGCGCAATGTCGTCGCGCCGCCGATCATCGCGATCAGCACCGTCTGGAAACCGATCAACGGATTGAAAGCGGAATGCGGATCGATGTAAGTCCAGCGTACCGCCATTGCCGCGCCCACTGCGCCGGCGAACCAGGCGCTCAACGCGAAGCCGATAAGCTTGACGTTACGAGGATTCACGCCGAATGTGGAGGATCGCTGTTCATCGGCTCCGATAGCTCGCATCGCGAAACCCAGCCGCGACCCGGCGACCACGCGATGGGTCACGACAGCCAGCAACGCAATCACCAGCACCGTCCAGTACACCACCTCATTCGAAGGGACCTCCGTCAACACGCGTCCGACCGTCCCGGAAAACGTTTTCTCGGAATAGGTGACCGAGTGGCGCACCAATTCGCCCAGGCCGAACGTCAACACGGCGAAATAGGTTCCGCGCAAGTGCATCACTGCGGCACCCACAATCAGCGCGAACAACGCTGCCACCATGCCACCCGCAAGTATCAGCAACGGCCACGGCAGCGACTGTATCGCCAGCGCAGTGGTGTAAGTCCCGAGGCCGAACAGTGCCGACGTCGCGAGAGAAAGGTAACGCGTCGTTCCGCTGAACATGCTCCAGCTGACCGCGAGCGCGGAATACATCAGGCAAGTCATGGCAAGCGAGACGCCGAAATCGGAAAGCACCCACGGCGCAAACGCCAGGACCATGCCGGTGGCAGCAACCGCAATCAGGAATTTCTTCATCTTGCGAACAAGCCCTTCGGACGGGTGATCAGGATCAGGACAAATATGCCGTAGCTGAGCAGCATCTTCAGCGAAGGATTGGTAAAGTGGGTGCCGAAACTTTCGACCAGCCCAAGCAGCAGCGCCGCAGCGAAACTGCCGGCGATACTGCCCAGACCGCCGAGCGTGATCACGATCAGCGCCATCACGGTGTAGCTCTCGCCGATGGAGGGAGACACTTCATAAATCATGCTAAGCAGCGAGCCGGCGAGACCCGCCATAGCAACGCCGAGCGCAAAAACAAATGGATGCAATCGCGCGGTATCGATCCCCACCAGCCACGCTCCCAACGGCGACTGCAACATCCCGCGTACCGCCTTGCCGAGCAGCGTACGCTGCAACAGCAGGATCAGGCCGATGCTAGCCAGCAAGGCAAGAAACAGGACCAGCAAGCGGTTCTGTGTCACGATCACGCCGCCATACTTCACCGTCTCGCTCATGAAGTCGTAACCGCGCAGGTCGGCGCCCCATATCAGCGAAGCCATGTTCTGCAAGATGAACATCAGCCCGAAACCGACGATCAGGCTGCGTTCCTCCACCTGGTCGAGCGACTTCGATGTAGCAGTCAGACGCTTGAATACCAGCCGGTGCAACAACAGCCCTGCCAGAAAACTGATCACCACGACCACCGGCAAAAACCACAAAGGGCTGATGCCGGTAGTCGTGTGCAGCGTAAACGTCAGGAAGGCGCCCACCATCAGGAATTCGCCATGCGCGATGTTCAGGATACGCATCAGGCCGTACTGCATGTTCAGGCCGATGGCGATGACGGCATAGATGCCGCCGATCACCAGGCCATTCACAGCAAGGTCGGCAAACAGGGAAAGGTCCATAGTCGGGCGCTCTGGTTGACGGCTATCAGGGCACTATTTCCATGCCTGCTTGGCCACCAGCTTCGCGGTCGCGCGCGACTCAGGCCACACCACTTCGAATTCGCCGTTCTGCCACTGTCCGACCGTGCCCGGAACGCTCGCATTTTCGCCGCGGCTGAAGCGGATCTTGCCGATGATGGTGTTGAACTCGTTATTGGCGATATGTTCGCGCAGCGCCTTGCGGTCCAGTCCGACTTTCTCGACGGCCTGCTGCATGATCTCCAGTCCCGCGTATGCGTGGGCGCTGGCCCAGCGGTCCGGCTCCTTCTTCATCTGGCTCGTATGCGCATCGAAATAGGCCTTTGCCGCCGGCGATACTTTTGGATTCCACGAGCCCATGCCGAGCACGCCTTCGCTGTTGGCGGCGAGACGTTGCTTGTAAAGCGGGAACGCGGTTCCGACCGAGGCGTAAAAGAACTTCGGATTGAATTCGATTTCCCTGGACTGGGTGGAGGCAAGGATCGTGTCAGGCGGATAGGTGATGCCGATGAAGGCGTCGGGGTTCATCGACTTGATCGACTTCAGCACCGGCGACAGATCCTTCACGCCGAGCGGATAGCTCTTGCTCTCGACGATCTGGATGTTCTTGCCGCGCAAGGCCAGGCGCAGCGACGCGATGTTCTCGATGCCGAACAGGTCGTCCATGTAGATCACGGCGACGGTCTTCACATTGTTCGCCGCCAGCATGTCAACCAGCGCGCCCATCATTTTGTCCGGCTGCTGCAGGAGCGAGAAGAAATTCGGCAGCTGCATGTCGATCAGTTTGCGTGACAATGCGGTCGGCGCGAGCAACGGATAGCCGTAGCGATTGGCCAGCGGCGCGACCGCGAAGTTCATCGCCGATCCCCACGGCGGCAGGATCAGGTCGACCTTGTCGCTGCCCATCAGTTTTTCATAGGTGCGCACCGCGGTTTCGATTTCGCTGCGATCGTCGTAGGAGATCAGTTCGACCTTGCGTTTTTTACCTTTGACCGAGAGGCCGCCGGCCGCGTTGACCTGTTGTGCCCACAGCAGGTAGTTCGGCTCCTGCGAGACCTGGGCGCCCGGCGCGTATGGTCCGGTACGCGACATCGTGTAGCCGATGCGGACCGGCTGCTCGGACGATTGGGCGAAGCTGGTTGTGGGCAGTATCACTGCAGCTGCCAAGGCTGCGGCAAATGCGCGGCGCCTGGATTTGAATGACTGGCTCATGTGCGACATCTCCTCTTTATGGTTTTTAAAGGAAGCGGCCAGTGGCCGATTCTGTGTTGACGTCTCCCCGCTCCCGCAAGCGGGAGAGGGAGCTTTCACCCTCAGAACGGATACGCGTTCGCCTTGTCCTGATAGGTAATCCACTGCCACTGCGTAAACTCTTCCCAGTTAGCCGGTCCCCCATGGCGCCCGCCATTACCCGATGCTCCGGAGCCGCCGAAAGGAACCCATGGTTCATCGCCTACCGTCTGGTCATTGACATGCACCTTGCCGGTAGTGACACGATGCGCGACATACATCGCGCGCTCCAGCGACTTGGTGAGGATGCCGCAAGAGAGGCCGTATTCGGTCGCGTTGTTGAGCGCGATCGCTTCATCTTCGTCCTTGAAAGTCACGACCGAGGTAACCGGGCCGAAGACTTCCTCGTCAAATGAGCGCATGCCCGGCTTGACACCGGTGAGCACCGTGGGCCGGTAGAACAGCTTGTCATAGGTGCCGCCCGAGCGCAGGGTGGCGCCGGCCGCAACGGTGTCCTTGACGATGCCATCGATGCGCTGCAATTGCCTCTGGTTGATCACCGGTCCCAATGCCACATGTCCGGTGGCGGGATCGCCGACCGGCAGATGATCGGCCTTCTCCGCGAGGCGCTTGATAAATTCTTCCGCAATGGTTTCTTGCACCAGCACTCGACCGGTGGTCATGCAGATCTGGCCCTGGTGCAAGAAGCTGCCCCATGCAACGTTGGAGGCTGCCACGTCGAGGTCCGCATCGTCGAACACGATGATCGAGTTCTTGCCGCCCAGTTCCAGTGTCACCTTCTTCAGGTGCCTGCTTGCCAGCTCACCGACACGACGGCCAGCTTGCGTAGACCCGGTGAACGAAATCATCGACACATTCGGATCGGTCACCAGGGCTTCGCCCGCGTCCACGCCGCCCGGCAGCACATACAGGCAGTCCTCGGGCAGCCCTGCTTCAAGCAAGGCGGTCGCAACCAGGAAGCCGCCCGCAAAAGAAGTTTGCGGATCCGGTTTCAGCACTACGGTATTCCCGAGTGCAAGCGCAGGTGCGACTGCACGGGTTGTTAGAGCGAGCGGAGCATTGAATGGAGAGATGACACCGACCACGCCATGCGGGATGCGACGTCCGATGCTCATGCGATTCATTGTGCTCGGCAGGAGCAATCCGTGCGGCTGCGTCAGCAATGCGGCCGCTTCACGCAGCATGCCGATGGCAAGGCCGAGTTCGAAATCCACCTTCGGACCGACGCTGCCGGTCTCTTGCACAAAGCGTTGTTTTACTTCAGGTCCGACGCTCTCGAGTATCACGGCCGCGCGTCGAAAAATTCCCGCGCGCTCTTCAAACGGCGTGGCGGCCCACTTGGGCTGCGCCTTCTTCGCTGCGGCTGTCGCCGCCGCGATGTCTTGCGGGTTCGCGATCGATACCACATGCAGGCATTTTCCGGTCGCCGGCTCGATCACTTCGTGGCGCCCGCCTTGTGTCGTCGTCCAGCCGCCGGCCAGGGCTTTGCCCTCCCAGAGTGCGAAGTTGGCAAGTGCGTTGGTCATTGTCTGTCTCCTTGGTTTGTTCTGTGTGCAGGTTAACTCCCCTCTCCCGCAAGCGGGTGGGGCGCGGAGCGGGGAGTCAGGTGCGTGCTAATCCATCTTGATATTCGCCTGCTTGATAATCTTGTCCCATTTGCTGCGTTCGCTCTTGATGAAGCTGTCGAATTCAGCCGGCTTGTTACCAACCGGGCGTACGCCCAGCGACGCCAGCTTTTCCACAACATCCGGTTCGCGCATCGCTTTAGCTGTCTCGGCCTGGAGTCGATCGACGATTTCCGCCGGCGTCTTCGCCGGTGCGACGATGCCGAACCATGAAATCACTTCAGCATCATGGAGTCCGGCCTCGGCCGTGGTCGGAACGTCGGGAATCTGCGGCAGCCGGTTGGGTCCCGCTACCGCAAGAATCTTCACCTTTCCCGATTTCAGATGCGTGATCGCAGCGGGCGCAGTCTCAATTGCGCCGGTAGTTTGCGCAGCCACCACGCTACCGATCGATTCAGCGCCGCTCTTGTAAGGGACATGCGTGATCTTGACATTGGCTGCACGCTGGAAC
>JBBWZW010000175.1:0-26649 GCA_039649305.1 Burkholderiales bacterium
GGTTAAAGGCCAATGCCAACCTGAAGTTGGACTGGAAGTATCCGCATGCGCAGGCAACGCGTATGCCAGTAGTGCTGCAACTTTCCGAAATATTGGAGGAAGGGACCGAATGCGGTCCCTTCCTCCCGGACCTCACCGTATGACGCTTACTTGCCGGTACCCGTCGTAGTAGCAGGCGCAGTGCTGGTTGTTTCATTCTGGCCGGTTGCGCTCATCTGGCCGGCACGGTTCGACTTGGTCTTGCCTGAGCCGTCCTTGGTGTTTGCCTCAGGGGCGTTGCCCATACTTGACGGTGCCGAAGAAGACGAAGCACCCGATGAATCAGCGGAAGCGCCGCTGGTCTTGTCTTTCGACTTTGATTTTGCGGCTTTAGGAGGCGAAGCGCTGGTTGTTTCATTCTGGCCGGTTGCACTCATCTGTCCTGCACGGTTGGACTTGGTTTTGCCTGAACCGTCCTTGGTGTTTGCTTCCGGGGCGCTGCTCGCGCCAGACTGCGTCGAAGAAGACGACGCGCCCGATGATTTATCGGCCGCCGAGCTGCCGGTGCTCTCGTCCCTGGATGTCGAAGCCCCCGGTTTTGAGGCGCTGGTTGTTTCATTCTGGCCGGTTGCACTCATCTGGCCGGCACGGTTCGACTTGGTCTTGCCGGAGCCGTCCTTGGTGTTTGCCTCAGGCGCATTGCTCATGCTTGATTGTCCGGCGGCAGATGATGCGCCGCTAGTGGAGCTGCCTGTTGCTGCATCGGAGCCTGCGGCCGGGCGCGCGGTTACGCTGCTGTCGCCAGTCGAGGACTGGGCATGCGCAGAAGATGCGCCAAACATCATTGCCAGCGCGGCAACACCGAACATACGCTTCAGAATTTGCGGTTTCGTCATTTCAGTTCTCCTTGTTTTGAACGGTTGGGATTACGAATCAAGACCATAGGCAATGAGCGTGCCAGACAGACAATGTTGTCGTTTTCCCTAAGGCAGGAGGATTAAATGTCGGTGAACGCGGAAACCGAATGGAACAGACTACAGAGATGGTGAAAAATTTACAGCAACCGGCAAGCAGCCATTCCTGACGAAACATTCGCGGCGGCATTATTGCCGGATATCGGAAGTGTGTGCGCGGAAGTGTATCCGCAAGACAGCAGGACCAGCCAGGCCCTGCTTTTACAGCTGATCAATTCAACCGTTGCCGCTTCTCGCATTTGCACTCGGCAGTCGACAACACCGTGCCGACAGGATCCACGGTTTCGAGGAGCACGTCGAAACCCCATAGCCTGGCAACATGTTTCAGCACTTCATCAGTTTGCTGGCTCAATGGCCGCCGCAAGAACTGGGTATGGCGCAGCGTCAACGCGCGATTGCCGTGAGTGTCCATCGACCATACCTGGATGTTGGGCTCGCGGTTACCAAGGTTGTATTGGCCGGCGAGCTGCTCGCGGATGTAACGGTAGCCCCTCTCATCGTGGATGGCGGAAATGCTTAGCTTGTCTTTCTTGTCGTCGTCCAGTACCGAGAAGAAATGGAAGTCCCTGATCAGCTTGGGTGACAGGTATTGCGAAATGAAACTCTCGTCCTTGAAGTTGCGCATCGCAAAATCAAGCGTCTTTTTCCAGTCGCTGCCGGCTATGTCCGGAAACCATTCGCGGTCTTCGTCGGTCGGTGTTTCGCAAATACGGCGGATGTCGCGCATCATTGCGAAGCCAAGCGCATAAGGATTGATGCCGCTGAAATACTTGCTGGTGACCGGTGGCTGGTACACCACGTTGGTATGGCTTTGCAGGAACTCCATCATGAAGCCGTCGCCGACCACGCCTTCGTCATACAGCTGATTCAGGATGGTGTAATGCCAGAACGTGGCCCAGCCTTCGTTCATGACCTGCGTCTGGCGCTGCGGATAGAAGTACTGCGAAATCTTGCGGACGATACGTACGATTTCCCGCTGCCATGGCTCCAGCAGCGGCGCATGCTTCTCGATGAAATACAGCAGGTTTTCCTGGGGCTCGGCGGGAATGCGTTTTTGGACCGCCACCGCCGCCGCTTCTTCGCGGCGCGGCAATGTCCGCCACAGGTCATTCACCTGCGACTGCAGATAACGCTCGCGCTCTTCCTGGCGTTCTTTCTCTTCAGCCAGCGACAGCTTGGTCGGACGCTTGTAGCGGTCCACACCGTAATTCTGTAATGCATGGCAGGAATCGAGCAACAGCTCCACCGCTTCGATGCCATGGCGCTGCTCGCATTCGGTGATGTAATTCTTGGCGAACACCATGTAGTCGATGATCGCTTCGGCATCGGTCCAGGTGCGGAACAGGTAATTGCCGCGGAAGAAGGAATTATGGCCGTACGATGCATGCGCGATCACCAGCGCCTGCATCATCAGGCTGTTCTCTTCCATCAGGTAGGCGATGCAGGGACTGGAGTTGATCACGATTTCATACGCCAGGCCCATCTGTCCGCGCTTGTAGCTCTTCTCGGTTGCAAGAAAATGCTTTCCGAAGGACCAGTGGTTATACGACACCGGCATGCCCACCGACGCATACGCATCCATCATCTGTTCGGCCGTGATGATTTCAAGCTGGTTCGGATAGGTCTCGAGGCCGAAGCTTTCCGCCACGCGGCGGATCTCCGCATGGATCTGCTCGATCAGCTCGAACGTCCATTCGGATTGCTCCGGCAGGCGGAAGCGCTTGCCGTTCTTCTTGCGCACGGCAGCCTTCCTGGCTGGTTTTTTGATCTCTGTCGTCGTCATTTCGGTTGCTTCTTGAACAGTTCACGGAACACCGGGTAGATATCCGCCGGCGATTCGATTCTCTGCATCGCGAAATGCGGATGCTGTTCCGCCACCTGGGTGTATTCATGCCACAGGCTTTGCGGCTCATCCTGCGTCACTTCGACGTATGCGTAGTACTGCACGGCCGGCATGATCGTGTTAATCAACAGCTGCCTGCAGGTGACCGAGTCGTTATCCCAGTTATCGCCGTCGGAAGCCTGCGCTACATAGACGTTCCAGTCGCTGCTGGAGTAGCGCTCGCGCATCACCTTGGACAACATGTGCAGCGCCGATGAAACGACGGTGCCACCCGACTCGCGCGAGTTGAAGAATTCGTTTTCATCCACTTCTGCCGCCTGGGTATGGTGGCGAATGAAGACCACCTCGATTTTTTCGTAGGCGCGTGTCAGGAACAGGTACAGCAGGATGAAGAAGCGCTTGGATGCATCCTTCTTTGCCTGGTCCATGGAACCGGACACGTCCATTATGCAGAACATGACGGCCTGACTGGTTGGTTTCGGTACCCGGATGCGATTGCTGTAGCGCAGGTCGATCGGGTCGATGAATGCGATGCCCTCGAGGTGCGCGCGCAAATGATGGATCTCCTTGCGTAATGCGTGCACGCGATGATCGTCTTCGAACACGGTCTGCAGCAGTTCATGCAGTTCGTCTTCCGCTTCACGCAGGCGCTTGCGCGACTTGCCGCCTATCGCAATGCGGCGTCCGAGCGCGCCGCGCAAGGACCGCAGCACATGGATGTTCGACGGCGTTCCGGAAATGGTATAACCCGCACGCTGCTGCCTGAATTCGTTGATCGAGGTGAGCTGGGTCTTGATCAGGTTGGGCAGTTCGAGGTCCTCGAAGAAGTAATTCATGAACTCTTCGCGTGACAGCTCGAACACGAAATCATCTTCGCTGGTCTCTTCGCTGTTGCCGGCCTTGCCCTTGCCTGAGCCGGAGCCGCCTCCCTTGGGGCGCTGTATCTGGTCGCCCTTCTGGTATTCCTTGTTGCCGGGGTGGACGGTTTCGCGCACTCCGCCCTGGGAGTGGCCGAACGACGGCTCGTTGATGTCCTTGACCGGAATCGAAACTTTTTCGCCCTTCTCGACTTCTGTAATCGAGCGGCCCTTGATCGCGCGTTCCACCGCGTCCTTGATCTGGCCTTTATAGCGACGTAAAAAGCGTTCGCGATTACCAGCAGATTTGTTTTTACCCTGCAAACGCCGGTCGATGAGGTAAGCCAAAATGCCTCCTGAAACTGATGCTGGCTGATTACTTCCCTATTTCACCAGCAGGCTAAGGTTTACCCACAAGTAGCAAGCCCCCTGTCGCTCCTTCCCCTTCAAGGGGAAGGCCGGGATGGGGGCGCCCGGCTGAGGGATGGGTTTCCCTGGCACGCACCGAAACCCATCCCCACCCTAACCCTCCCCTTGAAGGGGAGGGAACTTGTGCCCTGCCGGCCTGTGGGTAAACCAAAGCCAAGCGCCAGCGGGGGTAGTTCTGATTTACGACGACTTCCTGACCCGGAGATACCATTCACACAGCAAGCGCACCTGCTTTGCGGTGTAGCCCTTCTCCACCATGCGAGCGACGAACTCCTGATGCTTGTTCGCATCGTCGGCGCTGGCTTTGGCGTTAAAGGAAATCACCGGCAGCAGTTCCTCGGTGTTCGAGAACATCTTCTTCTCGATCACCGTACGCAGCTTTTCATAGCTGGTCCAGACCGGGTTCTTGCCGTTGTTCTGCGCGCGCGCACGCAGAACGAAGTTGACGATCTCGTTGCGGAAGTCCTTCGGATTCGAAATCCCCGCCGGCTTCTCGATCTTTTCCAGCTCGCTGTTCAACGCATCGCGGTTGAAGCTTTCGCCGGTGTCCGGATCGCGGAATTCCTGGTCCTGGATCCAGTAGTCGGCAAACGTCACATAACGATCGAAGATGTTCTGGCCATATTCCGAATAGCTCTCGAGATAAGCGGTCTGGATTTCCTTGCCGATGAACTCGACGTACCGCTGCGCCAGGTACTCCTTGATGTACGACATGTAGCGCTGCTCGGTCTCGGGCGGGAACTGCTCACGCTCGACTTGCTGTTCCAGCACATAAAGCAGGTGCACCGGATTGGCGGCCACTTCGGTGTTATCGAAGTTGAAGACCTTGGACAGGATCTTGTACGCGAAGCGGGTCGACAAACCACTCATGCCTTCATCGACGCCGGCATAGTCGGAATATTCCTGGCGCGACTTCGCTTTCGGATCGGTGTCCTTCAGGTTCTCACCGTCGTACACCTGCATCTTGCTGTAGATGCTCGAATTTTCCGGCTCTTTGACACGCGACAGGATCGCGAACTGCGCCATCATCTTCAAGGTACCGGGTGCACAAGGCGCTTTCGCGAGCGACGAACCGCTGACCAGCTTTTCGTAAATCTTGATTTCGTCGTTGACGCGCAGGCAGTAAGGCACCTTGACGATGTAGATACGATCGAGGAACGCTTCATTGTTCTTGTTGTTGCGGAACGCCTTCCACTCCGATTCGTTCGAGTGCGCAAGCACAATGCCGTCAAACGGAATTGCGCCGAAGCCTTCGGTGCCCTTGTAGTTCCCTTCCTGGGTCGCGGTCAGCAATGGATGCAGTACCTTGATCGGCGCCTTGAACATCTCCACGAATTCCATCAGGCCCTGGTTCGACAGGCACAAGCCGCCGGAGTAGCTGTACGCATCCGGATCATCCTGCGAGTAGTCTTCCAGTTTGCGGATATCGACCTTGCCGACCAGGGACGAAATGTCCTGGTTGTTTTCGTCGCCCGGCTCGGTTTTTGAAATCGCGATCTGCTTCAGTACGGAGGGATAGCGTTTGACGACGCGGAACTGATTGATGTCGCCGTTGAATTCATGCATGCGCTTCACTGCCCATGGACTGGGGATCGGGCGCAGGTAGCGTCGCGGAATGCCGAAGTCTTCTTCAAGAATCGCGCCGTCTTCGTCTTCATTGAAGAGTCCGAGTGGCGATTCATTGACGGGCGAACCTTTGATGCAATAGAACGGAACATGCTCCATCAACTGCTTGAGCTTTTCCGCGATGGAGGATTTGCCGCCGCCGACCGGGCCCAACAGGTAGAGCACCTGTTTGCGTTCTTCGAGGCCTTGCGCAGCGTGACGGAAGTAGGAGACTACCTGCTCGATCACTTCCTCCATCCCGTAGAACTCACGGAACGCAGGATAAATTTTAATAACCTTGTTGGCGAAGAGGCGCGAGAGACGCGGATCGTGGCGCGTATCGATCAGTTCGGGTTCGCCGATGGCTTCGAGCATGCGCTCTGCGGCGGTGGCGTAAGCGATGCGATCGCGCTTGCACAACTCCAGATATTCTTGCAGGGAGTATTCCTCTTCCCTAGTCCGTTCATACCGTGCTGCGTAGTTGTCAAAGATTTTCATGTGGCGTCCTTTGATGTGTTCTAACGGTCTTGTAGGGTGTCGGATTCAGGGTTTATTTCCACTCCGCAATTTAATAATACGCCGTCTTTCTTGTAGTCCATAGAAGATTTTCGAAATTTTCCGAAGAATTTTTATGGGTGAGTAAAGTTGAATAAAGGTGTAAACAAATGAATATGAAAGCGTATCGAATCGGCGAAATTTTTGCAGATATTACCGACTGCAAATAGAATTTTTTTTAACGCGTCGCTCAGCATACGTCGAATCACGTGACTTCGTCTTTACATTGAGAAGTCAGTGGCGCATGTCACATCAACATGCATGAACGATATGTTAATGAGATGCAATCCCTCGTCGGATAACGCGAGGGGAACGCCGTTCGTTGACACTCGATTCGAATGCGACCATATCTAAACGATGGCGTAAAAAAGCCCACGTGATCGCGGTGGTCACGCGGGCGAATTTTTTAGCATATGCTGAGGGCCTGCTTATTTTCCAAATAAGCCTTTCAAGCCTTCCTTAAGTTGATCACGCGCCTTGTCCCTTTGCTCGCCGATCGCTTTTTGCGCCTGCGAACGGACTTCTTCTTTTTTCTCGTCGATCTTTCCCTTCGCCAGCTCGCTCGCCATGCCCCTGAAATCAACGTTATAGGCGAGCGTGGTAAAGGGGCCGGACAGCCTGACCGGCACCGTCAGTCCCTTCAGCGACTGCAGCTCCGGCCCACCCTGGCCCTGCAGGCTCGAGACCACGGTCGCCTTTACCAGGTAGTCCAGCCGGTCCTCCGCCAGGTTGATGTCGCCGGCGCCGGTGACCCGGATCAAAGGCGATTTGATGGTGAGATCGTCATTGTGCGCAACGCCGTTGGCAATGCGGAAACTCGCGGTCATTTCGCTGAAGTCGGTTTTCTCTGTCGCCGAGGCAGTGCCTGCCTGCGGCGCTTCATTGCCTTTGAGCGCGCCAATACTGGCCTTGGCGCCGCGGATCGCCTGCGCGATATTAATGCCACGCACCGCACCGTCATGCAGTTCCAGCCGCGCAGTGCCGTTGAGGCCCTTCTTCAACTGGGCCACAAGGCCGCCCTGGGTGGTGACATCCAGCTGGACATTGCCGCGGCCTTCCAGCGGCTCCTTGCCGATCGCATCTTTTAGCAGCGGGCCGACGTGAATGCCAACAAGGTTCTGGCGCACAGCAAAACGTGGAGAGTTGGTTGTGGTCGCCGTCATCGAGCCATTGACGCTGCCGCCGTACAGGTTGGCGACCAGCGGATTGGCCTCGATCTTGCCGCCGCCGGCACGCAGATCAACACGCACGTTGGACGCCTTGATGTTCTCCACCTTCAGCGCGCCGATGCGCAGGTTGCCATTGGCGTTCAGGTCTTTCAGCGCCGACAGGTCGAGCGGTTTTTCCGGAGCGGCGGCTTTCTTGTCGGCCGGCGCTTCCTTTTTCTGGGCCGTGCCCGCCGGTTTGCTCTTGTAGCGGTCGGCGTCGAGGCGGTCGATACCGATGTCAAATGCATATGCCGCCGGCGAAAATTTGTTCATCCCGAGTTTCGCATCGAAGGCGCTTTCATCGAGGTTGCCCTTCAGGGCAGCGCTGACGGTTTGCTTGCCGAGGTCGGCATGCGCCTTGCCGCCGGCATTGAACTTCAGCGAGCCGCCGCCCGGGTTGGGCAGGTTGAAGGCCGCTGCAATATTGGGCAAGTCGATCTGGTTAGTTTTCAGGTTGGCCGAGACCGGCGTGGTCAGCGTACCGTCCAGCGCAGTTGCGCCCTGCTTTCCTGACAAGACCAGCTTGACCTGCGGTGATGCGAACAGCATCTTGTCGATATCACCGGTGAATGCGCCCGCGATGTTCGCTTTCGCATCGAGGGTCGCATCCTTGATCCCGACATCGAGCGCGAGCGACGGAATCTTGAATGCCTGCGGCGAACCTTCGAATGAAGGCGCCGAAAAGTTCACCAGAATGGTGCGAGGACCCTCCACCAGTTTTGCTTCGCCGCTCAATTTGCCGCCCGCGACCTTCGCATCAGTAATGGCCAGTTTGGGCGCTTCGAACTTCACTTCGACAGGCTGGCCGGCGCGCTTTCCGGTGGCGCTCAGCTTGACGCCGTCGAGGGCAATCCTTTTTTCCGTCGGCTTCAGGTCCGCATCGCCACTCGCTTTAAGTACCAGATCGGAAAGGTCGAGCAGCTTGCCCTTGATGTCGGCATCCGCGCCCTTCAACACATAATGTTGCTTGTCGAGGTCGATGGTAAAGCCGGTTTTCAACGCAATTCTGGCATCGACCGCGGGGTTATTGGCCTTCACATCAGCGCTGAGCGTAGCCTCGCTCGGCACGCCGTTCGCGATCTTGCCGGTCTTAAGATCGAGTTTCGCGATCTCGAACTTGCGCCCCTGTTGTTGATCGTCGTACAACAACGCGGCGTCGCTGATGTTGATGCTGTCTATATCCAATTTGACTTGCTGCTGCCCCCCGCCCTGTTGTTGCGCGGCGGCCGGATCTTCCTTGGCAAGCAGGTCGTCGTAATTGGTGGTCCCATCCTTGAAGCGCCTGATGTTGGCGCGCAGGCCGTCGATCTTTACCTGGTCGACCACGAGTTGTTTTGACAGCAATGGGATCAGTGCCAGCGACACCTTCGCGCTGTTGACCGATGCGAATTCCGCCTTGCTGTTGCGTTCGGAGATGCTGACCTTGCCGAGGTCGGCGCCTATCTTCGGAAAGAAGGTGAGCTTGATCTCGCCGGGAATGTCCAGCGTGCGCTGCTTTTTCTCCTGCACCAGTTTGATGATCTGCGGCTTGTAATCATTCGGATTAAACGTCGCGGCAATAATGCCGATCGCGATGAAAAGCAGCGCGAACAGCCCGGCTAATGCAATGAGAATATATTTGACGGGTTTGGACATATCGTACCTGCATGGAAGTTAAGTAGTTTCACCGCGGCGATGCGCTTTCAGGATGAAGCGCGCGGGATCGAGCGCCGTCGCGAGCTCGCTTTCGACCGGCAGCGGTTCGCCGTCCAGGTGCGACGCCAGCATTTCCGCAGCGAACGCCGCCCAGATCAAACCGCGCGAACCGTAACCGAGCAAGCCATATGCACCAGGCAGCCGCGGCACGTCGCGTAGCCGTGTTCCCGCGATCCCCTTTACGCCATCATAGTCCGGCAAGGCCCCAACCAGCGGCAAGCGATCCGGCGTGACACAACGAAAGCCGACACGACCGGCCAGCGGAACCGAATCCGGGAGAACCGCATGCGGGAGTATCCGCCCCAGCCGCCGCAGGTTTTCCTGATGGCTGCCTGTCCGCAGCGACGTGTCCTCATCGGCATCGTAGGACGCCCCTATGCTGCAAATACCTTGCGACGGCCGGGTCACGTAGCCATCGCCGCACAGCACCACCGGCAACGCCGGCAGCGATTCCGCCGGGATATACGTCACCTGGCCGCGCATCGAAGCCAGCGGCAGATACCGGGTCTGAGGAAAAAGAGTTGCGTTAGTTCCATTTGCCAGAACCACGACCGGCGCTTCGGCGATCACCTTGCCGTTACTGTCGCTCGCTTGCCACCGGTCACCGACGCGATCAAGCCGTACTGCGCTGTGCGCAAAATGAGTTTGGACCCGCGAACCTGCTGCCTCAAGCAGCGCACGGCACAGGCTCTCCGGATGTACCCATCCGCCCTGCGGAAACAACCAGCCACCATTCGATGTTTCACAGCCGGTCAAAGACGCGGCCCCGGCCGCACCGATCCATTGCGCGAACTCACGCGGATAAAGCCGTTGTTCAGCGATCGCCTTCTGCACCCGTGCATCGGCCGGGTCGCTTGCGAGCTGCAGCACGCCGCACGCCTCGCCTGCAAACGCATTGCCGATGCCGCCGAGTTGCTTCCATAACTGCAGCGTGTACAGATAAGCCGCGCGCGCCAGTTGCGAATTCAGGTTGTCGTCCTTCGACATCAATGGCATGACAATACCGGCAAGGTTGCCGGACGCCTCCTGCGCCGGCCCGGGATGGCGCTCGATCAGCGTCACCTTCCATCCGCGCGCGGCCAACCGTTCGCAAGCCGCGCTGCCCGCCAGGCCGGCGCCAATAACGATCGCCTCGCGTACGTCGATTGCCTCGCGGCGCGCAGGCAACTGCCAACGTGGTGCAAAGCGGCCAGCCAGCATATCGCGCTTGGGTCCGTAACCGGGCCGCTTCTCGCAGATGAATCCGCCCTGGGCCAGCGCCTTGCGCACTGCGGCGGCGATGGTATAGGTTGCGAGCGTGGCTTCGGGAGCGGCCAGGCGGTTGAGCCGCTCCAGCATTTTCGGCTCCCACATTTCCGGATTCTTGCTGGGGGAAAAACCGTCGAGGTAAAACGCATCGACGCTCGCGTCAACCTGCGACAAACAATCGGAGATGTCGCCAAATATCAAAGTCAGTACAACCCGGCCGTGATCCAATAGCACGCGATGAAAGCCGGACATGAGCGGTGGCCAGGCGGCGCACAGTGCATCCGAAAGTTCGGCGACTTCCGGCCACATCAGGTGCAGTTGCCTGAGGTCGGACGCAGGGAACGGATGTTTTTCGATCGCCACATAGTGCAGATGCTGCGGACGCGCCGGATCGTTGCGCCATGCCATCCAGGTGGCGAGGAAATTCAGGCCAAGGCCGAAGCCGGTTTCCAGGATGACGAAGCGGTCGCGGTTGCGCCAGCGTTCGGGGAGCCGGTTCCCCCCGAGGAATACATGGCGCGACTGGCCCAGGCCGCCTTCGTCCGAATGATAAATATCGCCATAGGCTTCTGCATAAGGAACACCGTCAACGAATGAGATCGAAGCGGGGATCAGGCGAGTAGCCAGGGTGGGAGCGGAAGGAACGCCGGACATGAATTGAATAATAGTGAGTGAAAAATCATTGTATCGATGTACACTGCGCGACGCCGGACGGATTAATGCTATGACGGATGAATTACCGTAATGATGGTATGTCCCTTGCATCATCCGCTGCCGGAAACGGGGCTAAGATCAACCGCCCCACCTGTGCCGAGTCAACTCTCTTTATATACACGAAATGAATCGCTCCAGAAATACGGAACCACAGTCCACTGGCCAACCCCCTGCTTATACAGTCAAAAGCTCCAGCGTTCACGGCAACGGCGTGTTCGCCCGGCGCAAGATCGCGGCCGGCGCATGCATCATTGAATACCAGGGCGAACGCATCACCTGGAAGGAAGCGCTCAAGCGCGAAGAACGCAAGGCGGCAGATTCCACCCACACGTTCCTGTTCAGCCTGGAAGACGGCCGCGTCATTGACGGCGGCAGCGACGGCAATGAGGCACGATGGATCAATCACGCATGCGAACCGAACTGCGAGGCCAGGGAAGAGGAAGGCCGCGTCTACATTTATGCGTTGCGCGACATCGTGCGCGGTGAAGAGCTTAATTACAATTACGGCCTGATCCTGGACGTGCGACATACCCAGGCAGTCAAGCGCGCCTATCAGTGCTTGTGTGGTGCGCCGTCTTGCCGCAAGACCATGCTTGCGCCGAAACGCGGGAAGAAGAGCGCGGCATAACAACCTGCGGCGGGCCCCGGCCCGCCTGCACGACTATCCCAGCACGCCGAATTGCCATCCAAAAAACACCACCAGTCCGACGCTGATCGTCAGTAGCTGCCGTCCGGTAGCGGCACACGCCGCTACCGCGGCGAGCGCCCCGATCAGTTGCGGATTGCGCCAGGTAAGCTCCATTGCGCCGCCATGCGGCGCAAGTATCATCGGCACGATGATGGCCGTCAGCACCGTGACCGGCACAAAACTTAACGCCTCTTTAAGCAGCGGCGGAAACTCCACCCGGTCGCCGAGGATAAAGATCGCGGCCTTGACGAACACCGTTACCCCAGCCATGCCGAGGATCAGCAGGGTGTAGTAATTCATACGGAACTTCCTTCCCGCGCACCACTGGCACTACGCCAATGCGACAGCGCCATGCCCACGACCACGCCGATCAGCACGGCTGACAGCAGGCCCAGCTTGTAGGGCATGTCCTTGAGCAGGTAGGCGAAGGAGCCGGCCGCCAGCGCCGCGCCGAAATGCGGCAAGCGCGCCAGTTGCGGCACCACGATCGCTATGAAGGTTGCCACCATCGCAAAGTCGAGACCGAGCGACTGCAACTGCGGGAAGGCGGCGCCGAACAATAGTCCGACCAGCGTCCACAACTGCCAGTTGCCATACATCGCCAGCCCAGAGCCGAGAAAGTACCAATGGCCGAGCGGCGCATCGCCATGCCGCCGGTAATAACCATACATCACCGCATAGGTTTCATCGGTCAGCAGGAATCCCAGCGTCCAACGCCAACGCGCCGGCAGGTGCGCGACATGCGGCAGCAGCGAGGCGGCGTACAGCATGTGGCGCAGGTTGACGATCAACGTGGTGAACCAGATAACCAGCAACCCCGCATGCGCGGTGATCAGCCCGATACCGATGAACTGGCTGGCGCCGGCATATATGCTCAATGACATGAGCTGGCCCTGCCATGCCGCCAGCGGGCCGGCACTGGCCAGCGTACCGAAAATGAGGCCGAACGGCGCAGCGCCTACCAGCATCGGCAGCGTAGCGCGCGCGCCGGCCAGCAGGCTGGACAATCGAGTGGGGTGGGGCATGACTGGCTCCTATGGTGCAGGATGGTAATGCCAACCCGGGAAACGTGCTTGCAGCCGGGCTTACGCCACCTCGGCCGATGCGCGACTGAATTCATCGATAAAGAGTTGCGCCACCGGCGACAGGACACTGCCGCGGCGGGTAACAAGCTGATAAGGCTCACTGCGCGAGCGCAGTTGCAGCGGCAGGATGCAGGTCATCCCGAAGCGCTCGCAAAATTGCGCCACGTCGGTGGACAGTAACGCCACGAAAGACGGGTTCTGCTGCAGTATTGAAAGGGTGGTGAAGGCGGAAGTTGTCTCCAGGAGGTGGAGCGGGAACCGCAACCCTGCCTCATGGAATTCCCGTTCCAGCAGCATTCGCATCGGCATGTTGGCCGAGTAGACCACCCAGCGGAAGCCTGCCAGGTCGGCCAGCTCCACCCGTTTCTCCTTGGCGAGCGGATGAGCGACGTTGGCAACCGCGGCCAGCTCTTCGTCATGCACATCGCGGCTGTCGTACAGTTCGGGCCGCGGGCTGATGCTGGTGCGGCATATCGCCAGGTCCAGCCTCCCCTCGTCCAGCAGTTTCAACAACTTGCCGCTGGAGTCCTCCACGATCTCGACCGACAGCGCCGGCCGTTTTTCCAGCAAGCGCGACAGGCGGTCCGTCATCATAGGCACCGCCCCCATGATCACGCCGATGGACAGGCGCCCGCCGTGTCCCTGCAGGATACCGATCATCTCCTCCCGCAAATGGGCGAGGTCGGTATGAATCAGGCGCGCATAGCGGATTACGCAGTGACCGATGTCGTTCGGCTCAAGGCCCCGGTTGGTGCGGATAAACAATGTGCTGCCCAACGCGGACTCAATTTCCTGCAACGACTTGCTCGCGCCCGGTTGTGTGAGCGCCACTTCATCCGCGGCCTTGAGGAGCGAACCGTGCTCACCGAGGGCCACAAGAAGGCGGAGCTGCTTCAGGCGCAGCCGCGAAACGATCGAGGAGAGAGATGGCAGCATTGGTATGAAAAAACGTTATATCAGTATGTGGACTTGTCACTATTCAGTCGCCAGGCTTTCCCATACAGTCGCTTCCTATATGGCGTTGCGGTCGATCTTACCCGAATTGCACTTGCTTCATTTCCGTACAAAAAATCCTCCTATAACTTCCAGGCATTCATATGGCACTAATCAACTATGTCACCCAGGTGCAGTTCGAATTCGGCGCGGTAAATCTCGTGCAACAGGAATGCGATCGGATCGGCATACGCCGTCCGATGATCGTTACCGATGCAGGAGTTCGTGCCGCCGGCATTGTTGATCGGGTTCTGGCGCATCTCAAGAATGCGGCGTCGGTGGCGATCTTCGACGAAACTCCGCCCAATCCGAATGAGAAAACGGTGCGCGCGGCCACCGATTTATACCGGGACGGCGGTTTTGACGGAATCATCGCGGTGGGCGGCGGCTCGTCGATCGATCTCGCGAAAGGCGTCGCTGTCAGTGCCACCCACATCGGCCCCTTGAAATCCTTCGCCGCCATCGAGGGCGGCGTCTCCCGCATCACTTCCGCCACGGCGCCGGTGATAGCAATCCCTACGACTGCCGGCACCGGCAGCGAAGTAGGACGCGGCGCGATCCTGATCCTGGACGACGGCCGCAAGCTAGGCATTCTTTCCCCTTACCTGGTACCCAGGTCGGCAATCTGCGATCCCGAACTGACCCTCGCCCTGCCGCCGATGCTGACCGCGGCTACAGGGATGGACGCCATTGCGCATTGCCTGGAGACGTACATGTCGCCCGCGTTCAATCCGCCGGCCGACGGTCTCGCACTCGATGGTTTGTGGCGCGCGTGGTCGCATATCGAACGGGCCACCCGGGATCCGGACGATCGCCAGGCGCGCCTGAACATGATGAGCGCATCGATGCAGGGGGCGATGGCATTCCAGAAAGGGCTGGGATGCGTACACAGCCTCAGTCACTCGCTGGGCGGCATCAATCCACGCCTGCACCATGGCACGCTGAACGCGATCTTCCTCCCGGCCGTCATTGAATTCAACAAGGTGTCGGAATCGATTCGGAACGAACGCAAGCTGGAGCGCATTGCGCATGCGATGGGCCTGGAACGCCCCGAGCAGGCAGGCCCCGCCATTAAAGAAATGAGCGGCCGGCTCGGGCTACCCGCCGGGCTGGCAGAACTGGGGGTGACCAAGGACATGTATCCGTCGATTATCCGGGGCGCATTGGCCGACCACAGTCATAAAACGAATCCGCGCATTGCCAGCGAGGATGACTATGCAACAATGCTGAACGAATCGATGTAGCCTGCTATCGAATTGCAGCTATCCCTCAAAGGGGGCCGGCTTGACACTGACAAACAGAAACGGAGTATCCAATGATTTTTGAGTTACGCATTTACCACTGCGCGCCCGGACGGCTGCCGGCGCTGAATAAGCGTTTTGAAACTGTCACGCTGAAGTTTTGGGAAAAGTATGGAATTGAACCGGTCGGCTTCTGGACTACGCTGGTCGGACCAAGCAACCAGTCCCTGACGTATATGCTCAAGTGGGAAAGCCTGGCCGAGCGCGAAAAAAAATGGAACGCGTTTCAGGCGGATCCGGAGTGGCTCGCCAAGCGCGCCGAGAGCGAAGCAGAGGCGATCATAGTCGAGCGCATAGAAAACAGCATACTCGCACCGACCGCTTATTCCGCGCTGCGGTGATACGCCAATTTGCGGCTTGTGCGCGCGACGCCGAAACGCTATCGTAGGCACAATCAACATCACGCCAGACCCATGCCCCGCATCTTCATCCGCACGCCGGAACAACTTCTCGAACTGGTCGACGACAAGGGCGCCGTCATCAGACAGTATTCGATCTCGACCGCAACCAATGGCCTCGGCGAAAAGAGTGGCAGCAACTGCACTCCGCGCGGGCGGCACATCATTCGCGCGAAGATCGGCGCGGGCATGTCGCTCAATACCGTCTTCAGGGCACGGCGCCCAACCGGTGAAGTGTATTCAGAACAGCTTGCGGCGGAAAACCCGGGGCGCGACTGGATCCTGACCCGCATCCTCTGGCTGTCCGGTTGCGAACCGGGCTTCAATCGCCTTGGCGATGTCGATACGATGCGGCGCTATATCTATATCCACGGCTGTCCGGACAGCGTCCCCATGGGCAAGCCGGCATCGATAGGCTGCGTCCGGATGCGCAACGCGGAACTGGTCGAGCTGTTCGACCTGGTGCCGGTCGGCACCCCAGTCGAGATTTGCGAATAAGCCCGCCTATTTTCTTTGCAGGTACCTCAGTTGGACGACCCCGTTCTCGTAAGCGCATGAGTCGGTCAACTGCAGGTATTCCCTCTCGCCGCATGCTGAGAACAACGGGATGCCCTCGCCCAGGATCACCGGGATCACCGAAACGATGTATTCGGTGATCAGGCGATGTTCCCGGAACGATGCGGCGAGCGCGCCGCCGCCGACCATCCATGCACGCTCCATCCCGCGCCCCATGAGATCCGCCATGACCTGCTCGGGCGTATCGGGTGTGATGACGACGCCGGGTTCCGCAGCGGCGATCTGGCGCCTGGAGAAGACCCAGGTCGGCTTCCCGGGAAACGGCCACTTGCCGAAACTGAGGCTCTTTTCATAGGTACGGCTGCCAAGCAGTACCGCGTCTATCGATTCGTAGAAGTCGGCATAGCCGTAGTCTTCACCCTTCGCCTCGAATGGCGCGAGCCATTCAAGGCCGCCGTCCGGGATGGCGATGTAACCGTCGAGACTGGCTGCGACGTAATAAATGACCTGAGGCATACGATCTCCATTCGGTGCATTAATCAGGATTCTATCCCCGGAACACGTTGTCGGCTCCCCGTCCGCCGGCATTGCCTTAACTGCAATTCGTCACGGTGCGCCTTGCCCTCCACATGGCTAGTCTTCTCATGCAGCGCCGGCTGGTCTACACTTGCCAGAGGGAAATCCAGGGTCGATAAGAATCCTTGAGGGGGGATGGCAATGTTCATAACAGGCCACGGGAGAGGCGTATGTTGAAGTACGAGTTCTCGATTCAGACGCGGGACGGGCAGAAGGTCAACGGCATCATCATCGCCGGTACGGATCAGGCGCATGCGGAGCGCAAGCTGCGCCAGATGTATCGCCAGTCCGTAGTACTGCGATGTGAAGTCCGGGCGGCAGGCGACCGGTCAAGGCATCCAAAGTCCACCGAAGTCATGATGCCCTGACCCTCATCGACGTCCCTCCGTAGCCACCGGCTCCCTTCTTTCCTGTCAAAAAGCGCTTTTCACAACCCCGCCGTCGGCACGCAACGCAGCGCCCGTCGTCGCAGACGCCAGCGGGCTGGCGATATACGTCACCAGTGAAGCGACCTCTTCCGGAGCGGCGAAGCGCTTGATCAACGAGGTCGGCCGCGCCTTTTCGAAAAACGCTTTCTCGAACTGTTCGAACGTCTGCCCTTCCGCCTTCGCCAGCGTGTCGACGAAATCGGCCACGCCACGGGACTTGGTAGGACCGGGGAGGATGCTGTTGACGGTGATGCCGGTGCCGGCCACCGATTCCGCCAGGCCACGCGAAACAGCGAGCTGTGCCGTCTTGGTCGTGCCGTAGTGGATCATTTCTGTCGGTATCTGCACCGCGCTTTCACTCGATATGAAAATGATGCGGCCCCAGTTGCGTTGCTTCATCGAAGGCAGATAAAGTCGCGCCAGGCGCACGCCGCTCAACACGTTGACTTCGAAAAAGCGCATCCAATCGGCATCGGGAATTTCCTCGAATGGTTTCGCCTCGAATATGCCGAGGTTGTTGACGAGTATCTCCACATCCGGATATTGCCTGCCCAATGCATCGACCGCCGCAGCCGTGCCGAGGTCACCGGCGAACCCGAGCGCATCCGCGCCGGTGGCGGCCTTCAGCTTGGCCACCGCATCGGCAACCGCCGCCTCGGTGCGGCCGTTGACGATAACGCGAGCGCCTTCGCGCGCGAGTGACTCCGCGATGGCGTAACCGATTCCGGCGGTGCTGCCGCTCACCAGCGCGAGTTTGTATGTCAGCTTCAGATCCATGATTTCAGTCCGTATAAAAAATGCGCGAAAAAACCGACGCGCTTCAACAAAAAAAATGCGACCGATTCAGTCAGGCTGTCCGAGCACCCGATGCCGGAAGCAATCAACGCAATGGTCGTTGACCATGCCTGTCGCCTGCATATATGCGTAGATGATGGTGGAACCGACGAACTTGAAGCCGCGTTTGGCCAGGTCTTTGGAGATGCGGTCGGAGAGAGGCGACGTCGCCGGCACTTCGTTCCGGCTCCATGCATTCTGTACCGGCGTGCCATCCACGTAAGCCCACAGGAATGGATCGAGGCCGCCGACGTCGTCGCGCAAGCGCAGATAGACTTGCGCGTTGGTGATGGCGGCCGCGACCTTGAGCCGATTCCGCACGATGCCCGCATTGCCCAGCAGTTCTGCCACCTTGGCCTGGTCATAGCGCGCAATCTGCGCCGCATCCCAGCCGTCAAATGCGGCGCGATAGGAGTCGCGCTTGTTAAGTATGGTTTCCCAGCTCAGTCCTGCCTGCGCGCCTTCGAGATTGAGCATTTCGAACAACCTGGTTTCATCGTGGCAGGGAACGCCCCACTCTTCATCGTGATACGAAAGGTAGCGTGGGTTGGCCGGGTTGGCCCAGGCGCAGCGGATAGTCGACATGAAAGGAATCCTGCAGTATGGTCGATGACGGCATTATCACAGATCGCTACCGTTGCATCCCGAGCCCGTGCATCAATGCCGGCACCTGCGCCGCCAGGTCTCGCGCGAGGTAGCCCAGCGGCCCGAACCGTTCGGCGAGCTTGTCGCCGGCTCGCGCATGCAGCGCCACACCCCATGCAGTCGCCTGTTCCAGCGTAGCGCCACGTGCCGCCAGTCCCGCAATAATTCCCGCCAACGTATCGCCCGATCCGGAAATCGCCAGCCCGACATTTCCGCCTTCATGCCGCCAAACGTTTCCTCCCGGTTCGGCGATGTACGTCGTCGCCCCTTTCAGCGCGATCATTGCATTCCAGCGTCGCGCCGAGGTGCGCGCGACCTCGCAAGGGTTTGCCAGCACCGTCTCCTTGTCGAGAGCGGTGAGATGGGCCATTTCGCCGGCATGGGGCGTAAGCACCACCGGACTGGAAAAACTTGCCACATACTTTTGCTGCCCATGATTGCTTTGCGCATCGACCGCCTGCAACTGGCGCCGCACCACATTCATCGCACAAGCGTCCAGCACCACTTTGGCATCTTTCAGTTTCGGCAGCAGCGCCAGCACGAAGGCAGTGATTGAGGGTTCGTCCTGCATGCCTGGTCCGATCAGCACCGAGTCGAAGCGGGAAGCCAGTGTGCCGAGCGCTTCTGCCGCGTTCGGGGCAAGGCCGCCGCCTGGCGTCTCAGGCAATTCAATGACGCGCGATTCCGGAATCGCCAGGGCCACCAGCTGCGCAACGCTGGCGCCGGTAGCGACGGTCAGCTTGCCGGCGCCGGCATGCAGGGCAGCCGTTGCCGCAAGTATCACCGCCCCGGGCATTTCACGAGACCCGGCAATCACCAGTATGCGGCCGCGCTCTTCCTTGTCGCCGTCGGACGCAGGCATCGGCAGCGGCCAGGCGCGCAACGTGTCATCGTTGAGATGGGTCACGCGGGAAATGGAGAATTCATCTTTCATGGTCATAGCACCGCCTACGATTTGGGCGCGCCGGGCACATCCGGCTCGGCCGTGATCGGCGCACCGGCTTCGCGCAGCGGCGCCACGAAATTGACGAGGCGCAGTACCAGCTTGCCCTTCTTGCCCCGGTTCGGATCGAATTCATAGGAGGTGACGGAGCAGTTCGGCACGTCGGCGGCCCTGTCGATTTCAAGGATTTGCCGCTCGTCCAGGCGCTCGAGCAGGTAGCGGAAGCAATTGACTATGACCTGGTGGCCGACGATAAGCACCCGCTCGCCACGATACTCGCGGATGATCATGTCGAGCACGCTGCGTAATCGCAGTATCACGTCACACCAGCTCTCGCCGCCGGGCGGACGGAAATAAAACTTGCCCACGTGCGCGCGCTGCTCGCCGAGTTCGGGAAATTTCTGGACAATGCCTAGCCGCGTCAGGCGATCGAGCACGCCGAACTCTTTTTCCCGCAGGCGCTCATCGGCAGTGAAGGTCACATCGTCGAGGTCGATACCGGCCGTCTCCAGCACAATGCGCGCCGTGTCGCGGGCACGCACATATGACGAACTCAGTATCACCGATGGGCGCTCGGATTCCGGCATGTCGCCGAACCAGTGGCCGAGGGCGCGTGCTTGCTCCTCGCCGAGTGCCGACAACGGTGTATCGACATCCCGCGTGGCTATGTCTATCAGGGGCAGCCCAGCCGACTCCGCCGCGTCGCGCGCGACATTACCGGCGCTCTGTCCGTGGCGCACTACCCAGATTTGTTGCGGCCATTTTTGCTCGACCATCGTTGCCCTTCCTATTGTGTGTAAGGAATGACAATTTTGTTGGAGCGAAGTTTCTTCGGCACGAAAGGCCGAGCATGGATGTGGGGAAACAGCAGGGGCTAACCGAACTTCTTTTCGGCATCCAATCCGAGGCCGACGCCAATGCTGCCGAACAAGTCGCCCTCGACTCGCCGCGCATTCGGCACCAGCTGGGCTATCTTTTGCCGTAGCATAGGCACGCCGCTGGACCCACCCGTGAAAAAGACGGTGTCTACCGCATCGGCTGCAACGCCGGCATCGGCCAATAGCTTGGCAACAGTACTGCCGACGCTCGTGCCCAAATGTGTAATGGCTGCATCGAACCCGCCGCGGGTGAGCTCCACCCTGGTACCCGCGGCAAGCCGGTCAAGATGTAATACGGTTGATTCGTCCGCCGACAAGGCGATCTTGCTCTCTTCCACCTGCAGCGCCAACCAGTGTCCGTCGCGCTGCGCGATCAGCTTGAGCAACAGCGCAAGCTTGTCGCGCTCCCGCGCATCACGATGCACATCCTGCAATTCGCGCCACACTTTTTGGGTGTAGGCGAGATTGATGGTGTGCCAGGTAGCCAGGTTGAAATAGTAGCTGGACGGCACTTCATTATTGTTGTTGAGCTGTGTGCCATGGCCGAGCATGGGCATGACCGAGGACAAGCTGAGGTATTTATCGAAATCGGTGCCGCCGATATGCACGCCGCCGTTGGCAAGGATATCGTCGCGGCGATCGAGCTTGCCGACGCGGTCCGGCGACAACCGCACCAGCGAAAAGTCCGAGGTGCCGCCGCCGATATCGGCGACCAGCACCAGCTCTTCGCGGTCGATCTGCGACTCGTAATCGAAGGCAGCGGCTATCGGCTCATACTGGAACTCGACATCGGAGAATCCGACGGAACGCGCGATCTCGGAGAGTGTATTCTCCGCCAGCAAGTCCGCCTTCGCATCGTCGTCGACAAAGAATACCGGCCGTCCCATCACCACTCGTGTGAAGGGGAGGCCCGCTGCCTCTTCGGCGCGGCGTTTGAGTTCGCCGATGAATTGCGCAAGCAGATCCCTGAAGCGCAAGGCCCGTCCCTGCACTTCGGTCTGGCCGTCGATCAGGCTGGTGCCGAGCAGGCTTTTGAGTGAACGCATGAGCCGGCCTTCATAGCCGGCGAGATAATCCGAGAGAGCGGCGCGGCCGAAGCTGGCCGCGTCGTCTTCGGCATTGAAGAACACAACGGATGGTAAGGTGACTTTGCCGCCTTCGAGCTGCAGCAAGTTCGACTTGCCGGACACGCTCCAGCCGACCGTGGAATTGGACGTACCAAAGTCCACGCCGCATGCGTTTGTCATTGTTGTGGGAGCCTTGTCAGGTCAGCGGCTCAATCAAAAAGACGCCAATGATACCTGTTAAAGTCCGGTCAATGCATTAGCCGGACCGGGGCTGGATGTTTTCACGGCAGTGGCGGTGCCTTCAGCACCAGTGGTTGCAACAACCCTTGCGGCTGCCGCAGGCACCACATTGCTGTTCACTGCAGCGGTGACTGTAGCGTTGCGGGCGGCCGGTTCATCGGCCCACACCACGTGGTTGTTTACTGCGTAGAGTTTGCACGGCTGCGAGCTGCTCTTCTGGCAATTCGCCAACGCCTGGGCAGCCGGATCGTCACCATCCTCAGCCCAGCTCCAGGCGCCGGTGGTAGACATGGCAAATGCGCGCGGGAACGGCTTGGCCAGGAAGGCACGGTATTGCTCGCGGTCCTTCTCTCTCAGGTACGGTACCGCCTCGGCATTGTCGAGCGCCGCAAAATTGGTGGACGGCATGTTGTAGTCGTCGCTGAGCGCAACCACCTGATCCGTCGGCAGGCCGATTTGCTTCAGGAACTTTTCGGTTTCGGGCCACCAGACTTTCACGCCGTCGCGGCTGCCGCTCATGCCATGCGCATCTTTCTTGAACGCACCGTAGGCAACCAGTTTTGCCACGCCGCCTGCCTGCACATAGGCGTCGTACAGCTTTGCGGCGAGTTCGGGACCGAAATGATGGTCATTTGCGCCATAGAACCAGATGCTCGGCAATGCGCTGCGGGCGCCATACTCGGTGAATGCCTTGACCAGCGATTCCTGCCACTGGCAGCTGCCGCCGTGCATCTTCAAACCGCCGGCGAAATTGATAAGGCCTTTCACACCGGGGAAATTGCGGGTGCCGAATGCCATCGTCGCCAGGCCGCCGTACGACTGCCCTGCCACGACGATGCGCTGCTTATCAACCCAAGCCTGGGTCACCAGATATTCGAGCGTGCTTTGCAAATCATCTGCCTGCGCCTGGCCGTTGCTGGTCATGTCGCAGCCGTAATCTGAGTAATCGCCGGTCGACTTCGAAAAACCTTTGCGCATCGGAACCACAACCGCATAGCCGCGGCTGACGAATTCACGGCTGATCGCGATGAAGCGGTCGCGCGACTGGTTGCGTGGATTGCCGAGGGCCTTCCCGTGATTCATGATCACCAGCGGGAACGGTCCGGCGCCGGGCGGGGTGAATACAGTAGTTTCCAGTTCGACGCTGTTCGGAGCGGAACCGGCCGGCACCATCACCACTTTTTCGTTCAGGCTTTTATCGAGGGTGATTGCGGCTGCCGAGCCGACGGCGAAGAGCGAACTTAACGCAATGGCAAGAGCGCCGAATATATTGCGGAATTTTTTCTTTGCTTCGTCTTTTTTCTGAACAAAAATTTGCATGCTTCCTAAGCCATTTATCTGCGGTCGAATTGGGCTGCCTTTGTTGATAGGCAGAAAAACGTGCGCAAGCTGGTTACTCCCAGGAATGCCTTCTTATAGAGGCGTCATACTCAGTCTTGATGTAGCGCAACGTTGCCCATTCTAAACAGTGAGTGCAGCAGGTCAATACCCATTTATGCAATACAGAAAGTTTTATTTGCGAAAAATTGTGCATACGGCAAAAGCCGATGGCATTTGCTTGAAAGCATGACAAGAGGGAGGGCAGGACGAGGGGAAAAAGCGGCGCGGCAGGGATGGGCGCCGGCGGGCAGAAAATCAAAAACGGGGTTATCGTTACAGGGCCGCTGTATAAGAATATGAGGAGGCGAATATGGAGCGGAACCGGGCGGCAGCTGCATGTATTTTGTTTTCAACAACACGCAACCTTTTCGGAATCATCACTGTCAATAGCAGAGAATCATTTTTATGAGGATCGATTATGAAAGTTGATGTATACAAACGCCCCGAGCCCGAAGGCATCTACTCATATCTCGCCGTCCCGGAAGGAAGACCGATTCCCAACGAAGCGACCAACATTGATTGGGAAACTGAACAGCAAAGCATCGACCTCGATGAGAACCATCTGCCGGTGCATGGTCTTACCTATGAAGATGCCCAGCAGCAGATAGACGCGAAAGGTTACGCGATCTCCCATTTGGGAGACAAAATCCTGCTCGGACCGAACGTTTAATCAACGCTCATCCAACGGCTGGCTCCTGCTGACAGGCGGCCGGCCGTATCGTTTCCTCTTTGTGCGCGCGTTCTCTCGCGCTGATTCGCTTACCTCATCCATGCGCAGCCCCTGCAGTCCACCCTTCCACCGGATCGATAGCGATCGGTAATCCGAAATTCGGACGTTGCGCAGCCCATGTGGCCGCCACTGCGCACAACACCGCATCCAGCCAGTCCGCAGTACCGTCGTCCACCAGTTGCTGTCGCAAGGTCGCATCCATGACCAGCCGTATGCCCATCGGATGTGCGCCGTTCTCCAGGCTTTTCACGATCGCTGCGCGCGCCGCCTGTCGTGCCGGCGTTTGCTTTGCGCGCTCATCGTTCTTGTATGAAGCGCGTGTCACCGCACGCGCCACCATCCCCGGATAGCCTTCCAATGCGATCCGCTGCGGATCGCCCGGGTGCAGGCCGAACACCGTAACCCCCGCCTCGAGCAAGCGCCGCGTCCCTTCATGGAACATATACGCCACCGGCGGATTGACCCACTTCATCGAGGGACTTGATCCGGCCGGGCCGTCGGTCACGCGATGCGCAAATTTATTTCCGACCGGGCGCGCATCGCAGAATGCCTTGAAGGTCTCGCGCAAGGTCGCGCGTGACAGCGCAGCGCAATGGGTCACCAGTCCTTCCCATGTTTGCGGCCAGCCCAGATGCTCGACCAGCTCGCGCGACAGGCCGAATGGAAAATCGAAAGCGCCGATCCATGGGCCCGGCTGCGCGAGCCAGTCTTCCCATGAGGCCCACGTGGGGTGGTTCTCTACACGTTCGATATGCAGCTCATTGCCGCACGCACTTCCGTGCGCGACCGTGATCGGTTTGGCCCGACGGGGCGCGGAAGTGAAATCGACGCCGACAATGTGTGTGATGTGCTTCAACATGCTTGACATGGGGATACGTCGCTTTTTAAAAATGTTTTGATTGCAACCGGGAATAAAAAAACTTTGCGGTCGCATGACGCACGACAAATGTTCACGCACAAATCATTACTGCCGTTACATGTTTTGCGGAATTATCAGGAAGGAAACAGGCTCCAACGCGACAATCAGTTGTAAACAACAGGAGACGGAAAAGCGCGCATCATGAGCACACACCTGGCACCAGAGGCATGCCCGAGACTGGCCACGCGGCTCGCGCTCCCCATTATCGTCGCCATGCTTGCAGCATGCTCCACACTGCCTAACGTCGACTATCTGCGAGAGGGGCAGGCACGGCTCCCGCCAGGACAGACGCCCACTATCGTCAACGCACGCGGCGAATTGTCCGAGGGGCGCAAGCAGGCGCTGCTCGATTCGCTGGCGGCAAAGGTCGCTCCCACCGACATACTGAAAAAACATGTCGCAGCCGAAGAAGCAATCAGCGGCGCGCCTCTGGTCGCGGGCAACAAGGTCACCCTGCTTGACGACGGACCGCTCACCATGCGCGCGATGACCAACGCAATTCGCGGCGCGCGCGACCATGTCAACCTGCAGACATATATATTCGAAGACGATGAAGTCGGACGCGCGCTCGCCGACTTGCTGATCGAGAAGCAGGCGGCGGGCGTGCAGGTGACCCTGATTTACGACAGCGTCGGCGCAATAGCCACGCCACCGGAATTCTTCGACAGGCTGCGCGCGGCGGGTATCAACGCGCTCGAATACAACCCGGTCAATCCGTTAAAGGCCCGGCGCAACTGGGATATCAACCAGCGCGACCACCGCAAGCTGCTGGTGGTCGATGGCCGCGTCGCATTCACCGGGGGCGTCAATATCAGCAGGGTGTATGGCAAGAGTTCACTGCTGGAAAGCAAGCGCCAGCGCCCGCAGACGAAGGACGCTAAAGAAGCGGCATGGCGCGATACCCACATGCAGATCGAAGGGCCGGTGGTTGCTGAATTCCAGAAGCTGTTCCTCGATACCTGGCAGCGCCAGACGGGAAAGGCATTGCCCGATGCGAAGTTTTTCCCGCAGCTCAGGCAGGCAGGCACGGCACTGGTGCGCGCGCTTGGCAGCACCGCGGAGAAGGCTGATTACACCATCTACAAGACCTATATTTCAGCGCTCGCGCATGCGGACAGCTATGCGCACCTGACCACTGCCTACTTTGTTCCCGATCGCCAGATCGTGGACGCGATGAAGGACGCGGCCCGACGCGGCGTCGATGTGAAAATCATCTTCCCCAGCTTCGCCGACCATACGATGATTCTCTATGCCAGCCGCTCTTACTATGATGAGTTGCTTGCCGCCGGCATCAGGGTCTTTGAACGCAACGTGGCGATGCTGCATGCGAAAACAGCGGTCGTCGATGGCGTCTGGTCGACCATCGGCTCGACCAATCTCGACATGCGCAGCTTCCTCCACAACGATGAAATCAATGCGGTGATACTGGATGTTGACTTCGCCACGCGGATGGAAACGCTGTTCGATCGCGATCTGAAGGAGTCGACAGAAATCACTGCACAAGACTGGAACAGGCGCGGCATGCGACACCGCTTCCGCGAATGGGCCGTGCGCTTGCTCGAGTATTGGTTGTAATGAGCGGGCCGCGGTGATCCGACCCTTGAGCCCGCACGGAAACACGCTGTCCTGCAATTTTCCCCCGCCGCATCCGTGAGGTGCGGAACTATTCGGTGCGTTGTTCCTCAATAAGGGGTAGCAAAAAAACAAGAGGTATGCCTCGCAGGCAATCCCATCGCTTACTGTTCCCGACCCCTTATGGATTTAAACGTGCACACTAGAAAGATTGCGTCACCTACGCGTTTGTTTTCGAATGCCTTCAGTTTCGTCGCCTTACTTACCGCCTGGGGCAGCGGCGTTGCCGGGCCGGTGCCCGTCACCGCGGCTGTCGGCGGCCTGTCGCAGCCAGTGGCCGCTTCTGTCG
>JBBWZW010000188.1:0-11511 GCA_039649305.1 Burkholderiales bacterium
CGCTGACCGTAGCGGGCGCACCGCGTCGTTGCCCGCCACGGGCAGTGCTCGAAAATGAACAACGTATTACTGCGCGAGCCCTTGGAGTCCTATTCAAATAACCCCATATCTCGCATACAACAACCGCTGCACCAACTCCTGAGTCTCCTCCAGAGTATCCATCCCCTCCATATGCTCAAACACCACCGTATGTCGGGAATCGACGGCAATCCCCCCGCTCGCGTCGGACACGGAAATCACCGCCATCAGTTTGCCCGTTTCAACTTCCTGTACGCGGCCTTGCGCCCTCCAGTTTCCTACCTTGCAATCCAGTGTCTGCATTTCGCCTTGCATATCTTCTCCGTACGTTCCCTACGTTATTGGGTTTGCCGGCGGCACAACGCGCAGGCTAATAAGAGCATTTGACCATGCCCTCCGGCAGCGCCCCATGATCCCGCTCAGTGGAACGCGCGATTCCGGCGGAGTGCCGAAAGAAAAGCCGCCGGCCCACTTGGAGGCCGGCGGCTTTTGCTGGCGTGCCTCGTTCTAGCGCCCGGTGGTGCCTGGGGTCGTTGTCGTTCCCGAGCCGCTGCCCGAACTACCTGACGGTCCTGAATCTCCGCTGGTGCCGATTGGCCTGCTGGTGTCCGGACTGCTGCCGGTGCCGGGTGCGCTCATGGTCCCCGGTGCGGTGCTTTCAGTCGTGCCGGTCGTCGATGAACTGCCGCCGACGCCAGAGGTTCCGCCGGTTCCAAGTCCGGTCTGGCCGGGGCCACCGCTTGAGCCCGCGGGTCCCGTCGTGCCGGTGGCGCCTGCGCCCGATCCCGTAGGGTTCGAAGACGTGGACGGCGCGCCCATGCCGCCGGTCGCGCCCGGTGCGCTTGGTGCACCGGTGCCGCCGGATGTGCTCCAGCCGCCTGGAACGCCGGAGCTGGTGCTATCGCTTGTTCCCGTACTGCCAGTGCTTCCGCTGGCACCCGCGGTACCGCTCGCGCCCGACGTTGCGGAGCCAGGGCTGCCTGTGGTGCCGCCACTGCCTGTCATGCCGGAACTCGCGCCTGTCCCGGAGGTTCCCGAAGCCCCGCTGGTTGTCGAGTCGGATGTTCCTGGTATGCCGCTGGTGCCATAAGTGGCGCCGGTGGCCGGGTTGGTCGTGCTTTGCGCGAAGCTCGCGCCCGCTACGCCTGTCATGGAAATCAAGACTGCCAATGTGAGTTTCTTCATGCTATCTCCTGTCTTAAAGATGGACTGCGCCACTCCCGCACGCAGATGTCCGGCGTCCAGGAATCTTCGCCTGCGCTGCGCTTCAATGTGAACCTGCCCATGTCGCATAGTTCAAAGCATTAGGGCAGTCGCTTTGGCGCGCGGCAAGCGCCGACGCCGGCCCGGATGATCGGGAACAACATGGAGTGCTTCATGAAAGCGCGGGTTCGACGCGCTTCCGTGATATTTGATGCAGCTCAAATTGGTGGCCATATCGTTGAAGGGATTCCATATGGGCAGCAAAAGCGTGGTAATAGCGGTGCACGGCGGCGCCGGCGCACCCCGGGATTACCAGGACGGGTGCGAGGCGGCGGCCCGTGTCGGACTGGTAGTGTTGATGGACAACGGCCAGGCACTGGAAGCCGTGGTCGAGAGCGTTACCGCGATGGAAGACGACGGCCGCTTCAATGCCGGCAAAGGCGCGGCGTTGCGCATGGATGGCCGGACGATCGAAATGGATGCGGCAGTCATGGATAGCACAGGCGCGCTCGGCGCAGTCGCCTGCATCCAGCGCGTCAAGAATCCGGTGCTGGTTGCGCGCGCCGTTTCTGACACGCCGCACTGGTTGCTCGCGGGCGAAGGCGCGCTGCGTTTCGCGCAACAAGCCGGGCTGGCGGGCGACTTCGCACCCAGCGACGAAGCAAGTGCGAGCCACGACGACCTGATGCAGGCATTGGTCTCCTCCTCCGATCCGGATGCGCTCGCAACATTCGCCCGTCACTGGAACTACGCGACCCCATGGGTTGATGCGGTCAGTCGCTACAGCGGCGACACGGTCGGTGCTATTGCGCTCGACAGCGATGGCAATTTTGCGGTCGCGACGTCGACCGGCGGTTCGCCGCCGTCATTATTGGGGCGTGTTGGGGATACGCCGATCATCGGGTGCGGCTTCTTTGCGGGTGTGGCCGGCGCGGTGGCGGTCACCGGACTTGGCGAGCAGATCGTGCGGCAGATGCTGTCGCACAAGGTCTACCAATGGATAGAGCAAGGCGTCCCGTTGCATGCAGCCATCGACCGCGGCATAGCGTTATTCAATAAAAGCGTGGACGTAGGGATTATTGCGATCAATGACGGCGGTGCGGCTGCCGGTAGCAACCGCGAGATGCCGACGAGCATCCTGGAAAACGACGAAGGCATTGTGATTCACTGACTAAGGCGCCAGCAACATTCGCTGCGCTTCGTCCAGGTAACACCATTCGCCCTCTTCCAGCTCGAGCGCGTCCAACGTCAATTTGCCGATCGCCGTGCGACGCAGCGACACGCAGTGATTTCCGGCAGCGGCGAGCATGCGTTTGACCTGGTGGTATTTCCCCTGCTCCAGCACGATCTCAAGCTGATGGGTGTCGAGACGGGTGCAGGACTGTGCCGCCAACGGCGCCGGCTCGTCGTGCAATTTCACGCCAGCTTTCAGTTGCTCGACCAGGGCGTCGGTCACCGGATCGTGCGTGGTGGCCACATAGAGTTTCGGCACATGCCGCTTCGGCGACGATTGTGCGTGGATGAACGCGCCGTCATCCGACATCAGCAAGAGGCCGGTCGTGTCGTGATCGAGGCGCCCGACCGGCTGCACATCGCGCCAGGAGAATTGCTCCGGCAATAGCGTCAGCACGCCGGGATGATGACTCGGCTTGCGCGAACATTCGAAATCCGCTGGCTTGTTCAGCGCGATGTAAACATGCTCCCGGTAAGTCCACGGCTCGCCAAAAACGGTGAACTCGAGGCCGGCTGTATCGAGGCCGGCGCGGTAATCGGTTACGGTCTCGCCGGCAACGGTCACTTCGCCGTCGGTGATCAATTGACGGCAATATTTGCGGCTGCCGAAGCCTTGCGATTGGAGGATGCGGTCCAGGGTTTGTTTGCTCATGGCGGCACTCTACCAGAGGGACGGGTGGGTTGTCGCCTGCGTGCGGATTTTTATGCGGGCCCCTAAAACGTCATCGGCAGCTTCACCCCAAGCGTCACATCCGGCGTATCCCGCGTCAGCCCGGCGCCGACCGAAACACTTAACGACGTCTTGTCCGTCAATCGATACGAGTAGCCAAGCAGCAGTGTGCCCAGCTGGGTCCTGACCGACCCCGGTACGGTCTTCCCGCCCTGCTTGGTACGCCCCACCGAGTTGTGGTCGTAGCCGACACTGAACGAAGCCTTTTCGTTCAGCGCGAGCCCCATGCCGAAATTGAATCCGACTACGTGGCCGGGCTCGACCGTGCCGAGCAACTCGTTATCCCCCGACGAGACCCTGCGACTGACGTTCTTGCGCTTGATGTTGTGCAGATAACTGAAGCTGCCGAAAAATACCGCCGGATCGGAAGGAAAGATCCAGGTCAGTCCGGGCTGCAGTGAATAGAACCCCGAGCCGGTCGGCAATTCCAGCGGCAGGCCGGTGCCGGTGGTATTGCCGACGCAGCGCGTGACGCAATCGGTAACCACTTCGAACGGATCTTTTCCTGTGCGGGACTTGAAGCGCAAGGTACCTATGTAGTACGCGCTGTCCGTGCCACCCTGGTTGAGCTGATAGCGCGCCGCCAGTTCAACGTCGCCGATCGCCTTGCCGCTGGCCTCGAATACTTTGTCGGCCGCGGTGCCGGTCAGCACTTCGCGGCTCACCGTCGAATCGGAGCGGTACACGTAGGGCAGCCGCGCCTCCAGCTCAAATCGATTGGTGATGCCCAGCCTTCCGGTCAGCGCCGCCGTGGTGACATTGCGTTTGACTTCGCGCACATCCAGCAAGCCGATCAACAGCGCCGGGATGATGGTGTAACCGACGATGGCAACCCGGTTGCTGGACGAATACCCGAACTGCAACGAAGGTTCGAAAACAAAGGTGCCGCGCGGAGTCAGCACGCCGGGTTGTTCAAATATCGGCGCGACTTCGGGCGGACGGCCGTCATCCTCCGGCGCGCGTCCGACCGGAGCCGGTTGTTGCTGTCCGGCTTGCGCCAACTGCAAAGGCCGCCTGGCAGTTTCAGACGGACGTCCTGCGCCGTTGCGTGGAGCTCGCCAGATTTCTGTCGCCTCGGGTCTCAGCGCGACCGCATCAGAAAATTCCGACACCCGCGCGTATGAATATCCATGGCTGAGGAAGATGGCGCAGCAAGCCGCACCGATATGTCTGCACATGGCGCTCCCTGTGATCGTCACAATCATGCAGTGTTGTCCACGCATACGCCGATCGCTTTGAGCGCGCGCAATGGCGCCAGCCCGCAGCCATATATCGCCGTGCTGCAATCGGCAGCAACAGTGTGCGCTGCTCATACTATGAAACGGTAAGTGCGGAGGACTGCTCATGCATGGGGCACTCTTCGTCAGCTGTGAGTACCTTCGGCTTGATGCACAAGTCATTTTTACGTGAGCCGCGAATTTTTTACTATGTGCGCCGGGCCAGGACGACCGCGTCCATTTCAAATCCATCGAGATGAAAACTACGCGGAAACTGTGCGCGCAATGCGATCCGCAATTATGCAATCAACCGTTTCGATGCATCGCGGCCGCCACGATTAAAAAAGCAGGAACATGTGTACAGCATCTGATCATCTTCAGACAAAACACGTTGCTGCGATGTCGATAACGCGTTTAGAAAATGCAGTACGGTCTCAAACACGAAGCATGACATGTCGTGCACCCGTTGCTTAACCGTCTTTTGCTTCACCAGACCTGGCATAACTCTTATTCCAGTCGCACTTCGCCGGCGCCTTCATCACTTTTAATTCTCGCATTCGTTCGTGCCCAATCCGTACGTCAAGTACCTCACTGCGCTGGCACCGCGCTTGCAGAACGTGAGGAGGATTGGCGGGTCACGCCAAGCCTTGAAGAAATCTCGATCAACTTCTTTGTTAAGGGAATTATCATGAACAGGACTTCAATGAACAGGACGCTGATGGCATCAGCCATCGGGCTCGCGTTCGGGTTCGGTGCGCCGGCGATTGCGGGAGACGAGAATGCGGCCAATATAGCCGTCCAGGCTGACGCCCTTGCCGCAGCTGCCGCAAGAGATTCTTCAAACTCTTCCGCGATCACCAGCGCGTTCAACACGTCTACCGCCACTGCTACCAGCAAGCTGACCGCAACGGTCTCGGGTAACACGCTGGCCGGCATAGGCAATAACGCAGTCAACACTGGCAGCGCAAACGGTGCTGCGGGCGGCTATGGGGGAACCTCGGTCGGCGGATTCGGCACAGGGGCTGCGGGCGGCGCGGGAGCAGCCGGTGGCACCAGCGGTGCCGCAGGAGGCGGCGAGGGTGCGTCAGCGGCTGGCGGCGCGGGCGCTGCCAGTGGCGCGGGCGGCCCGGCGGCAAGCGGTACGGCCGCGGGTGGCGCGGGCGCAGCCGGCGGCAACGGGGGCGAAAGCGGCCTGGCAATCGGCGGCTTTGGCACTGGCGCTGCCGGCGGCACTGGCGGCTCCACGAACACCAACGCAGCCGGCGGAACCGCGACGGGCGGACCCGCCAGTGCCGGTGCGGCAAGCAACGGTAGCGCTTCGTCTACTAACGGCGGCGGCGGCGGCGGCGGCGCTGGCGGCATCGCCGGCGCGCTCGGCGGCGCCGGAGGAACGGGAACCGGCACCGGCGGTGCTGCCACTGCAGCCGACTCGCAGGTCAGCGGTGCAGCAACGGCCTACGAGACTGCTACGGGTGGGGCATCGACCGCAAACGCACCGAGCAAGGCCAGCGGCAATGCGTCGACCGCCAGCGCCCCGGGCGGATCGAGCACCGCCGTCCCGATCAACAATAAAAACAGCACCCAAACGTCAAATAGCAGCGGCGGGTCATCCGGCAACGCTTCCACCGACGGGAACAACCCGTTTGCTGCAGCAAATTCCGACGCCGGCGGCGGAAGCAACGGAACGACATCGGCCAGCAGCGGCCAGAACAGTGGCACCACCACGAGTAAAGCCGGCGACGGCAGCGGCTGGGGCGGAGCAGGCGGAGCAGCCGCTGCCAACGGCGGAAGCGGCGGCGGCGGCGGTTCCGCAACCGGTGGCGCTGCAACGCAAAGCGGCACAGCAAAAACCAAGGCTTCCGGTGGTACCCAGGTCGGCGGCAATGGCGGCTCGAGCGGAGCCGGCGGTAACGGCGGCAGCGGCGGTACGGGAACCGGAGGACATGCCCAGACCGGAAGCGGCGGTGGCGGCGGCAGTGGCGGCTACGGTGGCTACGCGGCCAGTGGCGATGCGAAGGGAGGCGACAGCGGCTCAGGCGGTAACGGCGGCAACGGCGGTTCAAGCACCGGCGGACACGCGCAAACGGGGAATGGCGGCAATGGCGGCAGTGGCGGCACCGGCGGCTCGGGCACCGGCGGAAGTTCGCAGGCCGGCGGTGGTGGCAGCGGCGGCAATGGCGGCAAACTGGCCGCCAACGCGGGGACCTTCAACATGTCCAATACCATGAACAGCGTTGGACAATCCGCTGCCGGTATCATGTCGATCGTTCAGAGCTCTGGTCCTCTGTCGCTGGCGCAGCAGAGCAATAACATTCAGGCGAACCTGAACGTCGGCAAATAACAAGAGCCATCGATTTTTTCGCAGGTAGATCGGATGTGGGGCGACTCCGGCTTTTCCGGAGGCGCCCTCCGTTTTCATCCGCGATTGAGGAGGAACCAGCATGCGATTCACCCTTTATGCCACGGCGGGCCTTTTGGCCATCACCGCAAGCTCACCCGCCGTCGCCGACTCAACTGGAGGACCAGGGGAATTCATCGCCGCAGCGGGCGCTGCGCTGGACATCGCAGCGCTCGATGGCTACCGTGCCGGCGCCGACGTCAAAAACACCCTCAGGCCCGACGGCACGGTTGCCGAAAATACCGCACGCAACGTCGTTACCGGAATGAATTCAGTCAGTGAAGGCGCCTTCACCAATGCCAGCGGGCTTCCCATCGTCATTCAGAATTCAGGGACCAATGTGCTGATCCAGAATGCGACGATCGTCAACATCCAGCTGAAGTAAGCGATGAAAAGCTTCGCCGTTCTGCTTGGCGTCATCCTTGCGAGTATCGCGCATGCCGGCACACTCAGCATGCAGGCCCCCAACAACGCCGAGTATCGGATAGCCGTCACCAGCCTGAAAGAAGTCAGGTTCAAAGCAACCATCAGGCAGCAATATGATTTCAGCTGCGGGTCTGCCGCGATCGCCACGCTGCTTACCTACCATTACGGCTACGCCGTCAACGAACAAATGGTGTTCGAGGAAATGTATCTCCGCGGCGACCAGAGAAAAATCCGGCAAGAGGGCTTTTCCCTGCTCGACATGAAAATGTTCCTGCAATCGCGCAGCTTCCAGGCGGACGGCTTTCAACTCCCGCTGGAAAAACTGGAAGCAGCCCGCTTGCCCGCGATCGTTCTGCTCGCCGACAACGGCTATCGTCATTTCGTCGTCATCAAAGGCATACGCGACGGCCGGGTGCTGGTCGGCGATCCGTCATCCGGCACGCGCGCCATCCCGCGCGACCGGTTTGAATCACTCTGGGTCGGCAAGCTCCTGTTCGTCATCCACAACCACCAGAAGCTCGCGAAATTCAATCAGGAGTTCGACTGGCGCGCCGCGCCGCGCTCGCCGATGGCCAACGCGGTCGTGCGGGACGGACTGGACCACCTGTCGATCCCGAAGCTGGGCCCGGGAGATTTTTAAAAGGGGACCACTATGCGAAGGACCAGAAGAATGGTTGCCTGCATCGCGCTTACCGCAGGCTCGCCATGCATCGCAGAAGAGCTCGGAAAGGCATGGAATCCTGTAAGCAGCACCTATCTCGACGAGATGCGCGGCGGTTTCGATACCGGCGCGGGGCTCAGGGTATCGTTCGGCATCCTGCGCGAGGGATACGTTAACGGCAAACTGGTTTCCACCACCAGCTTCAACATCGGCAACATCGACCGGCTCAGTACCGAACAAATGAGGGGCATCAATGCAACGCTGGTCCGCAACGGCGCCGCCGGCACGTTCGGGATGCCATCCCAACCGGCGGCGTTGGTCATCCAGAACACATTGAATCAGCAAGACATCCGGAGCCTGACGGTCATCAACGCCACGACCAACAGCCTGGACCTGATCAGGAGCCTCAATCTGCAATCAGTCCTGACCGATGCGCTCGCACAGGCGCTGCGCGGACGATAGCAACCGTCACGCCGCGCGCAGGTCGAGCTTCAGCAGTGTCGTATCGCCTTCGGGCGAAATGCAGGTGTTGAAACCGAATTTCTTCACCAGGGTCAGCAAACTGCGGTTGTAATTCAGGGTTTCGCCGACGATTTCCTGCGTGCCGCGCATGCGGCAATAGTCGACCAGTTTCTTCATCAGGATGCTCCCGAGGCGCTTACCCTTCACGTCGGAACGCACGATGATCGCGAACTCGGCGGTCATGTTGTTCGGGTCGGATATGGCGCGCGCCACGCCCAGCGTTTCGAAGCTGCTGTCCGCACGCTTCCTGGTGGCGATGAAAGCCATCTCGCGGTCGTAATCGATCTGCGTCAGTCTCGCCAATTGCGAAGGCTGCAGCTCGCGCATCCGCGTGAATATCCTGTAGCGTACGTCTTCCTGGTCCAGCGCGGCGAAAAATTCGAGATGCTGCGGCCCGTCTTCCGGCCGGACCGGCCGCAACAACAGCGGCGCACCCTGCCAGTCTATCCATTCCTCGAGTTCGACCGGATAAGGACGAATCGCCAGCCGGTCCACACCCGAAGCCGACGCGCGTGTCACGCGCATGCGCGCGTCGAGTGCAATCACGCCGTGCGCATCCGCCACCAGCGGATTGATATCGAGTTCGGTGATTTCCGGTATATCGACGATCATGTCCGATACCTGGATCAGCGTGCGGAAAATCGCGTCGATATCCGCCGGCGGTCGATTGCGGAAGCCCTCCAGCAAGCGCGATACGCGGGTGCGCGAAATGAGGTCGCGCGCCAGTACCATGTTCAATGGCGGCAACGCCACCGCGTGATCCGCAGTCACTTCGACCTCGATCCCGCCCTGCCCGAACAGGATCACCGGCCCGAATACCGGATCGGTCATCACGCCGACGATCAATTCCCTCCCCTCAGGCCGCCGTGCCATCGATTGCACCGTAAAGCCTTCCAGCCGCGCATCTGGATGCAGCTGGCGCACACGATTCACCATCCGCGTCGCCACTGAGCGCACCGCTTGCGGATGTTCCAGGTCGAGCGCAACGCCGCCGACATCGGTCTTGTGGATCACGTCCGGCGACAGTATCTTGAGCGCGACCGGGAATCCGATTTCCTGCGCGACTTGCGCGGCCTCCTCTACCGTCCGCGCGGTGCGTGTCTGCACCACCGGAATGCCATAGGCGGCCAGCACTTTTTTCGATTCCGGCTCGGACAGCATGTTCCTGCCTTCGGCCAGCGCATGCCGTACGATTTCGCGAGCCTTGTCACGTTCTTCCACGAAGGGCGTGGAGATCGCTGACGGAACTTGCATCAACAGCTCCTGGTTGCGCCGGTATTGCACCATCTGCATGAAACCACGCACGCCTTTCTCCGGCGTATCGTAGGTGGGAATGCCCGCTTCCGCAAAGGTATCGCGCGCCTGCGCCACCGCATCGCCGCCCAGCCAGCAGGAGAGTATATTGCGGCCTGCATTTTTAGCGATCGGTGCCACCGCGGATGCCACATCGACGCTCGGGACAATCGCCGTCGGCGCATGGATGAACAAGGTCGCATCTACCTCCGGATCCTCCAGCAACACCTCCAGCGTTTGCACATAACGCTCCGGCGGCGCATCGCCGATGATGTCCACCGGATTCCCATGCGACCAGCTGACCGGAAGAATTTCGTTCAACTTGTGCAAGGTCTGTTCCGACAGATTCGACAATTGCCCGCGCTTCATCATCAGGTGGTCGGTGGCCATGACGCCGGGGCCGCCGCCGTTAGTCATGATTGCGAGGCGCTCACCCCTGAGCGGGCGTGCCCGCGCCAATGTTTCGACCGCATCGAACAGATCCTCGGTGGAATAGACGCGCAACATGCCGGCGCGCCGGATTGCCGCATCGTACACGTCGTCCGATCCGGCCAACGCCCCGGTGTGCGACGAGGCCGCCTTCGCCCCTTCCGGCGCCCTGCCTGCCTTGATAACGATGGTCGGCTTGCTGCGCGCCGCCGCGCGTGCTGCCGACATGAACTTGCGCGCCGACGTGATCGCTTCCGCATACAGCATGATGGCATGCGTCGTGACGTCGCTCGCGAGGTAGTCGAGGACGTCGCCAAAATCAACATCAGCACTGTCGCCGAGCGAAATGAATCTGGAGAAACCGATCCCGCGCGACTTGGCCCAATCAAGCACACCGGTCACCATTGCGCCCGACTGCGACACGAATGCCACCCTGCCCGGCAGTGCGTCGGTATGCGCAAAACTGGCATTGAGCTTTATTCCGGGTGCGATCAGCCCTACGCAGTTCGGCCCGAGTATGCGCAACAGATGCGGCCTGGCCGCGACCAGCATCGCCTCCTTCATGGTTTTTCCGTGCAGATCGGTGACGGTGGTCAGCCCTGCGGTCAGCACTATGGCAGCCTTGGTGCCGCGCTCTCCAAGCTCGGCGATGAGGCCGGGTATCGTGGTCGGTGGCGTACAGATCACCGCGAGATCGGGCGCCGAAGGCAGATGGCTTATCCGTTTATAGACCTCCAACCCGGCCAGCTTGTCGTACTTCGGATTGACCGGCATGATCGGCCCGCCAAAGCCGCCGACCACCAGGTTCGTCAGCACGGTGGCACCGACGCTATGCGGCTTGTTTGAAGCCCCGATCACCGCGACGGATTTCGGTTGGAACAAGTGCTGCAGGTTCCTGATGCTCATGATCGGCCCTGGCGTGCGGGAAAGATAATCATTTTGCTATGTAATCCACTTTGCGCGCCGGCCACGCGCCGGTCCGATTGATCTGAATCAAATATGACCTTGTCCAGGATTGACTCCGCTGAACCATCCTGCCTACGCTGCAACTGACTGGTTCGATTCTCAGTACCCGCCATGTCGTATAAATCCATCCTCGTCCACGTCGACAAAACCGACAATGTCAGCGCACGCATTAAGCTCGCGGCGAGGGTCGCGCTGAATGAGCACGCTCACCTGACAGGGATAGCGGTAACCGGCATTGCCAGCTTCCTCTACCAGGCCGGATTGGTCAACAACAGCGACCCGGCGCTCGCGACGCATCTGCAAGCCGAAATGGATATCCTGCGGGAGGGCGCCCAGGAAGCGCTCGACGATTTCTCGCGTATCGTGCAAAAACTCCAGGTGCGCTCAGTCGAGACACTGATGGTGGATGACCAGG
>JBBWZW010000194.1:0-24864 GCA_039649305.1 Burkholderiales bacterium
TGGCGGATTAGCGTTGCCCAATCCGTCGAAACAGGAGGATGCAAAGCCGCATATTTTACCAGACTGGTGTCACGCATTAAAATTGGCGACGCACCACTTGCATAACAGACTTGCCGTTTCGGCTACCCGCCGTCCAGGCCTACCCGGATTCCCGATGCCCCGCTTCTACTGTTCCCAGCCGCTGACTATCGGCGCCACGATTGCCCTGCCTGACCATGTCGCACATCATGTACAGGTGCTGCGCATGGCGCCGGGCGACCATATCACTTTGTTCAACGGTGAAGGCGGCGAATACACCGCCGCACTGACCACAATGGAAAAAAAGCGGGCGACCGCCGAAATCAAGACGTTTTCCCCGCGTGAAGCGGAGTTGCCCTACACCATAACGCTGGCGCAGGCGTTGCCCGAAGCGTCGAAGATGGACTGGATCATCGAAAAGGCGGTCGAACTGGGCGTCACCGCAATCCAGCCGCTAGCCGCACAGCGCTGCGTTGTGAGGCTTTCGGCCGAGCGCACCGCGAAGAAACTCGCCCATTGGCAGGGCATCATCGTTGCCGCCGCCGAACAAAGCGGCCGCAACCGCCTGCCGCATCTTGCCGAGCCGGTTGATTTCAACGCGTGGATAGGGAACCAGAATTTGCACAGGCGCATATTGCTGACACCGCGCGCGGAGCAATCGCTGTCGGAATGGGCGCGCCACCAGGCGCCGCAGTCGGTGGCGGTGCTGATCGGTCCGGAAGGCGGCTTCACCGAACAGGAGGAAAGTGCCGCCCGTGCGCATGGCGCGATAATGTTGTCGATGGGACCACGGGTATTGCGCACCGAAACCGCCGGGCTGGCAGCGGTGGCGTCCCTTAACTCTGCCTGGGGCGAAATGTAGTCATGGAATGGCTCCGACAACTGTTTCACCGCGACCAGCCGCGCATACCTGAGCCGCTCTGGCAATCGTGCATAGCTCGCCTGACATTTTTGCAACGCTTGCCGGCGCACGACCTGGACCGGCTCAAGCTCCTCTGCGAATCGCTGCTTGCCAGGAAATCATTCACCGGCGCCGGCGGACTCGAACTGAGTGATGAAATCGCCGTGCTGGTTGCCGCCCAGGCCAGCCTGCCGATACTGAACCTGACGCTCGACCTGTACAACGACATGGCGGGCATCATCGTGTATCCGTCAGAATTCATCGTTCCCCATGCGGAAATGGATGAAGCGGGCGTGATGCATGAATGGCACGCGCCGGTGTCGGGCGAAGCCGTCGACGCCGGCGGCGCGGTCATTCTCTCCTGGGAAGACGTCGAAGATGTCGAATCGCCGGGATACAACGTTGTGATTCACGAATTCGCCCACAAAATAGATATGAATGACGGCGTCGCCAATGGCTGCCCACCCTTCCTTGCCGCATTCCACCATGGCATGGACGCGAACGCGTGGCAACAAACGTTCTCGGTGGCCTATGGAGATTTTGTCGCACGGGTGGCGCACATTGACAATCAGTTACCGGATGATTTCGACGGCGACGATCCCCGCCAGGCCGGGCAGTATGAAGACCTGTATGCGGATTTGCCGCTCGATCCGTATGCCGCCCACCATCCGGCCGAATTTTTCGCGGTCGCGTCGGAAGCGTTCTTTGTGCTGCCGGAACCGCTGGCCGAGGCTTACCCGGAGGTCTACGAATTGCTTGCACGGTATTACCGGCAGGACCCGCTACGCGCGTGACTGCCCTTGCAAGAAGGAAAACACGAGGAAAGCATTTATAATTCAAGGTTTTGCATTCATCGCACCGGTATGAAGGTATTTCGCGGACTTCCCAATGCCGCATCGCGCGCGCCCTGCGCGCTGGCGATCGGCAACTTTGACGGCGTGCATCGCGGGCATCAGGCCCTGCTAGCGCGCGTGCGCGAAGCTGCGACCAAAATGGGCCTGGATGCCGCAGTCATGACCTTCGAGCCGCATCCGCGCGAATTTTTCGCCCGCCTTGCCGGCGACCTGTCCCGGGCGCCGACGCGTATCGCCGGCCTGCGGGACAAGCTGCAATCGCTGTCGAACGCCGGTATCGATCGTGTTATCGTCGAACACTTCAATGCGCACTTTGCCTCGATGTCGCCGCAGGAGTTCGTTGAAAAGGTATTGGTGCAGGGTCTGCACGTAAAGTGGCTGATGGTGGGCGAAGACTTTTGCTACGGCTCCAAACGCGCCGGAACGGTTCAGACGCTGATGGACGCGGGCAAGCAGTACGGCTTTCATGTCGAAACCCTGCCGGCAGTGACCAATGACGGCACCCGCATCTCCTCTTCGGCGGTCCGCGCAGCGCTGGCGCAAAGTGATTTTGCACTAGCGGCGCAGTTGCTCGGTCATCCGTATTCCATGTCGGGACATGTCATCCATGGCAAAAAGCTGGGACGCACGATCGGATTCCCGACCATGAACTTGCGGGTCGCCCACAAGCGCCCTGCCATCTCCGGCATCTTCGCGGTGCAGGTCCATGGGCTGGCCGACAAGCCGTTGCCCGGCGTGGCCAGCCTGGGCGTGCGCCCGACTGTCGAGGACAGCGGCCGCATCCTGCTGGAGACTTATGTATTCGACTATGACCGGCAATGCTATGGCGAAGTGGTCCGCGTGGAATTCCTGAAAAAATTGCGCGACGAAGAAAAGTACATAGACCTGCCGACGCTGACCGACGCGATTGCACGCGACGTCGACAATGCACGTGACTTTTTCCGGCAGAGGGACGCCCTGGCGGTTTCCGCGACCGACCGAATTTGACGATCAAACAACGCCCGACTGTTTGATCCACCGATTACTACGATTGAAACCACCATGTCCGAACAAAAAAACAAGTATCCGGTCAACCTGACCGAAACTGCCTTCCCGATGCGCGGCGACCTCGCCAGGCGCGAACCGAAATGGGTGAAGGAATGGCAGGAGAAAAAGATCTATGACCGTATCCGCAAGGCCTCCAAAGGCCGCCCGAAATTCATCCTGCACGACGGCCCGCCGTATGCGAACGGCGACATCCACATCGGCCACGCGGTCAACAAGATCCTGAAGGACATGATCGTCAAGTCACGCAACATGGCGGGCTTTGACGCGCACTATGTGCCGGGCTGGGATTGCCACGGCATGCCGATCGAAATCCAGATCGAAAAACAATACGGCAAGAACCTTCCGGCCGCGGAAGTGCAGGCCAAGTCGCGCGCCTATGCAAGCGAACAGATCGAACGGCAGAAGAAGGACTTCATCCGCCTCGGCGTGCTCGGTCAGTGGGACCGTCCGTACAAGACCATGGATTTCGGCAATGAAGCCGACGAGATCCGCGCGCTCGGCGCCATCCTGGAAAAAGGCTATGTGTACCGCGGACTGAAACCGGTCAACTGGTGCTTCGATTGCGGCTCGGCGCTGGCCGAAGCGGAAGTCGAATACCAGGACAAGCGCGACCCGGCGATCGACGTCGGCTTCCCGTTCGCGGAACCGGAAAAACTGGCGAAGGCGTTCGGCTTGCCGAAGCTGCCGACGGATCACGGTTATGCGGTGATCTGGACCACCACCCCGTGGACCATTCCTTCCAACCAGGCACTGAACGTGCACCCGGAAATCGACTACGCGCTGGTGCAGGTCGAACGTCACGGCAAGCCTACCCTGCTGCTGCTGGCGCAGGACCTGGTCGAACCGAGCCTGCAGCGCTACGGCCTGGAAGGTAAAGTCATCGCCACCACCAAAGGCGAAGCGCTGTCCCTGATCAGCTTCAGGCATCCGTTCGCCGACGCCGACAAGGGCTATGACCGCCTGTCCCCGATCTACCTCGGCGACTACGTCACCCTCGACACCGGTACCGGCATCGTTCACTCGGCGCCGGCATACGGCGTGGATGACTTCATCTCCTGCAAATCGCATGGCATGAAAGATGACGACATCCTCAACCCGGTGATGGGCGACGGCAAATATGCGTCATGGCTGCCGTTCTTCGGCGGCATGACCATCTGGGAAGCGTCCAAACCGATCTGCGCCAAGCTGGAAGAAGTCGGCTCGCTGTTCAAACTGGTGATGTCCGATCACAGCTACATGCACTGCTGGCGCCACAAGACGCCGATCATCTACCGCGCGACTTCGCAATGGTTCGCCGGCATGGATGTGAAGCCGAAGGATGGCGGCCCCACCCTGCGCGAATCGGCGCTGGCGGGCATCGAGGCAACTACGTTTTATCCGGGCTGGGGCAAGGCCCGCCTGCATGGCATGATCGCCAATCGTCCCGATTGGACCCTGTCACGGCAGCGCCAGTGGGGCGTGCCGATGGCGTTCTTCGTGCACAAGGAAACGGGCGACCTGCATCCGCGCACGCCTGAACTGCTGGAAGAAGTTGCGAAACGCGTTGAGAAGAGCGGCATCGAAGCCTGGCAGGCACTCGATCCGAAGGAACTGCTTGGCGACGACGCTGCAAATTATGTGAAGAACAAGGATACGCTGGACGTCTGGTTTGACTCGGGTACCACGCACCAGACCGTGCTGCGCGGTTCGCATGCGGAAGAGTCGCAGTTCCCCGCCGACCTGTACCTCGAAGGCTCGGACCAGCATCGCGGCTGGTTCCATTCGTCGCTGCTGACTTCGTCGATGATCAATCGCTGCCCACCCTACAAGGCGCTGCTGACGCACGGCTTCGTGGTCGATGGCGAGGGCAAGAAGATGTCCAAGTCCAAAGGCAATGTGGTCGCGCCGCAGAAGGTATCCGACACGCTCGGCGCCGAGATCCTGCGCCTGTGGGTGGCGGCGACCGACTACTCCGGCGAGCTGTCGATCTCCGACGAAATCCTGAAACGCGTGGTGGAGTCATACCGGCGCATCCGCAACACGCTGCGCTTCTTGCTGGCGAATACGTCCGACTTCAATCCGGCTACCGATGCGGTGCCGATCGCGGACATGCTCGACATCGACCGCTATGCCATCGCCCGCATGGACGAATTGCAGAAGGAAATCGGCCAGCATTTCGAGGCCTATGAATTCCAACCGGTGGCGGCGAAGCTGCAGATGTATTGTTCCGAGGACCTGGGCGGCTTCTATCTCGACATCCTGAAGGACCGGCTATACACCGGCGGCGCCACATCGAAAGCGCGCCGCTCCGCGCAAACCGCTATCTGGAATATCACCAACGCGCTGCTGCGCCTGATGGCGCCGATGATGTCGTTCACCGCGGAAGAAGCGTGGGAAGTGTTCGCCGACAAGGAGACTTACGCCGCCAGCGACGAAACGATTTTCACGCAGACCTATTACCAACTGCCTGAAGTTGCCGACGGTCCTGCGCTGCTGGCCAGGTTTGCCACATTGCGCGAACTGCGCACTGAAGTCACCAAGCAGATGGAAGAAGTCCGTATCGCCGGCGGCATCGGTTCGTCCCTGCAAGCCGAGCTCGAGATCAAGGCCAGCGGCGACAAATACGCATTGCTGCAGAGCCTGGGCGATGACCTGAAATTCGTGTTCATCACGTCGCAGGCCATGGTCACCCAGGTGGGCAGCCCGGCGGAAGAGGCGGTCGTCGTCACGCCGTCCGCGTATCAGAAGTGCGAGCGTTGCTGGCACTATCGCGCCGATGTCGGTGCGCATGCTGACCATCCGGGCATCTGCGGACGATGTGTCGCCAACCTGTTCGGCAGCGGTGAAGCACGCAAGGTCGCCTGAACGCTTATCTGAGTCAGAAACCTCCCGTCATTCCGGCGCAAGCCGGAATGACTCACACAAAAACGATAATATGGCCAATCAACGCATCTTTTCCTCCAGTCCGAGTTCCAGCCTCACCCCATGGCTCGGGATTGCCGCCATTGTGGTGGTGCTCGACCAGATCACGAAAATCGCCATCACCCGTGCGTTCAGTTTCGGCGAATCGCTGCCGCTGACATCATTCTTCAACCTGGTACTCACTTATAACAAGGGTGCGGCGTTCAGCTTCCTCGCGTCCGAGTCCGGCTGGCAGCGTTATTTTTTCACCGCCATCGCCGTCGCGGCGGTCCTCTTCATCATCTATCTGCTCAAGCGCCATCCCGGTCAACGCCTGTTCGGCTTCGCGCTGTCCCTGATCCTTGGCGGCGCTATCGGCAACCTGATCGATCGCGTGCTGTACGGCCATGTGATCGACTTCCTCGATTTCCATGTCAACAACTGGCACTGGCCCGCCTTCAACGTCGCCGATAGCGCGATTTTCGTGGGCGCCGGCCTGTTCATCTATGACGAGCTGCGTCGCTCCAGGAAATAAGCACCTGTTACACTTGTCGCGTCTGTCACAGCATTCCAGGAGGCCTAATGGATCTCGCCGGTAAAAAAATCGTCCTCGGACTGACCGGAGGCATCGCCTGCTACAAGGCCGCCGATTTCACTCGCAGGCTGACCAAGGCCGGCGCATCGGTGCAGGTAGTGATGACACAGGCGGCAACGCAGTTCATCACGCCGGTGACGATGCAGGCACTGTCGGGCAACCAGGTCTATGTAGACCAGTGGGATGCGCGCGTCAATAACAACATGCCGCACATCGATCTCACCCGCGGCGTCGATGCGCTCGTCATTGCACCCTGCTCCGCGGACTTCATGTCGAAGCTGGCGCACGGTGGCTGCGACGACCTGCTGTCCACCCTGTGCGTGGCGCGCCCGATTACCTTGCCTCTGATGATCGCGCCGGCGATGAACGTCGAAATGTGGCAAAACCCGGCGACACAGCGCAATCTGAACCTGCTCAAGGAAGACGGCATCCTGATCATGGGTCCGGACGCCGGCGAACAGGCCTGCGGCGAAACCGGCATGGGCCGCATGCTCGAGCCGGAGCACCTGCTGGAAGAAGTGATCGCCGCATTGCACGTCAAACTCCTGGCCGGCAAGCAGATCCTGATCACCGCCGGACCGACTTTCGAACCGATCGATCCGGTACGCGGCATCACCAACCTGTCCTCGGGCAAAATGGGTTATGCAATCGCGCGGGCGGCACGTGAAGCCGGCGCCGACGTCACGCTGGTATCAGGTCCGACCGCACTGCCCCGGCCTTACGGCGTGCGCCGCATCAACGTCCATACCGCTCAACAAATGCATGATGTCGTGATGTCGCATGCGACCGCGAAGGATATTTTCATCGCTGTTGCGGCGGTTGCCGACTGGCGCGTCGCCAACGCGAGCGAGCAAAAATTGAAGAAGAATGCGGAAGGCAAGGTCCCGGATTTACAGTTTGAAGAAAATCCGGATATCCTTGCCTCGGTCGCTGCGCTGCCGGACAAGCCGTTTTGTGTGGGCTTCGCCGCGGAGTCGGAGCAGCTGCTGCGCTACGGCGAAGAGAAACGCAAGAAGAAAGGCGTGCCGCTGCTGGTCGGCAATATCGGTCCGCAGACCTTTGGCCAGGACCAGAATGAACTGGTGCTGTTCGACGATCAGGGTCATACGAAAATTCCGCGCGCAGACAAGCAGGACCTGGCACGGCAACTTATCGCCGAGATCGCCAGGCGTATCTGACTGACCCGCATCTGATTTGACCGCAACCTCGTTGCGTACCTGTGCAATCGCGGGTGCGTGATTTTATTTTGATTACCATGAAAACCATAGACGTAAAAATCCTCGACCCGCGCATGAAAGAACAATTGCCCGCCTATGCGACGACGGGCAGCGCAGGCCTCGACCTGCGCGCATGCCTCGATGCGCCGCTCACCATCAAGCCGGGTGAAACGCATCTTGTTCCGACCGGCCTGTCGATTCATATCGGCGATCCCGGCTATGCTGCAATGATCCTGCCGCGTAGCGGCATGGGTCACAAGCACGGCATCGTGCTCGGCAACCTGGTCGGACTGATCGATTCCGACTACCAGGGCCAGCTGATGGTATCGACCTGGAACCGCGGGCAATCGGAATTCACGCTCAATCCGATGGAACGTCTGGCACAATTGGTAATCGTTCCCGTACTGCAGGTTGGTTTCAACGTGGTCGAAGAGTTCGCCGACAGCGAACGCGGCGCGGGTGGATTCGGCAGTACCGGAAAACATTGAACGGAATGAGGGAGACAGTTATGCGTGGTCCAGTATCATCAGCTTCACTACCAGCAGCTTCAGTTCAGAAACAGCCGGCCCCCGCCGCTACGCGCCTGGCGCGACTGTTGCCGATCGCATTGCTGGTGACTGCCTGTACCAGCGTCCCGCTGACGCCCGCCCCTCAGGCGCCGCAGGCACCTCAGCCGACGCAGCCGGCCGCACCGGTGACGCCGCCTGTGAGTACAGCCGAAGAGCAGGCGTTGCGCTCCCTGATCTCCCAACATGATCGTTTATATCGCGTCGCCGCTCCCCTGCTGGTCAACAATCCGCAGCTCTGCAAGAGCAACGCGCGCAACCTGCTCGGCTTCACCGCCAAAAACAAGTATTCCTATTCGTCGGAATTTACCAATGCCGCGCAATATGCGATCGGACTAAGCGATCGTCTGCAGGTGATGGGCGTCCTCGCCGGCAGCGGCGCAGCGCGTGCCGGAATCCAGCGCGGCGACAACCTGGTTGCAGTGGAAGACCAGCCCCTGCCTCAGGGTGAGAACGCTGAACGCCAGGCGGCCGTCGTGCTGGCGCCGCTGGTCACCGGCCGTTCGAGTGTGAAGCTGACGGTGCTGCGCAACGGCGCCAACGTCTCTGTGGATGTGCCGCTCACCTATGCCTGCGCATTCGGCATCGAGCTCGGCAATGCGGACATCGTGAATGCCTACAGCGACGGGCACCGCGTACTGGTCACGCGCGGCATGATGGGCGCGGCCCGTACCGATGATGAACTGGCATACGTGCTGGCCAAGGAAATGGCGCACAACGCACTGGCGCACGCGAGCAGGCAAAAGACGAGTGCAACGGTTGGCGGCATTATCGACAACCTGGTCCGCATTCGTCCGGACATGAGCACCATGGTCGGCACAGCGGGAATCAGGCCTATGCCGGCGGACCTGGATACGACGGCCGACAAACTGTCGCTGTATATGCTGGCACGTGCGGGCTACAACATCGACAACGTCGTGCCTTTCTGGCGGCGATTGGCGACGGAGTATCCGGCCAGCGTGTCGACCAGCTATACGGCGCTGCATCCCAACACCGCGCAACGCATTACCGCGATGGAGCGGACGGTTGCGGATATCAGGAGCAAGAAGTCTGCGAACAAGGCGTTGATGCCGTGATATCAGGGTATAGGGTATCAGGGAACCGAGGTCAGGAATCAGGGATCAGACCAAACCTGCGCCAGTATCAGGTTCGGATGCCAATCCAAACGTCGGCCCGGTGTCAGCGACGGTGCGTTGGGATTGCATCCCAACCACCATTCCACCGGGTTTGAATTACGCGCCGGGATTCAGCGCATTCTCAATATCGCGGCGCCGTAACTCCGGCGCGAAGCGCAAAATAAACTCATACGTATAGGAGCGCAGGTACGCCCCGCGCCGTACCGCCAGCCGTGTGACGTTCGGCGCGAACAGGTGTGCAGCCTCGATCGCCTGCATGCCGCTGGTGCGAGTGCTTTCGATTGCCATCGATGCCACGATGCCGACACCGAGCCCGAGCAATACATACTGCTGGATCACGTCCGAATCCATCGCGGTCAATACGATATCGGTTTGTATGCCGGCTTTTTTGAACGCATCGTCGATATGGCCGCGGCCGGTAAAGCCGACGTCATAGGTGATCAGCGGATGCTTCGCGAGGTCTTCCAGCGTGATCGACCTCAGCGACGCGAGAGGATGCCCTTCCGGCACTACGATGGCGTGACTCCAGCTATAGCAAGGGAACGAAACCAGGTCTTCGAACTGGCTGAGGCCCTCGGTCGCGATGCCGATATCGGCTTTTCCGGACATGACCCATTCTGCAATATGCTCCGGTGAACTCTGTTGCAACGCGATGCGCACGTCGGGAAACGCGCTTCGGAACGCCTGCACGACGCGCGGCAATACATAGCGAGCCTGCGTGTGGGTAGTCGCCACCGTTAGCGTACCGCTCTTCTCCCCCGAATATTCATGGCTGGCCTGGCGCAGGTTTTCCGCCTCCAGCAGCAGCCGTTCGATGATATGCAGGATGCCCTTGCCCGGTTCGGTCAGGCCGGTCAGGCGCTTGCCGTTGCGCTCAAAGATCTCGACGCCCAGCTCTTCTTCCAGCTCGCGGATTTGCCGGCTGACGCCCGGCTGGGAGGTGAACAGCACGTTCGCCACCTCGGTCAGGTTGTATCCGCGGCGCGCCGCTTCACGAATGGAACGCAGTTGCTGGAAATTCATGGTGTGTTCACCTTCTAAACCGCTTCATCGACAAAAATATGCAACCTCTTAGGCCGCACAACCAGCGTTTCGCCGTCTTTCAACCCGAGATGCGCGAAACGCTCGCTTGAAATCACCGCTTCGATCACTTGCGAATTGTCGTCACGCTCCAGCTCCAGTTGCGCAAGCGGACCGATTGCATGTGCACGGCGCAGCCTGACCACGATGCCCTCGGCATCCGGCGTATAGCGCTCGATGTCGATGTCGTGCGGGCGCACAAAGCCCACCCCTTTCGAGTCCTGCGTGCCGGCATGTTCAGGCGCCTCGAAGTTGACGCCGGCCGACTCGAGCACGCCTTCATGCACGCGGCCATGGAACAGGTTCACGTTGCCGAGGAAGCCGTAAACGAACGGCGAAGCCGGATTGTTGTAGACCTCGTTCGGTGCGCCGGTCTGCTCCACCCTGCCCTTGTTCATCAGCACGATTTGATCTGCAACTTCAAGCGCTTCTTCCTGGTCGTGCGTGACGAAGATGCTAGTCACATGAAGTTCATCATGCAGGCGCCGCAGCCACCGGCGCAATTCCTTGCGCACTTTCGCGTCGAGCGCGCCGAATGGTTCGTCCAACAGGAGCACGCGCGGCTCAACGGCCAGCGCACGCGCCAGTGCGATCCGCTGGCGCTGGCCGCCGGACAATTGCGGCGGGTAACGATCGGCCAGCCAGTCGAGCTGCACCAGTTCCAGCAATTGCTTCACCTTCTGCCTAATCTCGCTTTCGGGCGGACGCACATTGCGCGGTTTGACGCGCAACCCGAATGCGATGTTCTCGAACACGCTCATGTGCTTGAACAACGCATAGTGCTGAAACACGAATCCCACCTGGCGCTCGCGTACATGATGCGAGGATGCGTCTTCGCCATCGAGGAACACCTGCCCCGAATCCGGTGTTTCCAGGCCGGCGATGATGCGCAACAGCGTGGTCTTGCCGCAACCGGACGGCCCCAGCAGCGCGGTCAGTTCTCCCGCGGGAAAATTAAGCGATACGTTATCCAGCGCGACAAAATCGCCGAACCGTTTATTGATGTTCCTGACTTCAATACCCATGATCATTGTTCCCGGAGCGGTTGCAGGTTAGTGTCGTTGAGCCGCCATTCGATGAAGGACTTGAGCGCGAGCGTCACCAGGGCCAGCAAGGCCAGCAGCGAAGCGGTCGCAAATGCGGCGGCAAAGTTGTATTCGTTGTAGAGGATTTCCACGTGCAGCGGCATGGTATTGGTCTCGCCGCGGATGTGGCCTGACACCACCGATACCGCGCCGAACTCCCCCATCGCACGGGCGTTACAGAGAATCACGCCGTACAGCAGCCCCCATTTGATATTGGGCAGCGTCACATGCCAGAAGGTCCGCCAGCCGGATGCGCCGAGCACCAGCGCGGCCTCCTCCTCTTCATTGCCCTGGGCCTGCATCAGCGGAATCAGTTCGCGCGCGACAAACGGGAACGTAATGAAGACGGTCGCCATCACAATGCCCGGCACGGCGAACAGGACCTTGATGTCATGTTCGGCCAGCCATGGTCCGAACCAACCTTGCGCACCGAAGATCAGCACATAGATCAGACCCGCGATCACCGGCGATACCGAGAAAGGCAAATCGATCAGCGTCAGCAGGATGCTCTTGCCGCGGAACTCGAATTTCGCGATTGCCCAGGAGGCCGCCACGCCGAATACCAGGTTGAGTGGCACCGCAATGGCCGCAACCAGCAGTGTCAGTTTGATGGCCGCCACCGCATCCGGCTCCGTGATCGACACCAGGTACGCGTCCCAGCCTTTCTTGAGCGCTTCGGTAAAGACCGCGATCAGGGGCACGAACAGGAACAGCGTCAGGAATGTCAGCGCGACGCCCACCAGCAGCGCCTTGACCCAGAACGGCTCGGCAATTGCCGAAGGCGCGTGGGCCGGCTCGATCCGCGTTTGCACCGCGGCAGGCAAGGTAGAAACAGCTCCGGCCATATCAGGCTTTCTCCGCCCGGCCGCGCTTGCGGGCCCAGGCTTGTAGCAGGTTAATCGCAAGCAGCAGGATGAAGGACACGATCAACATCACGACCGCGATTGCGGTCGCGCCGAGGTAGTCGTATTGCTCCAGCTTGGTGATGATGAACAACGGCGTGATTTCCGACACCATCGGCATGTTCCCGGCGATGAAGATGACCGATCCGTATTCCCCGGTGGCGCGCGCAAACGCCAGCGCGAATCCGGTCAGCAGCGCCGGCAGGATGGTCGGGAATATCACCCTCGCGAATGTCTGCAGGCGGCTCGCGCCGAGACTGGCAGCAGCCTCTTCCAACTCCTTTTCAGCTTCCTCGAGCACCGGCTGCACGGTGCGCACGACGAACGGCAGGCCGATGAAGGTCAACGCGACGACCACGCCCAGGGGAGTGAACGCGACCTTGATGCCCAACGGCGCCAGGAACTGTCCGATCCAGCCGTTGGTGGAATACAACGCGGTCAGCGCAATGCCGGCGACCGCGGTGGGCAGCGCGAATGGCAGGTCCACCAGCGCATCAATGATCTTCTTTCCCGGGAAACGGTAACGCACCAATACCCATGCGACGATGCCACCGAAGATCACATTGAGGGTGGCGCCGATCAGCGACGCGCCAAAGGTTAGCTTGTACGACGCGACGACACGCTCCGAACTGATCGCAGCCCAGAACGCGTCCCACGTCATCGTGAAGGTCTTCAGGAACACCGCCGACAGCGGTATCAGGACGATGAGCCCGAGGTAAAGAATCGTAAAACCCAGCGAAAGGTTGAAACCCGGCAGCACCCGGGAAGGCGCATTGCTTCGCCTGATAGTTGTCAATACAGCATCCATGCGAGTTCTCTTATTACCAATTCAGCTATAAGGTGGCAATAATTGCACTCGTTTGTTATAAACAAAACGACTTTTTTCGCATGTTCATAGAAGGTTTGCGAATAAAGGGATTCACCCATCCGGCGCATCACGATGCGCCCTACGTACCACTAACGCCGCATTTGGAATATCCCAAAGGTATCCCTGTGCATAGAGCGGCTGCCCGACCTCCGCGGCGACGCGCCGTAATGTTGCAAGCACCTTCGGGTTCTCGACCCGTTTGAAAACGACGCTTATATTTCCCTTGCCGCAATCCTCCAGTAGCCTGGAGATGGCCGTTTCTTGCGCGATGTACCGCGCATCCACTTTGATCGCGTCCGGCCGCACGCGATCGAGCAGTCCAAGTGCTTCAACTGCATCGGCCGCATTGACGGCAAAGCGAAAACCGTTGCGGCGATAATTGTCCGCCACGTAATTGAGCAGCCACCCTTGACGCTCAACCACTGCGGGCAGCTGCAGCACCACTCTTTCCTGCGGCAGCCCAAGCACTTTAAGCATGCGTCTGAATGCAATGCCGTGATTGCTCTCCACCGCCGCCAACAGGCGCGCATGCACGCTCAGGTACAAGTCCGCATCTCCCGCTACTTCTTGCCGGAAGAAATTGATCGCGTGCAGCATCCGGCACAGCCGGTCCAGCTCGACCGATTCATCGTCATTCGCCGCCTGGTCAAGCAGCTTCCACAATGACAACCCCTCGTCGCTTGCGGAGTAACTGCGAACGTATCCTTCAAAGCCGGCGATCGTGCCGGCATCGATTCTGCGTATCGGCTGAAAGGCACTCGTCAGGGTCGCATTGAAGTAGCGACCCTGTGCGCGACCTGCCTCGTCCAGCCATATGCGCGTACCCGAGCCGGTGCGAGGCAGCCGCGCAAGATAGTTTTGCAGGTCGGGGAAACGCATCTCAGGTCAGAGTTTGGCGATCGATACTTCGGTCGCTTTGACCAGGGCAACGACTTCAGTACCTGCCACGAGGCCGAGGTCTTTGATGGAACGCGTTGTAATGACCGACGTGACAATGCCGGCCGGTGTTTCGACGTCGACTTCGGACACGACCGGTCCTTCGATGATGGCTTTTACTTTGCCCCGGAATTGATTGCGAACATTGATGGCTTGGATAGTCATGGTTTCTCCTTCGGTGAGTGGATAAAAAGATTGTTTCATGTAGCCTGGCTGGAATGCTGCAGCACGTGCGCCAGAATGCGTTCTTCCAGTCGTGCGAACAGCGCGTTACCGCGGGCCCGCGGGCGCGGTAACGCGATGCGTTCGTCGAGCGTAATCTTGCCGTCCTCGATCAGGATCACGCGGTCGGCCAGCGCAATCGCTTCCTGCACGTCGTGCGTCACCAGCAATGCGGTAAAGCGGCGCTGCTGCCACAACGATTCAATCAGTTGCTGCATCTCTATACGCGTCAGTGCATCGAGCGCGCCCAGCGGTTCATCCAGCAGCAGCAGTGCCGGATCGTGTACCAGCGCACGGGCCAGTGCGACGCGCTGACGCTGGCCACCTGACAACACCGCCGGCCAATCCTTCGCCCGGTCCTGAAGCCCAACGTTCTTTAATGCATCGGCGGCCTTGCCGTAAGAATGCGGCAAGCCCAATGCTACGTTGTCCAGTACCCGCTTCCACGGCAACAGCCGCGAATCCTGGAACATGACGCGCGTGTCCGGCTTACCGTTTCCGCCAAAGCGGATATGCCCGCCATCCGCCGTTTCAAGGCCCGCGATCAGGCGCAGCAGCGTGCTTTTCCCGCAGCCGCTGCGTCCGACTATCGCGACGAACTCGCCGGCCCCCACTTCCAGGTCCAGTGACCTGAGCACCTGCCGGCCCGAGTACGTCTTGCGTACACCATGCAATGAGATACCGACGCCGCGCGTAGCAGCGGCTTGCACATGTTGATGTTCGATGGAATGGATTTTCATGATCAGCTGTTCACTCATTGATAACCGGGATGCCAGCGCAGTCCGAAGCGTTCCGCACTACGCGCCAGCACGTCCGCGAATTTTCCGAGCAGCGCGTACAGGAGGATGCCGACCAGGACCACATCGGTTTGCAGAAACTCGCGTGCATTCATCGTCATGTAGCCTATGCCGGACTGGGCGGAGATGGTTTCCGACACGATCAGCAGCACCCACACCAGTCCAAGCGAAAAGCGTACGCCGACCAGGATCGATGGCAACGCGCCGGGCAGGATGACGTCGCGATATAACGCCCAGCCGGACAAGCCGTAGCTCTTCGCCATCTCGATCAGGCCCTTGTCGACCGAACGGATACCGTGAAAGGTGTTGAGGTAGACCGGGAAGAAAACCCCGACCGAAACCAGGAACAGCTTGGCGGATTCATCAATACCGAACCAAAGGATGACCAGCGGGATCAGCGCCAGCGCCGGTATGTTGCGGATCATCTGGAGTGTGGTATCGAGCAGCGTCTCGGCACGTTTGAAAGTACCGGTCAGCAGGCCTAGCAGCAGCCCGAGGCCACCGCCTGCAGCGAAGCCGGAAGCTGCACGCCATGTGCTGACCTTCACATGGGTCCACAGTTCGCCGGACATGGCGAGTGCCCACGCTGCTTTCAACACCGCCCACGGCTCTGGCAAGATGCGACCGGACAGCCAGCCTAGCTGCGCCGTGATTTGCCAGACAGCGACCAGGGTGACAGGTACTGCCCATGGAGCCAGCCCGGTAAGGACGGTGTACTTCCATGATGTGCCGCGTGCATGCGGGAATGTGTCGCCACTGACGGACATGTTTAATCCTTTGGAACAATGGTGGGTGCGCCTCGCGCACCATGCAGTTACGGTGCGCACGGCGCACCCTACGGCGCTAGCTCTGCGACACCTGCGGTACCAGGCTGTTAGCCATCACCTCGCCAAACGGTCCGGACAACGATTGCTCAAGCAGTCCCGGACGCGTCTTCCCGAGCAGCGGAAACACCAGCTCCGCAAAACGATACGACTCTTCGAGATGCGGATAGCCGGAAAGAATGAACGTGTCGATGCCAAGCTCCGCATACTCCTTCATCCGCGCCGCGACGGTTTCGGGATCCCCAACCAGGGCAGTCCCCGCGCCTCCGCGCACGAGCCCGACACCGGCCCACAAGTTCGGCGACACCTCGAGCTTGTCGCGCCGTCCGCCATGCAAGGCCGCCATCCGCCGCTGGCCTACCGAATCCATCTTTGCGAATGCGGACTGGGCGCGCGCGATCACCTCGTCATCGACGTGGCTGATCAATTCATCAGCGGCCTTCCATGCGGCATCGTTGGTCTCACGGACTATCACATGCAGGCGGATGCCGAAGCGCAGACTACGCCCCACTTTTGCGGCGCGTGCGCGAATGTCCGCGATCTTTTCCGCCACGGCCGCGGGCGGTTCGCCCCAGGTCAGGTAGACGTCGACCTGTTCCGCGGCCAGATCATGCGCCGCGTCTGACGACCCGCCGAAGTACAGCGGCGGATGCGGCTTCTGCAGCGCCGGGTACAGCGTTTTCGCGCCCTTCACCTTCACATGCTTGCCGTCGTAATCGAAACCGGCATCGCCGCCCTCGCCCGCCAATGCGGCGCGCCATACGCGCAGGAATTCCGCCGAGATTTCATAGCGGGTTTCGTGATCGGCAAACAGGCCATCCGCTTCGAGTTCGCCCTGGTCGCCGCCGGTGACGACATTGATCAGCAGCCGTCCCTTCGACAATCGGTCAAAGGTTGCGGCCATGCGCACTGCCAGTCCGGGCGTGCTCAATCCAGGACGTATCGCCACCAGGAACTTCAGCTTTTGCGTCGCGCCGATGAGACTGGACGCAACCACCCACGGATCCTCGCAGGAACGCCCGGTGGGTATCAGTACGCCATCGTAGCCTTGCGTATCCGCGGCGACGGCGACCTGGCGCAGGTAATCATGATCGACGGGACGCGCGCCCCGGCTTGTGCCGAGATACCGGCTGTCGCCGTGCGTAGGCAGGAACCAGAAAACATTGAGGCTCATGTTTTTTCCTCAGAGTTGCGACGGCAGCGTGGCTTCCCTGACGCTGATCTTTTTCGGAATCAGTTTCAGCTGGGCGAACACGTCGGCGATTTTTTGCTGCTCGTTGATGACAGCGTCGCTCACCGGCTTGACGCCATAGGTGTAGCGGGATGCAGCCAGTTCGAGGATGGACGGCTCGAGCCCCACCTGTGCCGACAGAATCGCTGCGGCTTCCTTCAGGTTCTGCCTGGCCCAGTCATCAACCTTGACCAGCTCTTCGAGCACGGCCTTGATGACCGCAGGATTGCCCCGCGCATAGTTGCCCGACGCAAGAAAGAACTGGTGATTGCTGACCAATCCCTTGCCGTCGGCGAGTATGCGGGCGCCGAGTTGTTTTTCCGCGGCAGCGAGGAACGGATCCCAGATCACCCATGCGTCCACACTACCGCGTTCGAACGCAGCGCGCGCATCGGAAGGCGGCAGGAACACGGTCTGGACATCCTTGTACTCGAGCCCTGCTTTCTCCAGCGCCCTGACCAACAGGTAATGCACGTTCGAGCCTTTGTTCAGCGCTACTTTCTTGCCCTTCAGGTCGGCCACACTTTTTAGTGTCGATTCCTTCGGCACCACTATGGCTTCAGACAGCGGCGCCGGCGGTTCATTGGCGATGTAGACGAGGTTCGCGCCTGCCGCCTGCGCAAAGATCGGCGGCGCTTCGCCGACTGTGCCGAAGTCGATGCTGCCGACGTTCAAGGCTTCGAGCAACACCGGTCCGGCCTGGAATTCCGTCCACTTCACGTCGACGCCTTGCGCGGCGAGCCGTTTTTCCAGCGCGCCGCGCGCCTTGAGAATGGTGAGCGTGCCGTACTTCTGGAAGCCGATACGCAGTACCGGCCTTGATTGTGCCGCTGCGAATGTCGGAATCGCCGAGGTGAGCGCACCGACGGCCGCCGCGGATAACAGGCCCAGGGTGCGGCGCTTTGCATTGCGTTTTTGATTCGGAATAGTCATCTGGATGTCCTTTGCTGAGTTCGAATTTCGGGCGTAAGCTTCCCCTTCCGCTCGATTGAGCGGATGCAGGCGCCACGCGCACGTGGCGTTATTTACATGGGAGGAAGCTGGCGGTATGTAACGCTAAACGCTACATCGCACCTGGGAGAAATGCACCGGCGCGAATTCAACGCTCGATGCGTGGGACGCGGCTATGGCCTGCAGATTTGCGGACAAGTGTGCAACGCCCTCGTCCACACGTTGCGCGATTCCCGGATCGAGCGTCAATCCTGTTTCCGCCGTCCAGTTGATTTGCGCATCGGTCGCAAAAATGCTCGGCAACACATGCTTCGCGCCCAAGGCGGACAGCACCGGGCGCAGCGCATAATCCAGCGCCAGCATATGGGACTGGCTGCCGCCGGTGGCAAGCGGCAGCACCAGCTTGCCGGACAGCCCGTCCTGCGGCAGCAAATCGAGAAAGGCCTTCAGGACGCCGCTGTAGGCCGCCTTGTACACAGGCGTCGCAATGATGACCGCATCCGCCTGCTCGACCTGGGATTTTGCGAGCCTGATGTGGGCGTTGCCGAAGTCTGCGTGCATCAACGCCAGGGGCGGCAGGTCAAGCACCTGCAATTTTGCATATCGATGTCCCAGCAGCGCCAGTCTTCCGCCGACATGATGCAGCAGCCGCGTGGAACGCGATGGAATCGAGGGACTGCCGGCTAACAGGAGAATTGTCATTATTCTTTCCGATGGGGTTGGTGGCGTCGCTTTATTTTTTGCCCGGCTGGTAAATCTGGTCGAACACACCGCCATCGGCGAAATGCGCCTTTTGCGCGTTGGTCCAGCCGCCAGCAACTTCATCGATGGTGAATAGCTTGACCTTCGGGAACTGTGCTGCGTATTTCTTCGCGACCTTTTCGGAGATCGGGCGGTAATAATTCTGCGCCGCGATTTCCTGCCCTTCATCGGTATACAAATGCTGCAGGTATGCTTCCGCAATTTTGCGCGTACCGCGTTTGTCCACTACCTTGTCAACGACGGCAACCGGCGGCTCGGCCAGGATGCTGACTGAGGGAGCGACGATCTCAACCTTGTCCGGCCCCAGCTCCTTGATCGCCAACAGGGCTTCGTTTTCCCATGCCAGTAGCACGTCGCCGATTCCGCGTTCAACGAAAGTCGTGGTCGCGCCGCGTGCGCCGGAGTCCAGTACGGGTACGTTCTTGTATAGCTTGCCGATGAATTCTTTCGCGCTCGCCTCGTTGCCGCCCGGCTGTTTCAATGCATAGCCCCACGCGGCGAGATGGTTCCAACGCGCACCGCCGGAGGTCTTCGGATTCGGTGTAATGACTGCGACGCCCGGCTTGACCAGGTCACCCCAATCCTTGATGCCCTTCGGGTTACCCTTGCGTACCAGGAACATGATGGTCGAGGTATAGGGTGAGCTGTTATGCGGCAATCGCTTTTGCCAGTCCTTCGCGATCAATCCGCGTTCCGCGATTGCGTCGATGTCATAGGCGAGCGCCAGCGTGACCACGTCCGCGCTCAATCCGTCGATGACCGAGCGGGCCTGCTTGCCCGAGCCGCCGTGCGATTGTTTAATCGTCACGTTGTCGCCGGTCTTGGCCTTCCATTGTTTGGCAAAGGCCTGGTTGTAGTCCTGGTACAGCTCACGGGTCGGGTCATACGACACGTTGAGCAGGGTGAAGTCCGCTGCGTGGGCGGACGGGGCGACGAGTGCAATGACGATTGCCGACTGGATCAATTTCTTCAACAACATCTGGTTCTCCCTACAGACAGTTTGGTTTCCGGAGTCGACAGATTAAGTAATTGACCATTGAAAAAGAACGAATACTTTTGCGGTTCCTTATTTGGTTTGCGTATATCAGGGGACAGAGGTCAGGGATCAGGCGCGTAGGGGTGCATCTCACGCACCGTCTCACGCACCCTACGCCTTATTCAATGTTGGGCTGCAAGCCAACAGGCAAGACGAAAAAAAAGCCGCTGTCAGCGGCTTTACTTCATCTCTCGCAAACCTTACCCACAACCACATGCCGCTTTCTGCCGATAGCTCGTGCACAGCCTTTTTGAAAACGTGATCGCTTCAATGCCAAAAACGCATTTGGTCGTCGGGCCGGACACATAGCCATTTCGGAGGTAGAACGACTTCGCTGTGACGGTACTCATCACCTGAACATTCGAAAGACCCCACTCCTTGGCCTGCACCTCCAGCGCCTGGAGCAGTCCTTTACCGACGCCGGCAAAACGAACCTCGGGCGCGACGTAGCAGAGTACGACCTTGCCTGCGCGCGTCAGCATGGCGACCCCGACGATGTCGTTATCCATGGTCGCCACCAGCGAGAAATTGGTCTGGCATAAAAACCATGACTCCACTGTTTCGGGCGTCTTGTTTCCCAACCATGCGGCGAGTATCGCTTCATCGTTGCGATGGTCTTCGGCACAGCATTCCGAGATGGAGCGGCGCAGCACGTTACATGCAGAGTTCGCATCTTCTGGCCTGGCTGTTCGGATACCGCATTTCATGTCAGTGCTCGCTTGCCTTCGCTATTTGCTTCGTTCGATCATACACCGTGTTGCCGGTATCAGGGGACAGAGGTCAGGAATCAGGTATCAGTCGTCGGCACTACCGCAACCATGCCTGCAACGCTGCCATCCATCCGAGGCTAGTGCGAAGTATACCGCCATGTGATGCCGCAGCCCAGACAGAAACCGGTGCTGGCGGGTCGATTGGTATCACCACTGTTGCGCTCAGCCCACGCTTATCAGGGTCAGGAATCAGGGTCGGTTCAAAGTCCGGACAACCCCTCTTGTTAAAAGTTTACTTGAGTCCGGTCGCTGTCAGCGGCTCCTCTTCCTCGCGCTGGCTTGCCGCGCTTCGAACCTCCTCGTCGGTGGGCACAGGCTCATCGACGAACAGCGCTTCTTCTTCATCCGCATGCACCCGCTCCGCGTCGTCGGGAAGGAAACCGCCTGCCTGCTTGCTCCACAATTCATAGTAACGACCGCGTCGCGCAAGCAGCTCGGTATGGCTGCCATCCTCGATAATGCGGCCGTTGTCGAATACCAGGATGCGGTCCAGGTGCGCAATCGTCGACAACCGATGGGCTACTACTATCACCGTCTTGTCCACCATCACCCGGTCGAGCGTATCCTGGATGGCCCTCTCGGTAATCGAATCGAGGCTTGAGGTCGCCTCGTCGAGTATCAGGATCGGTGCATCTTTCAGGATGACACGCGCGATAGCAACGCGCTGGCGCTGGCCGCCGGACAGCTTGACGCCGCGCTCACCGACCATCGACTGATAGCGATCCTTGATCTGCATGATGAATTCATGCGCATAGGCCTGCTTCGCCGCTTCCATCACTTCCGCATCGCTCGCTTCCAGGCGGCCATAGCGGATGTTCTCCATCAGCGTGCGATGGAACAGGCTCGGGTCCTGCGGAATCAGGCTTAGCTGGGAATGCAGCGCATCCTGCGACATGTCGCGGATGTCGACATCGTCGATCAATATTTTTCCGGCCTGCCCGTCGTACAGGCGCAGGATCAGGCTGACGAAGGTCGATTTTCCGGAGCCGGAAAAACCGACCAGGCCGACACGCTGCCCTGCGGGTATGGTCACGTTGAGCTTATCGAACACCTTCTTGTCCGGCCCGTAGCCGAAGTCGAGATCGCGGAATTCGATCTGGCCGCGATAGATCGTAGGCGCGATGGCCGCCGGTGCATCGACCAGTTCATGCGGCTGGATGAGGGTCTGCACGCCGTTCGCAACGTTGCCAATATACTCAAAGAATTCGAGAAAGCGGCGGCTCAGGTTGCGCGCTTCGTTGATGATCATGAGCGACAGGCTGACCGCCATGACAAACTCGCCGACCGTAATCTGCCCTTCTCCCCAAAGCGTCAACGCGTAGTACAGGATGCCGACCTTCAGCACTGCCGCAGAGGTAAACTGGAACCAGCGCACGCGTTCGTTGTAACCGTTCGACTTGCGGATGGCCTTCATTTCGCTGGTGAGCGCATCCTCCAGGTGTTCCCGTTCGAAGCGCAGGCGCGCAAACAATCTGGCACTTGTCAGGTTCGTGACAGAGTCAACCACTTTGCCCGTGGTTTCGCTGCGCGCCGACGAAGCCTTGAGTGCGTAAGGCTGGCATCGACGCGCCAGCAGATAGGAAACGCCGATGAACAGTACCGCCCAGATCAGCACGAAGCTGCCGAGCTGTACGTGAGCATTGAACAACAATACGATCGATACGAGGAGCACTATCGCGACCGGCCAGAACTCGGTGATGACCGACCACAGGGTATGCGTGACACCCAATGACGTTTCACTAATGCGGTGTGCGAGCGCGCCCGCGAAGTTGTTAGTGAAATAACGATGCGAATGGTATTGCATGTAATGGTAAATGGAACGCGTCACGTTCTGACGCTGCCGCGGCCCGAGCCGGATCTGGATGCCGCCGGCGATACGTCCGAACACCACCTCGCCGACACTGAAGGCGACAAACAGCATCAGCGGCCCGTGCAAGGCGGCGACCAGCGCCGCCGAATGGTCCTGCGTGGCCGTCACACCCTTGATGATCGTACTCAACGCATACGGGATCATGATGCCGCATGTGGCATTGGCCGTTTCAAACAGGACCATCGCGACATACCACCAGCGATACCTGGCGACGAAATGCCAGATGAAGCGGAATGGCGTATCCGGCAATAGCGGAGCGCCAGGCGCGCGTTGAAAATCTTTTCTTGTATCTGATGTCATCGAAGGTGAATCCGACACCGCATCGGGCGTCTTGAGAAAATGGAAATCGCTCGGGCCGCAGGTCTCCGGCGGACCATGGCGAATGAACAACCGCGGCGATTCAGCGGCGACTCGTCGTCATCAAAGATAGCACTTCGCCGATCGCATTGCCACGCCTCACCACGAAAATTGCCAGTCTGATACCGGCTGCTTTCGGGATGAAGCGGACACCAGTTCGATACCCGGCTTGCCGGAAAACTCGGCGAGCACATCCTCCTTGATAGCCGCGAATGCGCAGCATGTTTAAGTTGGATGCTGCTGCAGGTTCAACAGCGGTTCAAGAGGTGTGATGTTGGGATTTCATCCCAACCTACGATTCGGGCGCATAAAAAAAAGGGCGCATCGAGATGCGCCCGGGCGACTACCACATCACGCTGCCTCAGCGCACTGCGTCACCGCGCCGGTATTCCGCAGTCAGGTCATCCAGCTTGCGCTTCAGTCCGGCATCCAGCTTTAGCTCCGCCGCTGCCAACGTATCGGCCAGCTGCTCCGGCCGGCTTGCACCGATGATGGCGGATGTGACCGCCGGATTGGCGAGGACCCACGCAACTGATGCGGTCGTCAATGAGACGCCGGCTCCGGAAACTGCTTCGCGCAACGCTTCCACCGTTGCGAATTCGCGCTCATGCCAATAGCGTTCCTGATAGCGTTCGGCCGCATTGCCGAGTGTGAACCGCGTGCCCGGCGTCGGTCCGGTGTCGCGCTTGTGCTTGCCGGTGAGCAGACCGCCGGCCAGCGGGTTGTAGGAGATCACCCCCAGCCTGTCTTCCGCCGCGAGCGGCAGCAACTCGCGCTCGATTTCTCGAAACAGCAGGCTGTACCTCGGCTGCACCGATATCGGACGGACCAGGTTGCGTGCTTCCGCGCGGCCGAGCAAACGTGCCAGGCGATAGGCGAGGAAATTGGATACGCCGACATAGCGCGCCTTGCCGGAGCGGACGATCGTGTCGAGCGCGTCAAGCGTTTCGTCGAGAGGTGTATCCGGATCGTCTGAATGCAGTTGGTACAGGTCGACATAGTCGGTGTTGAGCCTGCGTAGGGATGCATCAATGGCGTCCAGCAGGTGTTTGCGTGACGCGCCCTGGTTCCACGCAGCCGGACCGGTCTTCCCGACGGCCTTGGTCGCCAGGATGAAGCGCTCGCGCTTGCCCTTCATCCAGCGCCCCACTATTTCCTCGGTGCGGCCGATACTGCCACTGTCTCCGCCTAGCGGGTAGACATCAGCGGTATCGATGAAGGTAACACCCGCTTCCGCCGACCTGTCGAGTATCGCCGCCGAAGTTGCTTCGTCGGTCTGCAGGCCGAACGTCATGGTGCCCAGGCACAGGCGCGAGACCGTGAGACCGGCACCGCCGAGTTTGGTGTATTGCATGGATATGCTCCTCGTGTTCTGGAATGGGATACAACAGGTTGACACCTAAATCTGTCGTTCCCGCGCAGGCGGAAACCCAGAGATGCACCACCAGCTCAATTGCTACTAAACGAGGCCATCGGTCCATCGCCGGATCCCCGCCTTCGCGGGGATGACGTGCTGGGTGTAAACCAGAATATGCTGGCTGTAACGGACTACAGTTAATCACAATTTCGGATGTACGGCTTTTGTTACGAATCATGCAGCCGTGGCCTGCGCACGAACAGCAAACTGATTCACCGGCCCGTCCGGCCGAATTCAATCAATGCCAGGGAGCCGCCCAAGTGCGCCCGCTATGGCCAGCAAAAATGACAACTTATTCCTGCGCGGCCCCTAAGCTAATGACTAAAGATTAGTATCAGCCTCGCAAATTTTTCGCGACAATACGGTTTTTTATCCCCGCATTCATGGAGCAGCTATGCCTGCAAGTTTTGACACACGACGTATCGGCGGCATGCTCGGCGCAACCTTTACGGCGATTGCGCTGACGATCGCTACCCCGGCAGTACAAGCGGAAACAACATTGCTGAACGTCTCGTACGACGTGGCCCGCGAGTTATTCAAGG
>JBBWZW010000201.1:0-6867 GCA_039649305.1 Burkholderiales bacterium
CGTCTTCACGTCGAACAGGTGCATGTTCTTCATGTGCGCTTTCAGGCGCTCAGGCGACTGGCCGGTGTAGCCGATGGTCCACGTGCCGCGGTTGATCTCGCGCAGCATGTCTTCCGGCTCCGGCTCCATCATGCCGCCCTTGCCTTTGACCAGCTTGATCTTCGCCACCAGTTCCTTGGCGAAGCCGAGCTTTTCGGCCACCTGGTACATGATCATGTGGTCGGTGCGCGATTCGAACAGCGGCTCAATGACTTTTTCGCGCCACTGGAGCGAGCGGTTCGATGCGGTGACCGAACCGGACGTTTCGAACTGGGTCGCTGCGGGCAGCAGATAGACCGCACGGTTCGGGTTGAGCTCCTGGCCGTCGACTTTCATGGCTGCCATCGCAGCGGTAGCGGAAGGATAGGGGTCGATCACGACCAGCATGTCGAGCTTGTCGAGCGCCTTCTTCATGTCCAGGCCGCGCGTCTGCGAGTTCGGCGCATGGCCCCAGAACAGCACCGCCCGGACGTTGTTGTCCTGGTCGATATGTTCGTTCTTCTCCAGCACCGCATCGACCCAGCGCGACACCGTCGTGCCGGATTTTTCCATCATCGCCTGCGATGCGAACTGCTTCTTGACCCATTCGTAATCGACGCCCCAGACCGTGCACCAGTGTTTCCAGGAGCCGGTCGCCAGGCCGTAATAACCGGGCAGCGAGTCGGGATTCGGGCCGACGTCGGTCGCGCCCTGCACGTTGTCGTGACCGCGGAAGATGTTGGTGCCGCCGCCGGACACGCCGACGTTGCCCAGCGCCAGTTGCAGGATGCAGGATGCGCGCACCATTGCATTGCCGATGGAGTGCTGGGTCTGGCCCATGCACCAGACCACGGTCGACGGGCGGTTCTTCGACAGTGTCTCGGCGACCTTGAATACTTCGGCTTCCGGTACGCCGCAGGCTTCTTCGACCTTGTCCGGCGTCCATTTCATGACTTCTTCCCGGACCTTGTCCATGCCGTAGACGCGGTCGTTGATGTATTTCTTGTCTTCCCAGCCATTCTTGAAGATGTGGTACACGATGCCGAACAGGAACGGAATGTCGGAGCCCGAGCGGATGCGCACGTACTGATCGGCCTTGGCCGCGGTGCGGGTAAAACGCGGATCGACCACGATCATCTTGGTGCCGGTCTCTTTGGCGTGCAGCATGTGCAGCATCGACACCGGGTGGGCTTCGGCAGCATTCGATCCGATATACATCGCCGCTTTGGCGTTTTGCATATCGTTGTAGCTGTTGGTCATCGCGCCATAGCCCCAGGTGTTCGCCACGCCGGCCACAGTGGTGGAATGGCAGATACGCGCCTGGTGGTCGCAGTTGTTGGTGCCGAAGAACGAGACCCATTTGCGCAGCAACTGCGCTTGCTCGTTGTTGTGCTTGGACGAGCCGATCACATAGACCGAATCCGGGCCGCTTTCTTTTCTCAGCTTCAGCAGTCCGGCGGAGATTTCGTTTAGCGCGACATCCCAGCTGATGCGCTGATATTTGCCGTTGACCAGTTTCATCGGGTATTTCAGGCGATATTCGCCATGGCCGTGCTCGCGCAGTGCGGCGCCTTTCGCGCAATGCGCGCCAAGGTTGATCGGCGAATCGAACACCGGTTCCTGACGGACCCACACACCATTCTCGACGATCGCGTCCGATGCGCAACCGACGGAGCAGTGGGTGCAGACAGTGCGCCTGACTTCGATTTTCCCGTTGCCGGCGGCTTTATCGCCATCAGCTGCGCGGGCTTTTTCGATCAGGCCGAGCTGGGAAGCGGCAATGCCTGCGCCGACACCAATGCCGGAGCGTTTCAGGAATGTTCGACGGTCCATCGTCGGCAACGCGCGTGACAGGCTGTCGGCGAGACTGGACGAAAAACGATTGGAAGGTGAACGCGTAGAAGCGCCTTGGCCTGACTGGCCCTTGCGAGTCAACAACATAGTTGTCCCCTAGCGGTTAAATTTTGGTTGTTCGGTAATACTTTTTGACGTGCTCCGTCAGCCGGTAGCTGTCGCCCTGAGGTTCCTCGGGCGGCGCGATGACGGCCTGTGCAACGGATGCAGGGGATAGTTTTGCAGCGACGCCAGCCGCGGCGGCCAGACCGAGCCCGGCGAAGAAGGTTCGCCGAGCGATTTTGGTTTGCTCTGCCATGATAGTCTCCAGGTAACTAATGGGCCGAGCGATCTGCGACGCGGGTCACTCTGTTGTTAATTACGTTTGCCCATTGCAATAATATCGTTTTATATAGACTGCACACAACTGTTTTGCTTGCTTGATATTAATGGTACGTCACTCTAACCAGAAGTACAGGATTTCATAGCCTGTTGGTTCAGTTCTGGCCAGGGCTTTTATGCCATGTCGAACGCCTGCATTTCCACTTCAAAAAAGCTGCGCGCAAGATGGGCGACGGTCGCATAAAAGCGGGCTTCGGGGTGGGCGATGACCGCTGCGCACATGTCCATGACCCACGCCTGCATGTGATCACCGAAGAATTGCTTTTGGGTTGCGATATTGGCATGAATCACGTCGTCCGAGGCGATCAGGTAGCGCATGACCTCGCACAACGCGGCGATATGGTCCTCGCTCTCCGGCATGCTCTGGGCGCGCTGCAAGCCAAGTTTGGCGAGATTGGTACGCAGTTCGGCCAGCGGTTTTTCCATCATGAAGCCGGACAGGTAAAAAGAGCCGAATAACATCACCTCGGGTTTGCCGACGCCGATGAAGAGACGTTCATACTCCTCCCTCACCGGCTCGGCCTTTGCCGTCTTGCACGCAGCCGACAGATCGGCCCAGGCCCGTTCGAGGACACCGTCGCCTTCCGCTTGCGCGGACGCGATCGTGTCCAGCAGTGCCTGTGTCGGGGGACCGTAGAACAGCGTCGCCAGCAAGCCGTACAAATCGGCGCGCGCGGTTTCTTCGCCCTGGTCAGGGGATTCAAACTTGAGCGGTTGAGCAGTTGTCATATTGTTTATTCTTTATGCGAGTAACCTGTTCCCGGCCCTTGCTAATGCGGTCGAGCCAGGTCGACGATCGTCGATTCCTGCTTGTTTTCCATCATGTCGATCACCCGGCAATCCGAGCACATCTTGAGGCGATTGATGTTGCCTGCGAACGCGCCGTGCAGTGACAGCTTCGACACCATGTTCTCGATCATCTGCAAAGTGCCGAACGGCTTGCTGCAGCGGATGCAGTGATAAGGTTGTGCTTCATTCAACACCTGGGGATGTTTTACTGCGTCGGTCAGGAGCAGTCGCGGCGTCAGCGTGATCGCGTTTTCCGGGCAAGTCTTTTCGCACAGGCCGCATTGCACGCAGTTCTTTTCAAGGAAGCGCAGCTGCGGTTTGTCCTGGTTGTCCATCAGGGCCGATTCGGGGCAGGCGCCGACGCAAGACATGCAGAGTGTGCACGTGTCCTTGTTGACGTTGACCGCACCGTACAGCGCGCCACTCGGAAGCGGAATTTCTACCGGTTTTACCGGGGCAAACTTCAGCAGGTGTTCGATCGCGAAGTCCAATGTATTCCGTTTATCGGCAGCGACGTTGAATACCGCGCGCTCGGCAGGACCTTGCGACGCCTTCGGCAGGGCCTGGAGCGCCGCATCCAGCTCGGCGGTCGAACCGGCGCGAATCAGGTGCAGGTGTGTCCCTTGGTAGCCAAGGCCCGACAGGATGGTTTGCGCGACGGTGACCTGCTCCTGCAGCGCCTCCATATATTGAGGCGCTTCTTCATCTGTTGTCAGTATGGCTATATCGGCTGCGCCATAGGCAATGGCGGCCAGCCACAGGTCGATGCCGGTGGATGCTGTATGGTGCAGGTCGACCGGGATAACGCGGGCCGGTACGCCCTTCACTTTATTGGAGGTACGCGCCAGCCGGCCGAGCTGGCCGATCAGTTCGGTGCCGCGTTCCTGGCTATGCAGCAACAGCGCAGGCTGCTGTCCACCCGCTTTCAGGTAAGTGCCGAGCAGGGTTTTCAGCCGCAGCCCCATGTCGGTCGCACGCGGATACGCATAGGTCAGCGCGCCCGACGGGCAGACGGTGGTGCAGGCGCCGCAGCCGACGCACAGGTTAGGATTGACCTTGATCTTGTCGCCGTTGTGGCTGACCGCTTCGGCGGAGCACACTTCGATGCAGGCGTTGCAGCCGACCTGCTGGTTGCGGCCATGGGCGCACAACTTGTCCTTGTATATGAAGAACTTCGGCTTGGAGAACTGGCCGACCATCTGCGTCAGCTGCATGGCCAGGTCGGCTTGCTTCATCTCGGAGCCGCCCGGCGCGAAATAGCCTTGCGGCGGCTGGTGCAAACCGATCAGTGGCTGATCCGACAGATCGAAAATGAGGTCGAACTCGCCGCTGCGCTCGGTTGCTTCGCGATTGAAATCTATCGCGCCGATGGCGCCGCAGGCTTTCACGCAATCCCGATGCGACTTGCATTTGTCGAGGTCGATCTGGTAATTGAAATCGATCGCGTTTTCCGGGCAGACGTCGATACAGGCGTTGCAACGGGTACAGGCTTCGAGGTCGATCGGGTTGGCCTGTTGCCAGTTGACCTTGAACGCGCCGAGCCAGCCGCTGATTTCGATGCGGCTGCCGGAAAAGGTCGGAAACCGTCGGGTCTGCAAACCATCGGGTGAATTGCCCGCGGTCAGCAGCACAGTGACGTCAAGCTGGCTCTCGAAGCGCTTTGCCCACGGCACTACGCGATCGGCCGGCCCGACCAGCAGGACATGCCCCCCGGAGTCGTACTCCACCGTCGGCACCGGTTCCGGGTCCGGCAACGCGGCAGCCGCCAGGAGCGCTGCCATCTTCGGCAGCGATTCTTTTGCCTGCGCACCCCAGCCGCCGGTTTCACGGATGTTGACGAAACGAAGCGGCGCGACTGACTGCTTTTGCTGCGCCAGTTCCGAGAACAAGGGCTGCTCCTGCGTGCAGGCGACGATCACTTCATCGACGCCTTCAACCGCACTCAGGTAGGCACCGACTTCACGTCGGCACAGCTGCGTAGCAACAGGCAGCGACCCCGTTCCCAACGCGGCACCGAGCTTCGCTCCGGCTGCTGCATCGAGCGGCATCGTCTGGTTGCAGTTACATACTTTGAATTGCTTCGTCATGAACGGGCTTCCGGGGATTTGGTGGAATCATCGCTTGCTTCAAGAGCAACATTGTCCTGCGGCTCGGGATCACCGGCCTGTTCGGTACTTTCAACCGGAGCTTCCGGGGGATCAGTTGCATCGGCGCTCGCGGTCAACTCAGGCGTATCGGCCTCTTCCGCCTCGTCTTCCGCGCGCACTTCGACCGCCTTATCGCTGTCCAGCAGTGCCATCATCGGTTTTTCCAGATGGCCGAGGGGATCCAGCAATGCCTTCGCATGATTGAGCGAAGCCAGCATCGCGGCCGGAATCGGCTCGAATTTATTGAAGTCCTCAATATAGACATCGAGTCCGTCCATCACGTTGAAGTGCGGATCGGTAAACAGTTTTTTCAGTGCGGAACGCTTGACGTTTTCGTCGACGCCGCGCGCGACGAAGGCCGAATAGTCGGAGTCATGCGTGAGCGCGGCGACATCTTCCATGGTCGGTTGCGGCTCAGCCCTGGCCTCAACCGGCTGTTCGGCCAGCGGCTGCTCTGTGACAGTTGCAACAGGCGCGGCAGCCCGTACGGCAGTTGCCGGCGCCTGCTTTTCAGGCTGCTGTTCAGGCTCCGCCGGCAGTGCTTTGCCCTGCGACGAATCGACCTTGCGTCGCGACCAGCGAGAAAAGAAATTTTCATCCGCCATGGGGCTTTCCTTCCGAATCGGCCATCTTCTCGACCCCTGCGCCGCCCTCGAACGAAGGCTTCTTGCGCTTTCTCTTGGGCTCGGGCCGGTAGTGCTCGGCGACGAAGGCAGAGAGACGTTCTATGAACTCGGCCGATGCGGGCAGGGTATCGACTCGCTCGCCGCCATCCATCAGGCGCGCCGCTTCGTTATAGGACAGCGTGACGAATTTCGGCGTCGCCACCTCGGCGCCGTCGATTTCTTCCATACGCCACATGATGAACCAGCAGGGCGTCGGCGAGCTGATATTGAGAAAGTAGCCCTCGGATTCGTCGCTGAACAGCTTGATTTCGAAGCCGGGGAATAGCCAGCGGGTATCGGCCGCGGCATCCATCAGGCAGCGGGCGGGGCCTTCCGCCAGAACGGCGCCGGCAACAATCTCCACTGGCCGCCACTGGTGTGGCTGCCAACGGTTGTTGAGTGGCGTACGCTGCATTACGACGCCAACCTTGAGTGCTTCTGTCTCCATGATTCCTTCGGCGGTTTGGACCGCCTGTCGACTGTTGATTCCGGTATTGAATATCTACAAGAGGGTGCGGGGTGCGACGTGCGCACCCTCTCTATTGCATGCGATGGTGCGCGAGGCGCACCCAACAAGTACGACCGGACTTAATCGTTCTTGATAACAATACTCGGAAACTTGCTCGACATATCCTTCGCTTTTTCCGCCACCTTCACCGCGATCTTGCGGGCGATCTCTTTGTAGATCGTCGCCACCGGGCCGTCAGGATCGGCGACCACGGTCGGCCTGCCGGAATCCGCCTGTTCGCGTATCGACATCTTGAGCGGCAGGGCGCCCAGGAAATCCACGCCGTACTCGGCGCACATCTTCTCGCCGCCGCCTTCGCCGAAAATCGGCTCCGCATGGTTGCAGTTCGAGCAGATATGCACACTCATGTTTTCCACGATGCCGAGAATCGGGATGCCAACTTTCTCGAACATCTTCAAGCCCTTGCGCGCGTCCAGCAGCGCGATGTCCTGCGGCGTGGTCACGATCACGGCGCCGGTAACCGGCACCTTTTGCGAAAGTGTCA
>JBBWZW010000217.1:0-19026 GCA_039649305.1 Burkholderiales bacterium
CCCGCCAACAGCATCTCCACCGCCATCGCCGACAAAATCAGCCCCATCAGCCGTTCGAACGCAGTCATCACCCGTGTTCCCAGCGCTCGCTGCATCCGTTCGGCTCCTAACAGCACGATCAGCCAGACGATCGCAACCGCCGTCAACGCGACGACATTGGCGAGGATGATCGGCGCCTGATCTGAAGAAAACAGCAGCACGGTCGCCAGCGCCGACGGCCCAGCCAGCGCCGGAACGGCGAGCGGAACGATGAACGGTTCGCCCGAGCTATCGCCTTCGCCCATGACGCCGCCGGGTTGCGGAAATACCATGCGCAGGGCGATGAGGAACAGGATCACGCCGCCACCGATGCGCAGCGAGACATCGGACAGGTGCAGCGCTTTCAGGAAAATCCGTCCATAGAACATGAATATCAGCAGCAGTACGAACGCGATGATGCATTCGCGGATGATGACGCGACCGCGTTGTTCAACGGGTACCTTGGCCAGCACGCTGGCGAACAGCGGGACATTGCCGAACGGATCGGTGACCAGCAACAGCAGGATAAAAGCCTGGAAAAAGCTCGCGGTCATGTCGTAGGCCGACTGGAGTCAGAACGGACCGATATAGTCCCGCTTGCTGAGCTCCACCCCGTTGTGCCGCAAAATATCGTAGGCAGTCGTGACGTGGAAGAAGAAGTTAGGGAGCGCGTAATGCAGAAGGTAATGCTGGCCGCTGAACTTCCGGGTCTCGTGCCCGACCTGGGTCGTGATCTCGCGCTCCTCGCTGCCGTCGATCTGCGCGGCGCTCAGCGTGCTGATAAATGCCTGGGTCTTCGCAATACGGGCCTTGAGCTCTTCGAAAGTTTGCTCCGTGTCGTCGTACTTCGGCACGTCGACGCCGGCCAGCCGGGCGCAGGTCCCCTTGGCAAAATCGGTGGCGATCATCACCTGGCGCCGCAGGGTGAACATGTCGGGGAACAGCCGCGCTTGCAGCAGGGCGGCCGGCTCGATTTTTTTCGCGGCGGCGTGGGCCTCTGCCTTGTCGAGGACCACCGACAGGGTGCCGAGGATATGCTTGAATACCGGAACAGATGCGGCGTACATGGTAATTGCCATGCTGGTCTCCTTTGGTTGCCATCGATGTTTCGATTATGGCAAGGAGGGGAAGTTCGTTACTCTCCGGCCTCAGCCAGCCGAACCCGCAGGTTGCATTCGGTTTGCCACCGTTTGCGATCGGCGTTGCCGGCCGCTTCCGCGCGTATATCGGCGTCGCTTTTTTCCGCCTGGGCCGCGATGAGGCGGTCGGCCAGTTGCAGGTCCGGCAGCACCGTACCGAAGAACGCAACCGCGTCGCCACGTTGGATCAGCAGGGTCGGGAAATTTTCCACGTCGAGATCGCCCACCACATCGGCCTGGTCTTCGATATCGATCCAGACGAAACGTTTGTCGGGGTGACGTGCCGCCAGCGCCTCGAAGTTGTCGCGGTACTGGGTGCAGGTGCCGCACCATGCGGCGCACAAGCAGGCGACTATCCACGCATTGCTTTCCAGCCATTCGGCAAGTTCAGCGCGGTTTTTTGAATCGAGGGTGAGGCTGGGCATGGGTAGGGTCGCAAATCATCGGGTAAGCCGGTCGGCTTGCGACGGTATTGTAAAGTAAGGCGCCGGGCGTTGCTCGCCCGGACTATCCCGTTCAGGCCTTGGTGTTGACGTTCTGACCCAGGTGCGGAGGAAGATTTGCGGATTGCATCGGTGGGAGCGCCTGGAGCAGGATCGCCGCGCTCGCGACTTGTGTATCAAGCGCTTTCTTAAGCACCGCAATGCCGACCGCCTGGCCGGTCCGCGTCGCGTCGAGTTTTGTCGCCAGATTGGCAATGCCGTTGACTTCCATAGCTCCTCCTTGATGTGGGGTGTGTTCGTTATATCGGCATCGCTTTGGGACACTTTAGCAACCCGAGGGAAATGAATTGCGTTGATGGCCACGATGCGCGGCGAGCGAGCGCGGTAAAATATCGGCATGTCTACGATTATCGCAATAGAAACATCTTCCGAACTGGCTTCCGCTGCATTGCTGCGAGGCGATCAAGTCCTCGCGCGCGAAGCGTCGGGCGTTCAGACCCATTCCCAATCGCTGCTGCCGATGGTCCAGGAGTTGCTGCGGCAGGCCGGCATCACGCTTGCACAGTGTGACGCCATCGCGTTCGGCGCCGGTCCCGGCTCCTTTACCGGCGTGCGCACCGCCTGCGGGGTTGCCCAGGGACTGGCGTTCGGCGCCGATCTTCCCGTCATTCCGGTTGTGACCTTATTGGCAATGGCCCAGGCCTGCCGGGAGTCATCCGGCGCATCAGACGTGTTGGCTGTCTTGGACGCACGAATGGAAGAGGTCTATTGGGCGCAGTACCGTTACGAAAACGGATGGCAGACAGTCATCGAACCCACCCTGTCGGCTGCCTCGGCGGTAGCGCCGGTCGGCAAGGTGATCGCATGCGGGAATGGCCTGAGCGCCTACCCCCAGGCATTCAGTCAACTGCCGGTGGCAAAGGATTTTGAGCCGGCGGTCATGCCGCATGCCGCACACGTCGCGCAATTGGCCGCTATTGCATTTTCCGAAGGAAGAACGGTTGCGGCGCGCGACGCGCAGCCGATTTACCTGCGCAACAAAGTCGCCCTGACTACTGTCGAACGTCAGGCGAAGGTGGCCGCGTGAGCGCAGTACATCGATCATTGACGGATGAAGTCTCTTCCCTGCATTTCATTCCGATGCAGGCCGACGACTTGCGCGACGTGGTGACGATCGAAAACGATGTTTACCCCTATCCCTGGACGCGCGGCAATTTCCTCGACTCGCTCTACAGCAGTTATGAGACCTGGACACTGCGCGACGCCGGCGGATCGCTGGCCGGCTATTTTCTGATGATGTTCGCGGTGGACGAAGCCCATCTGCTCAACATCACGGTCCGGCGCGGCCTGCATGGCAAGGGAATAGGGCGCATGCAACTGGACAAAGTGATGGCGCTGGCGCGCGAACGCGGGATGTCCTCGGTATTGCTCGAGGTCAGGCCATCCAATCTGCGTGCGCTGGAGGTATACAAGCGTTATGGTTTCGTCCAGATCGGGGTACGTAAAGGCTACTATCCCGCTGCAGACAACACGCGCGAGGATGCGATCGTCATGAGGATCAAGTTATGACCTCTTCCGGCAACCGACGCGCAATCTTCCTCCATGAAATGGGTGTCGGACCCGTGTGGAGGCACCGCGACGCTCCCGAGGTCACGGAGGCGTGGACTGCGGAGGTCATCGAGTACTCCGCTCCTGCCACAACCGGGCCGGTCGCCAATATTTCGGTGATCGGCGACGGCGACGAGAAAGCGAACTGGCTATTCATCGGCGAAGGTCCTGGCTACAACCAGGACTTGCGAGGCGAGCCGTCCATCGGCAATGCCGGTAGGCTGCTCGACAACATGCTGCTGGCGATGGGCCTGAAGCGCGGGGAGAACGCGTATGTCGCCAGCATCGTCAAACGCGGTCCGACGGATGCTGAGGGGCCGAGCGCGGAGGATGTGGCGGCATGCCTGCCCTATCTTGAGCGGCTGATTGAGGTGATCCAGCCGACCATCATCGTCGCGCTCGGGAAAACCGCTGCATTGTCCCTCTTCAAGCTCGATCCCGAGACGCCGGTTTCCAGCCTGCGCGGCAAAGTCCATCGTTACGGGGAACTGCCGCTGGTCGTCACTTATCACCCGGCGTACTTGTTGCGCAATCTGGCCGACAAGAAAAAAGCGTGGGCAGATCTGTCCCTGGCGATGTCCACTTATGCCACCAGCAGCTGAACCGGGCAGTTTCCAGGCGCAATTCCATCGACGCTGGAATCACCTGAATGATCCGCATGTACGTGCGCTCGCCTGGTTGCTGGACGCGCCCGATCTGCTCGATGGCAATGCGCCCCAGTGGCGCGGCCGCATCGCCACGCTCGGCCCCGTCGGGCCGGAAACGCTGGAGTGGCTGAACGCCCTCGATCGGGCGCCGGAATCGCTGAATGCGTATCTGGGCGCGCAACCCTACACGCGGCTCGGGCGTTATGCCGAGAAGCTGATGGCATTTTATTTTACCCATCAGGAAACGCTGGTCGCCCACGGGCTCCAGGTACGGGCTGCCAAAAACGACACGATCGGCGAATTCGATTTCCTGCTGCGGCAGGAGGGTGAACTGGTCCACTGGGAATTCGCCAGCAAGTTCTACCTGCTCGAAACGAGCGGCGGCGGCACGGAAGCGGATGATTTCGTCGGCCCCAATCTCGCCGACACGCTGGGCGCAAAAGTGCGCAAGATCATGGAGCGGCAGTTGTCGCTTTCGCAGCACCCGGCGGCGCAGGCGCTATTGCCGGAGCCGATCACAGTGGCCCGGGCGCTGGTGAAAGGATGGCTGTTTTATTACGGTCAAACGCCTGTCGTGCATTCGATGGGCGTCTCAAGTCCGCATTGCCGCGGATTCTGGTGCACAGTTGAAGAACTGGGCGGGATGGCTGCCGAACAGTACATGATATTGCCGCGGCTTTCGTGGCTGGCGCCGGCAAAAGCCACCGAAGAAGATTGCCTGAGCCGGCAGAACCTGGAGGCGATCCTGGCCGCTCGCTTCGAGAAGGACAGCATGCCGGTCATGGTTGCGATCGTGGAAGCGCAGGGTGACTGCGTGCTTGAAGTCGATCGCGGATTCATCGTCCCCGATGACTGGCCCAGCCGGGCCGGCGCGCGCATCACCCATATGGTAAGGGCGACGTAGGCCGCCCCTTGCCTCAGTGCTTGTGCTCGCCGATCAATGCCAATGAATCATACTCACGCTGGTTCATTGCGTGCTTGCGCATCGCCATCAGCATCGTGCCGGCGACAAACAGCCCGAACAGCACGATCACGATATTGATGTCGACATCCATTTTCACCATCACCGCATACAGCACCAGCATGGTCAGCACCGACATGTTTTCATTGAAATTCTGTACCGCGATCGAGTGGCCGGCGCTCATCAGCACATGGCCCCGATGCTGCAACAGCGCGTTCATCGGCACCACGAAATAACCGGCCAGCGCGCCCACCAGTACAAGCAACGGGTAGGCCAGCCACACCGTGTGCACCATGGTCATCGTGGTGACGATCAGTCCCATCGCCACGCCGAGCGGCATCACCGACAGCGACTTCTTTAGCGGCACAAAGCGCGCGGCGGCCACAGCCCCGAGCGCCACCCCGACTGCGAAGATGCCCTGCAAAATCGCCGCCTGGTCGAGCGGCATATTGAGAGACTTTTCCGCCCATTTCAGCACGATAAATTGCAGCGTCGCGCCCGCGCCCCAGAACAGCGTGGTGACGGCGAGCGAAATCTGTCCCAGCTTGTCTTTCCAGAGTATGTTGAAGCAGCCTGCAAAATCGACAATCAGTTTGAGCGGATTGCGCTGCTGATGTGGATAGCGCGCACCGGTGTCGGGTATCTTCAGGTTGAACACGGCCGCGACCACGTAAATGACCATGATGACCGACAGGGCGGCTTCCGCCGTCGTGTCGATGCCCAGATCGACGATGGGGAAATTGAAGCTCAACAGCGCGGCTGAAATGCCGGGGTTGACCAGTGCGCCGCCCATTACCGTTCCCAAAATGATGGAAGAGACAGTCAGTCCCTCGATCCAGCCATTGGCCGCGACCAGTTTTTCAGGGGGGAGCAGTTCGGTGAGGATGCCGTACTTCGCCGGCGAATAGGCCGCCGCGCCGAAACCAACCACCGCATAAGCGAGCAACGGGTGCACGTGAAAAAACATCATCGCGCAGCCGACTATCTTTATACAGTTGGTGACAAACATGACGCGGCCCTTGGGCATCGAGTCAGCGAATGCGCCGACAAATGCCGCCAGCAGCACGTAAGACAGCACAAAGAACAGTTTCAGCAGCGGCGTCATCCACGCCGGTGAATCCATTACTGTTAATAACGCGATGGCCGCGATGAGAAGTGCATTATCCGCGAGCGACGAAAAAAACTGCGCCGCCATGATGGTGTAAAAACCGCGATTCATCCGCATATTGCTTGTAACAATGTGTCTCCCGGCTTGCTTTATACCATGAAAATCTTCGGCAACTGCGTATTTTACTGGGCGGGGAACGAAGCGCGTCCGGTAAAATGACGCTCTTCGCTTCCCACCCTACGCAGACCGTTCATGCCCAGACCGCTCGTTGCCACCGTTGATATTTCCGCCATGCGGCATAACCTGGCCGTCGCAAAAAAACATGCCCCCGATTCGAAGGTCTGGGCTGTCGTTAAGGCCAACGCCTACGGTCATGGCCTGGAGCGCGGCATGCGCGGTTTTTCCGATGCGGACGGATTGGCACTGATTGAACTCGATAATGCCGTCCGCTTGCGCGAGATGGGCTGGAAAAAACCGATTCTTTTACTCGAGGGTTTTTTTGAACCCGCCGATTTGAGCGTCGTCGCCGGGCATAAGTTGCAGGTCGCCGTGCATTGCGTCGAACAGATGGAAATGCTTGAGAAGATCGGGCCGGGGCTTTCGGCGCCGATACACGTCCACCTGAAAATGAACAGCGGGATGAACCGGCTGGGATTCACGCCGCAGGCTTATCGCGGCGCGTATGAGCGGCTGCATGCAATGCCCGCGGTCGGTAATATTAGTTTGATCACGCATTTTGCCAACGCCGATGAGCCGGCCAATGCCGGTTTGCCGCTGGCCGAGCAGGTGCTGCGTTTCCGCTCCGCAGCCGAGGGGCTCCCGTGCGAACGCAGTGTGTCCAATTCGGCTGCCGACCTGATGCATCCCGAACTGTCCGCCGATTGGGTGCGGCCCGGGATCATCCTGTATGGCGCCACCCCGGGCGGCAAGACCGCCGCCGAGTTCGGCCTGCGCGCGGCGATGACGCTCGAAAGCGAAATCATCGGCATACAACAGATCGGGCCCGGCGACGCAATCGGATATGGCAGCCGCTTCATTGCCGATCAACCAATGACTATCGGGGTGGTCGCATGCGGCTATGCGGACGGCTATCCTCGTCATGCGCCGAACGGGACGCCCATCGTGGTCGAGGGCCTGCGGACCCGCATCATCGGACGGGTCTCGATGGACATGATCACTGTAGACCTGACCGACATTCCGACCGCCCGCGTTGGCAGCAAGGTGACACTATGGGGCGATGGGCTGCCGATAGATGAAGTGGCGACCGCAGCCGGCACCATCGGCTATGAAATGATGTGCGCGTTGGCTCCCCGCGTCAAAGTCGTGGAGCGAGTCGCGGACTAGTAAGAGGGTCATCCCGAATTCGAACCGGCGGCTTTGCGCCGGTTTTTTCACTTTTGATACTGACAGACCATGGCCAAGCAAAAAACCAATTACACCTGCACCGAATGCGGTGGCGTTACTAATAAATGGGCAGGCCAATGTCCGTCGTGCGGGCAGTGGAATACTGTTGTTGAAACCCTGGTCGAAACGGCCGGCAATCGATATTCGGCGCAGCCCCAGGGCCTGGCCCAGACTTCGCCGGTGCTCAGCCTGGCCGACATCGAAGCCATTGATGTGCCGCGCTTCGGCACCGGCATCGAAGAATTCGACCGCGTGCTCGGTGGCGGGTTGGTGCCGGGCGGCGTGGTGCTGATCGGTGGCGATCCCGGCATCGGCAAATCGACTTTGCTGTTGCAGGCGCTGGCAAACATGTCGCGCGTGAAGAAAGTCTTGTATGTCAGCGGCGAAGAATCCGGAGCGCAGATCGCGTTGCGCGCCAAGCGGCTTGCGGTCGATGCCAAAGAACTCAAGCTGCAGGCCGAAATCCAGCTCGAAAAAATCCTGAACACACTGGCGGACGAAAAGCCGCAGGTGGCCGTCATCGACTCGATCCAGACCGTCTATTCCGATGCACTCACTTCCGCGCCCGGTTCAGTGGCGCAGGTTCGGGAATGTGCCGCGCAACTGACGCGGGTGGCCAAACAATCCGGCATCACCATCATCATGGTCGACCACGTCACAAAAGAAGGCGCTTTGGCCGGCCCGCGCGTGCTCGAACATATCGTTGACACCGTCCTGTACTTCGAAGGCGATACCCATTCCAGCTTCCGCCTGGTGCGCGCATTCAAGAATCGATTCGGCGCGGTGAACGAGCTCGGTGTGTTCGCAATGACCGAAAAGGGACTGAAAGGCGTCTCCAACCCGTCCGCCTTGTTTTTGTCCCAACACGACAACCAGGTCCCCGGCTCCTGCGTAATGGTGACCCAGGAGGGTACGCGCCCGCTGCTGGTTGAAATCCAGGCATTGGTCGATACCTCACACGTGCCGAACGCGCGGCGGCTGTCGGTCGGACTGGAGCAAAACCGCCTCGCCATGCTGCTCGCGGTACTGCATCGCCACGCCGGGATCGCCGCGTTCGACCAGGATGTATTCATCAATGCGGTCGGCGGCGTCAAGATCACCGAGCCGGCGGCCGACCTTGCGGTGCTGCTGGCGATCCATTCTTCGATGCGCAACAAGCCCTTGCCGCGCGGCCTGGCGGTGTTCGGCGAAGTTGGCCTGGCCGGCGAGATTCGTCCCGCGCCACGCGGGCAGGAACGCCTGCGCGAAGCGGCGAAGCTCGGCTTTTCGATTGCCCTGATTCCGAAGGCGAATGCGCCGAAACAGAAGATCGAAGGCTTGACGGTCATCGGCGTCGAACGCATTGATGACGCGCTCACCCGAATTCGGGAACATGAGTAAAGGGAGGGAACAATTCGGCGATAAAAATCTCAAAAAGTGTTAACGAATCGTTGTTAAATGAAAACGTGATGCTACTCTGCGTCCGTCCGCGATGACAATCTGGAAACAGAAAGCGTAACGCATCGCGGCACTGAAGCGCCTCCGGCGTTCGTCCAACCTAGACATTCAGTGGGCCGCAATGAGCATTTCGTACCCGGTATCCCGGCCAGTTGTTTGCGCCGGCGGTCTTTTCTGGCTGGCCGCCTGCGTTGGCAGCGCGCACGCTGTACCTCCCTCCGGCCAAACCCACGCTACGCCCGACCACAAAGCGGTCGCTGCCGCCTCGCGCGCCGCCGGACGTGCCAGCGAGGCTGAGCAGGCATACCGGTTGGCGTTGGCCGCAACCCCGGACGATGCCGAAGCGCATGCCGGACTAGCCTACGCATGGATGGACCAGGGGCGGATCGAACAGGCGGTCAATCATCTGACCGCACGCCTGCCGAAAGCACCTTCCCGCCGCGACTTGCCGCTGCTGATCGCCCTGGCTGAGTTGCAGGAACGGCGCGGTGAATGGCTGCTCGCCGCGGGCGCTTACCAGGATGCGTTGAAGCTCGAGCCCGGCTTCCGCTATGCCGCGCGGGGCCAGGTGTTAGCACTGAACAATGCCGGGCTTCCACATCTGGCAAAGCGCCTCGCCGAAAGCAGGCCCGACGCCTTCAACGAAGAAGAAATGCGGCGGCTCGCACACGATGCAGCCGCACGCACCATCATATTCGGCCAGGCGCAACAGGCGGCGGAGAATAAACCGTCCCGCTTTGCGACCACCGATATTGCACTTCTTCAGAATGCCGAGGTCACCCGTCGCTTCGGCGACAAGCCGGTCACCCAATTCGACCGCCTGATTGCCTTGCGCGACCGGTTCCGCATGCGCGATGCAGTCGGCCTTTACGAATCTCTGGCCGCCGACAAGACAATCATCCCGTCCTATGCGAAAGCGGCTGCCGCCGACGCCTATCTGTACCTGGAGCAACCGGATCGAGCGCGCGAGCTCTACCTCGAGGCATTAAAAGACGCCGGTCAGCTGGAAACGGGCGAATGGATCGACATGCAGGTCGCGCTGATGTATGCCAACAGCGAGGCCGAGCGGCACGACGAGGCGCAGGCGCTGGCAAACGAGGTTTTGCGGACAACACCTTCGATGACCGACAAGGGGTTGCGCGGCATGGAAGCGCAAAACGCCAGTTACCCGCGCGCGGCGCTGATGGTGTCACTCATGCTGATGTACGCGGACCGCCTGGAAAAGGCGGAGCAGGGATTATCCGAACAACGCGCACTGGCGCCGTTCAATTCCGGGATTCGCTCCGCGTGGGCGTCCCTGCATACGATGCGCGCACGGCCCCGTGCCGCATTGGAAGAGTTCACTCTGTTGCAGCTGGATGAACCGAAATCCGTGGATGCCGCTGTCGGACGCGCCGACACGTTGCTGTCGCTGAACCAGTTCGGGGACGCGCGCGCCGCATTGGCGCCGCTGCTCACGGATTACCCGGAACACAAGGCGGTGCAAAACCTGACCCACAGGATTGATCAGCATGACCGACTCCAGCTGAAAATAGATATGACGATCGGTCATGGGGGTTCTGCCGCCGCGGCCGAATCGGTACTCGACGCAACACTGCATTCCGCGCCACTGAAAAACTCATTGGGCGAGCACTTCCGGGTGTTCAGCCATCTGTCGCGCTCAAGGGGGGAAACCGGTGATGCATCGGTCACTCGCACCCGGGCAGGCGCCGGCATTGATTACCGCGCACGCGATATCGCAATCGAAGCCGAACTCAACCGCGCACAAGGCGCGGCAAACGCCAATGGCCTGGCTCTGGCCATGACGAAAAGCCTCTCCGATGCATGGCATCTGCACGCTGTAGTGGACTCCAACCTGAACGATTTGCCGGCGGCGGCATTTAACAATGGTGTGACCGCAGGCGTGCTGAAAACAGGGGTGACATGGATCCGGGATGAATCCCGCAAAGCGGGCGGCGAACTGTCACAAACACGCTACTCGGATGACAACCGGCGCAATGCGGGCCGGCTCTGGTGGACCGAGCGCTGGATATCCGGTCCGGCCCTCAAAGTGGATAGCAGTCTGCAACTCTACCGCTCGACGAACAGCCTTCGCAGTGCCGCTTATTTCAATCCGCAGCGCGATCGCGAAGCCAGCCTGAGCCTCTCCGCTGAGTGGCTCACCTGGCGCCGCTATCACCGCTCTTTCCGCCAGCTTTTGAGCTATACGGCGGGACGTTACTGGCAGGACGACTTCGCCGTAGCGGGGCTGGGCGACGTTCGCTACGAGCATGAGTGGAGCGACGACCGCAATTTCTCGTTCCGTTACGGACTCGGGCGCGGTCTTCATCCGTATGACGGCATGCGTGAGGACCGGAATTACGGTTTTGCGACTTTCTATTGGCGGATCAAATGAACATCGACTGGCTGACAGTAATAGTGCGTGTGGTGCATTTCATCGTCGCGGCGGCGATCGCGGTATGGCTCTTTATGCAACCGGCCGTTGCCAGGGCCGCACCTGCTACCGATGTGTCACTGCGAAGCGCTGTGGGTTCCAGCGACCTTCCGCAGAGTTTCCGCGTTCTCTGTTACCACGATGTCCGGGACAACCTGCGCGAGTCGCTGCAGGCATGGCCGGAGCCGACCGCAATCGACACCACAGAGCTGATCCGTCACTTCTCGTGGCTCAACGAAAACGGCTATCACCCGGTCAGCCTGCAGCAAATCATCGATGCGAGGGAAGGGCGCGGCAAGCTGCCCGACAGAGCAGTGCTGCTGACCTTCGATGATGGCTACAAGAGCGTTTATACCAAGGTCTTTCCGCTGCTAAAGCAGTTCAATTTTCCTGCGGTGATCTCGCTGGTCGGGGATTGGATAGAAACGCCGCCTGGCTCGCAAGTGAAGTTCGGCGACAGCCTGGTAGCGCGTACCGAATTTGTCAGCTGGGATGAAGTTCGTACGATGCTCGCTTCCGGGCTGGTCGAAGTCGCATCGCATACACATGATATGCACAAAGGCATACCAGCCAATCCGCAGGGCAATTCCATTCCGGCGGCGATCGCGCGGTCCTATTCGACGCACAAATCCACCTATGAAAGCGACGGCGAATATGCCGCTCGCATAAAGGCGGACCTGAGGCGCAGTGCGGACACCATCCAGCGCGAACTGGGCATTCGGCCACGGGCGGTGGTATGGCCGTTCGGCGCTTATAACCTTGCGGCCGCCCGGTGGGCCGTGGAGGCCGGGATGACGGTCGCGATGAACCTGGAGCCGGGACCGAACTCGCCGGCCGACTCCTTGCAGCGGATGCGCCGGTCGCTGGTCATGCACAATCATCGCCTGCCGGAGCTGATCGACGCACTGCGAGCGCCGGCCGCTGACGCGCAAAGACCGCCTGAGCGCGTGATCCACGTCGATCTCGACTACATATTTGATCCGGACCCGCACAAACAGGAAGCCAATCTCTCCGCGCTGCTGGACCGTATCCTGCGTTTGCGTCCGACCACCGTCTACTTGCAGGCCTTTGCCGATCCCGACGGCGACGGGGTCGCTGACCAACTGTACTTTCCGAGTCGCCATTTGCCGATGCGCGCCGACTTGTTTTCACGGGTCGCGTGGCAACTCCGGACGCGTACCGGGGTGACGGTGTATGCATGGATGCCCGTCATGGCATTCAGGTTATCGTCCTGGCATCCGGCCGCCGATCGGGTAGTTGAGGCGATGCAGGACACACCGCAAGCTGCACGCCATGGGCGTTACCCCCGGCTTTCCTTGTTTGATCCCCGCGTGCGCAGGACGGTCACCGAAATCTACGAAGATCTCGGCAAGCATGCGGTCTTTGCGGGCGTGCTGTTCCACGACGATGCAACGCTGTCCGATGATGAAGATGCCAGTCCCGCCGCATTGGCGTTTTATCGTGACCAATGGCAGCTTACCGTAACGCCGGAGGCGCTACGCGCCGACTCTGGTTTGCGGCGTCGCTGGGCGGAGAAGAAAACCGCGCACATCAATCAATTTACCGTAGAGCTGGCCGATGTACTGCGCCGGTACCATCCGGCCCTGCTTACCGCGCGCAATCTCTACGCGCCACTGGTGCTCCAACCCGAGTCGGAAGAATGGTTCGCCCAAAACTATGCCAGCTTCCTCGAACTCTATGATTTCACCCCCCTGATGGCGATGCCTTACATGGAAGGCGCCGCCGATCAGCAGCAATGGCTTGGCAACCTGGTGGCCAAAGTCAAGGCCACGCCGGGAGCGCTGCAGAAGACCGTGTTCGAACTGCAAAGCCGCGACTGGAAGACTAACAAGCCGGTGCCTGCCGGTACACTGTCGGCGCAGTGGCGCCAATTGCGGCTCGCCGGTGCGCGCCACCTGGGCTACTACCCGGACGACTCCCACAACAATCATCCCGACGAGTCTCTCATCAGGCAGGCCATTTCAGTGGAAACATTTCCGGTGAGGCGCTGAGCATGCAACTCGACATACTCCTGTTTGATTTCACGTTTTACTATCCGATGTTCATGTCGTACCTGTGGATGACCGGTGCGATCGCCTATTATTTCCACTACGAGCGCCATAGCCTGCATGGCAAAGATCCGCTCGCGCTACTGCCTGAAACACCGCTGGTATCGATCATCGTCCCCTGCTTTAACGAACAGGACAACATCCGCGACGTTGTCGAAGCATTGTCGCGGATGAATTATCCGAACTACGAAATCCTGTGCGTCAATGACGGCAGCAAGGACAACACCGGCGCGATCCTGAATGAACTGATCGCACGTCATCCGAAACTGCGCGTGATCCATCAGGGCAGGAACCAGGGCAAGGCGGTAGGCCTGAATACCGCGGCGGTGTTGGCGAACGGAGAGTATCTGTTATGCATCGACGGCGATGCGATCCTCGACCCGGATGCAATCTCGTGGATGATGCGGCATTTTCTGTCAGGTTCCCGCGTGGGCGCCGTGACCGGCAATCCGCGCACCCGCACCCGTTCAACCTTGCTTGGCCGTCTCCAGGTCGGCGAATTCTCGTCCATTATCGGCCTGATCAAGCGTGCGCAACGTATCTATGGCCGGCTGTTTACCGTGTCCGGCGTGGTGACGATGTTTCGCCGCCGCGCGCTGCTGGACATCGGCTTCTGGAGCCCGGACATGCTGACCGAGGACATCGACATCAGCTGGAAGCTGCAAATCAGGCATTGGGCCGTCCGTTTCGAACCGCACGCATTGTGCTGGATACTGATGCCGGAAACACTCGCGGGTTTATGGAAACAGCGCCTGCGGTGGGCAATGGGCGGGACCCAGGCGATCCTGAAGTACGCGTACGTTTTTCGCGAGTGGCGCCTACGCCGTATGTGGCCCATCTACCTTGAGTACGTGACGTCGGTATTCTGGGCCTATGCGATGGGACTGGTGTTTGTACTGTGGTTCGCGGGCTTGTTCTTCACGTTGCCGTTGCGCTGGCAAATCACGATCGTGCCGGGCTGGCATGGCGTGTTGATCGGCACCACCTGCCTGATGCAGATACTGCTCGCGCTGGCGCTCGATCGCCGGTACGACCGCGGCATGTTGCGCCACTATTTCTGGATGATCTGGTATCCGCTGGCGTACTGGACGCTCACTATGTGCACCTCGATCTGCGCGGTGCCGAAAGTTCTGATGCGCGGGCGTGGCAAGCGGGCGGTCTGGGTCAGCCCGGACCGGGGCGTTCGCGGCCCCGGGCCGGCTACCGAAAAAAAGTCATGACGGGGAGGCGCGCATGCAAATGATTATCGACCAACCAGGGTTTGTGCCTCTATCCAGGCGCGTGGGCTGGGGCTGCGTTACGGTGCTGTGCTGGGCCGTATGGATATACCTATGGCTGCCGGTCGTCACGCTGGTCGCATGGGGCATGGGTTTCTACCAGGCTTACACGGAGCTCGGATGGAAGGCGGAAGTGATCGAACTCCGACGGCTGCTGGTGCTTTACCTATGTGTCGCAGCGATTTTCGGCGGATGCCTGCTGCTGTGGGCATTACTGGAGTACACGCGCTTTCGGCGGCAGCACCGCCGCGCCAGGCCGGTGCAGGCGGAGGTGCCAGAGCTGGCGGCTTATACCGGATTGCGCTCCGAAGACATTTCAATCTGGCGGAAATGTCGCTGCGTCGTTGCCCACCATGATGAGTATGGCGTTATGCGCGGTGCGGATAATTTCCATGTTCCGGCTGCCGCCGCGGCACCGCTCAACCAAGAACGTACTGCGCAGCCTGCACGCCGCTCCTGATTGCCGATTCAAGGGTGGCTGGATAATCGCCGGCCGTATAGTCGCCGGCGATAGCCAGTCCCGCCAGTCCGGTTGCATTGTCAGGGCGGGCGAGGGCGGGAGCGCAGGAGTAAGTGGCGCGTTTCTCGGTAATCACCTGGGTCCACCCGGGGCGATCCAATTCAGGCATCCGGAATACCCTGGCAAGCTGCGTCGCAATTGCTTCCGTCAACACATGGTGCCCGGCTGCGATCGCTTCGGCTGATGCACTGACCACCACCGACAACAGCCCGTTCTGGGCCACATCGAGTTGACCCCGGTCGAATACGAACTGCCCCCAATCTCCTGATGCCCCATCATCGACCAGCGCAAAGAAAGGTAGCGGCAGCCTGACGTGAGGGCTGTACTGCAGGTAGCAGGTGGTAATCGGCTCGTAGCTGAATGCGGTGAGGCTGCTTGTGTCAGTCAGTCCGTCCAATAACCCGGCTGCCACCGACGGCTGCGTGGCAATCACAACCGCATCGAAAGATACGTCGCCTGGTTCAATGCACCACCTGTCGCCGTCACGGTAGATCTTCTTCACGTTGGCGCCAAAGTGAACCTGGCCGCCGTGCTGCTCGATGAAGGCGGCCGCCTGTTGCGGAAGCAGGGTTGTCAGGTCCACCCGCGGAATCAGCATATCGGAAGCACTACGCCGTGCGCCCAGACTGTCGCGCAGCACGTTCAGGAACACCTGTGCCGACGCGCGCTCCGGTGGCGTGTTCAGCGCCGCGATGCATAGCGGACGCCACATCAGCTTGATCAGGCGATCGGTCTGGTCGAATCGGTCGAGCAATTCGGCGACGCTGCAGTCCTCATGCAAGCGCCAGTCCATCCAACGTGCGCTGGTGGAGAAACGAACCAGCGCCAGCTTGTCTTCACGGCCCAACCCGCGTGCACGCAGCAGGGCGACCAGCAGATGGAGCGGCGCAGGCAGGCGCGGCGCGACGAAGTCCATGCCGCCACTATCCTCCGGATAACGCATTTGCAGCGGCAGGCGTAACAACACGTCATCCTGCGCGATGCCAAGTGTGCGTAACAGGCGCAAGGTTTCGCTGTATGCGCCAAGGAGTATGTGTTGGCCGTTATCGAGCTTTCTGTCGTTGACCTCAACGCATCGGGCCCTGCCGCCCAGGACACGCGCCGCCTCGAATAAAGTGACGCGGGCGCCTTTGCTGGCGAGCTCAACCGCGGCTGCACAACCGGCCCAGCCGCCGCCCACTACTGCAACTACGGTCATACCTTCACCGCCCCGCGCTTGACGTCATCCGCGAACATACGTTTTCCAGGCCAGCCAGAGTTTGCGTATCGGTGTGAGGGAGATTCTCTGCTGAAGCACGTGAAACCCATCGCGCTCGATTTCATTCAACAGCGCGCGGTAAATCGCGGCCATCATTAGTCCCGGACGCTGTGCGCTTCGGTCCGCAGCCGGTAGCAGCGCGAAGGCTTCATCGTAAGTGGCCTGGGCGCGATCGGCCTGGAAGCGCATTAGCTTCTCGAAGTTTTCGCTATGGCGCGCATTCAGGATATCGGCCGCGGTGACATTGAATTGCTGCAGCTCACTGACTGGCAGATAGATGCGGCCCTTGCGCGCATCTTCACCCACATCGCGAATGATGTTCGTCAACTGAAAAGCCAGGCCGAGCTTCTCCGCATACTGCAAGGTCTCAGGACGGGTTGCGCCGAAGATGCTGGCCGACAGGATGCCAACCACGCTCGCCACATGCCAGCAATAGCGCTTCAGGCCGGGGTAATCAAGATAACGCGTCTGGTCGAGATCCATCTCCATCCCGTCGACGATCGCCAACAGATGCTTGCTGTCCAGCGAATAGGTAGCCATGTGGGGCTCCAATGCCTTGCTCACCGGATGAGTAGGCGAGCCGGTCACCATAGATGCGATCTCCTTGCGCCACCATGCCAGCTTGGTCCGGGCGATCGACTCATCGGTGCATTCGTCGACGGTATCGTCGACTTCCCGGCAGAACGCATACAAGGCGGTAATGGCGCGGCGGCGTTCCGGCGGCAAAAACAGGAAGCTGTAGTAAAAACTGGAACCGCTTTGTACGGCTTTTTGTTGGCAGTATTCGTCTGGCGACATATGGAAAGAGTGGACTGTGACCGGATGGAAGCCGCTATGCTAGCCGACTTGCCTCATTCGAGACAAACTGAATTTTATTGCTTCATCCGAATGGCACGTGAGGCCATCAGAATCCAGTCGGCAGGCCCCAGCTTGGGGCGACGCCTGAAAACATCGTACTCGGCAGCTTCGATCCGCTCCAATATACGCAGGCCGCCCTGGACGACCAGCCTCAGTTCCCATCCGATGCGTCCCGGCAGCCGCATTGCCAGTGGCGCACCCGAAACAATCATTGCGCGTGCGCGTTCAACCTCGAAATGCATCAGCCCGCGCCACGCGTCATCCGTTTTTTCAGAGTCCAGATGCTCTTCGGTGACGCCAAACCGCAGCAGGTCTTCCTGCGGCAAATAAATCCGGTTCTTCTTCCAATCGATGGCAACGTCCTGCCAGAAGTTAATCAGTTGCAATGCCGAGCAAATGGCATCTGAATCGCGCAGGTTCTGCGGATTCGACGCGCCGTATAGATGCAGCATCAACGCGCCGACCGGGTTGGCAGAGCGCCGGCAGTAGTCCATCAGGTCAACGAAGGTCGGGTAGCGGGTGGTGTTGACGTCCTGTTTGAAGGCCGATAGCAGGTTGCGCATCGGCTCCAACGGCAGGCGGTATTTCTTCGTGGTTTCGGCAAGGGAAGCGAACAAGCCCGCGCTGGCAGCCTGGCCATGTTCGATCCGATCGAGTTCGGATTCATAGGCCATCAATGCCTCAATGCGCTGTCCGGGAAGCGCGGCACCCTCGTCGGCAATATCGTCGGCGCTGCGCGCAAACGCATAAATCACCTCGACCGCCGGACGAAGCCGGGCCGGCATCAATAGCGAAGCTACGGGGAAATTTTCGTAGTGGTCGACTGGCATCTCTTTTACTGACTAAAAAGTCATATGCAAATAGTTACCGTCCGTTTATAATTACTAACCGGAAAGTCATTAAGTAAACCGGCGCGAGCGCAAGGCTACATGCGCCCCCCGGCGAGAAGTTGTTATTCCTGCAGTACATTTTTCAGCTCGAATAGTAAAGGAAAAAACGTGGACGATTTGAGGAATTCATATCAGCCGGCCGGCTGGGCGGGCAAAGCCGGCAAGACCGCGCTGATAGCTGTCGTCTCTGTCGTCCTGCTTGCCGCATGCTCCAAACCGGTCGAAAAGACGGAAGATGTGCGACCGGTCCGCGTTATCAAGCTTGTCGCGGACAACGCAGATATCGTGGCTGAATTTTCCGGCGAAGTCCGGCCTCGGGTGGAATCACGGCTTGGATTCCGCGTCGGCGGCAAGGTCGTGGCACGCAAAGTGGATGTCGGCACGCTTGTCAAGCGCGGCCAGCCGCTGATGCAGCTCGACCCGCAAGATCTGCGGCTGGCGCAGGCCCAGGCGAATGCCGGATTGAAGGCTGCACAAAGCAACCGTGACCTTGCCGGCGCAGAACTCAAGCGCTATCAGGACTTGCGCGAAAAAAACTTCGTTAGTCAGGCGGTGCTCGACGCAAAGGCGACCGCTTTCAGTGCGGCCCAGGCGACCTACGACCAGGCCGTTGCCGGCTACAAAAATCAATCGAACCAGGCCGGCTACGCCGCACTGGTGTCCGATGTTGACGGCGTGGTCACCAGCGTCGATGCGGAAGTAGGGCAGGTAGTCGCCCCGGGCACCCCGGTGGTGCGCATCGCGCAAGCCGGCGCAAGGGAAATCGTGATTGGCATTCCAGAAGACAAAGTCGCCACGCTGCGCAGTATCACTGATGTCAGTGTGCGTATCTGGGCCAGGCCGGACCAGGTGATTCAGGGCCAGCTGCGCGAATTGTCTCCGGTCGCCGATTCCGCGACGCGAACCTACGCCGCAAAAATAACGATGCTGAACGCGCCGGAAGAAGTAAAGCTCG